>CAIYNT010000238.1 GCA_903927605.1 uncultured Holophagaceae bacterium
ATCCCCGTCAAACCGCTGGGGCAGTTCCCTGTGGTAGCCCCGGACTCGCGAGCCGGATGCGGGTCGCGAGCGGGCAGCCCGGTGGGCTGTCCCGAGCGGGGCACCCGCACCGGCGAGCACCATGCGCGCGTCTGGGGTCCCGACCATGTGGGTCGCGAACCAGGCTGCGGGGCAGCCTGCGGAGCGGGGCCCCACAGGGAGGGAATCACCCCTGAGTGGGTCGAATCAACCCCTCGCTGCCAGCAGCTCCTCCACTAGCAAATCCCCGTCGAGCCTTTGCGGCAGCTCCTTGTGGTAGCCCCGGACCCAGCGCGTCCCCCCCACCAGCACGAACGGAATGGCCCGTTTCCCGGTCTCGGTCTCGAGCTTTTCGGCAGCCCCGGGCACGGTCTCGATGTCCACTTTGGTGTGGACGATTTCATGCCTCGTCAGCCAGGCGTCGAGGCGGCGGCAGTCGGGGCACCAGGTGGCGGTATAGACCACCAAGTCCAGACCTGCCAGGTCGTCAATTCGGCTCATGAAATCCTCCGTGACCTGTCATTCTGGATCCTCTGATGCTCCCAGAGCTCAAAACAAAACCCGACGATGTTCGTGGAGACTCCATGTCCAAGCTGACCTTTCATGCCGCCCTCATCGCCGGATCGGCCCTCTTCCTGTCCCTGGCCTGCAACTCCGGCAAGCCTGACTCCAGCCGGGTCATCGCCAATGTCGGTGGCGACAAGATCACTGAGGCGGAATTCCAGGATGTGGTGAAGACCCTCTCCCCGGATCCCAAGGAAGCCCAGTCCTTCCTCAGCGATCCCGCCGCCCGGGACGAGCGCGCGAACCTCGCCAGCCGCATCGCCATGTCCAAGGCCATTGCCACCTATGCCAAGCAAACGGGCTTGGATCAGGATCCCGCCGTCAAGCGCCAGCTAGAACAGCAGGAAGCCAATGTCTACTTCCAGGCCCTCGCCAAGAAGCGCATGCCGACGGCTGAGCCCACCGATGAGCAGCTGCTGGCCTTCTACAAGGAGCAGGTCGAACGGATGAAGGCCCAGGGTGCCGCCGGCGGCGTGCCGCCCTTCGAGACCGTCAAGGCCCAGGTGGCCCAGGGCTACAAGCAGCAGCGGGCGCAGGCCATCAGCCTGGACATCCAGAAGGAGATCAAGGCCAAGGTGCCCATCACCCTGGCCGACGATTACCGGCCCGCGGGGGAGTAGCGCTCCCGTTCGATTCAAGCGTCGAGGCCCCCGGACGGGGGCCTCGACGGGTACCCGATCCCAGGTCCCGCTCAGGGTTTCTCGAGTACATCCACGAGGTTCAGCAGCTCCTTGAGGGCCTTCTTGACGCCCGGACCCTGGTGCTTCTTGTGGTTCTCATCGAGCCGTTTCAGAGCGTCCTGCACCTGAATCAGAGCCAGGGTGTGCTGGCCATTGTCCTGGTCAGTGAGAGGCCTGAAGCCTGCCGCCACATTGGGGAACGGCTCCCACTGGCCAGCATCCACTCCGGTCCAGGCCGCCATGACCAGCCGACTCGCCTGGAGCAGGTCCTGCTTGCGAGAGTGGGGCTGGAACCGACTGAGGGTGGAGGAGATGCCAATGGCGCCGATGGCCTGTTCCTGGGTTTTCATCGTCAACATGGCCTTGAACTGCCTGTCGATGAAGGCTGCCTCCGGATCTGGGATGGTCTTACGCAGCTCCGGCTTCGCCTGCTCCCAGCCGGCCTTCGCCTTCGCCACCAACCCGCGTATGGCACCGCGCTTCTCGTTGACCAGCGCCGCGGGAATGGCACCCATGAGGTTCTGGACCTGGTCGATGGCCGGAGAACCCGGGGGTGCCTGAGCGACCACCAGGGCGGGCAGGACGAGAAGCAGCAAGGGCATGAGTGGACTCCGCGAGGGAAGGCTTTAGTCTAAACCAGCCAGCCGTATGGATGGGCGATCCCCGGTCCGACTGTGATTTCGATCCCGTCGTCCTGGAGACGGAATCCCCTCCTCCGGCGCTCGCGCGCCTCCCCCGGGCCGCCCGAACGCCAGGGCCGCTTCCCTCGTCGGACGCGATGCGTCCTCCTCGCTCAAAACGCAGCCCAAGCGTTCTGTGACTTCGATTCCGTCTCTCCAAAGTATTTGGCCCCCGAATTCGGGGGCCAAATACATTTGGTGCCTGGAGACGGAATCGAACCGCCGACACATGGATTTTCAGTCCATTGCTCTACCGACTGAGCTACCCAGGCGCGAACGATCATCGTATCAGGCGGGTCCGCATTTTCAAGTGCCGGAGGGAAGGGGATTGGTGCATCCTCTAGGGTCCGAGTGCTGTCTCATCGAAGAGGTTGGTCATGGCCCGTCCCACCAAAAACCGTCAGATCCAGGTCCAGAAGCCGGCGCAGAGCCTGGCCCATTTCCAGACCAAGTACAACCAGGGGCAGGAAGAGGACGCCGGCCTGGTGAAGCCCATCCTCATCGGCGTCGCTGCCGTGGTGGCCGTGGGCCTGATCATCGGGGGTTGGAGCGCCTGGCAGACCTCCACCGCCGAGAAGCACGAAGCCGCCCTCGCCGCCCTGCAGATTGAAGTGGAAGGGGACGGCATCACCCCCGTGCCTGCGGCTGAAGTCGAAAAGCGGATGCGCGAGCGCCTGGGGCGGCTGGAGACCCTGGCCAACGCGGCGCCCTCGTCGCGGAAGGCCGCCACAGCGGGCCTGCTGGCCACCTGGCGTCTGACCCTCGATGGCAAGGAGCAGGCTCCCGCCAAGGCCGAGGATGCCTGGGGCCAGATTCGCCTGGCTCAGCGCGCCCTTGCCCTGGGCCAGGTCCAGGACGCCCATGCGCAGCTGGATCCCCTCCGCGCCAAGGCCACCCCCGGCGAAGCCTGGGCCGAAGCCTTCTGGCTCAGCCAGCTGGACGTGGACCGGCTCGCCGGGGATCGCGCCCAGGCCCTGAAGGATCTCGCCGAGTACAAGGCCCGGTTCAAGGGCCGTGGCGATGCCTCCACCCTGGAGAACATGGTCCAAAGCATCTGAGCCCAAGGAGTCATCCCATGCGGATGTACGACCTGATCTACACCAAGAAGTTGGGCGGAGCCCTGTCCCCCGAGCAGATCGCCTTCTGGGTGCAGGGCGCGGCGGACGGCAGCATCCCTGACGAGCAGAGCGCGGCGCTGCTCATGGCCATCTGCTGGCGGGGCATGGACACGGCCGAGACCCTGGCCCTCACCCTGGCCATGCGGGATTCGGGCAAGCGGCTGGACCTGTCCTCGATCCCCGGCCTCAAGGTCGACAAGCACAGCACCGGGGGCGTGGGCGACAAGACCACCCTCATCCTCGGTCCCATCGTGGCGGCGTGCGGCGTGCCCTGCCCCATGTTCAGCGGCCGTGGTTTGGGCCACACCGGCGGCACCGTGGACAAGTTCGAGGCCATCCCTGGCCTGAAGGTCGAGCTCAGCGAGGCCGAGTTCCTGCACAGCCTCCGCGAGACCCGCTTCGCCAACTCCGCCCAGACCGCCGATATCGCCCCCGCCGACAAGAAGCTCTACGCCCTGCGGGACATCACCGCCACCGTGGAGAGCATCCCCCTCATCACCGCCAGCATCATGTCGAAGAAGCTGGCCGGTGGTGCCGATGCCCTGGTGCTGGACGTGAAGTGCGGCCTCACCGCCTTCATGAAGACCCTGGAGGACGCCCGCGCCCTGGCCCAGAGCATGGTCGATGTGGGCAGCGCCCACGGCATGCAGATCCGCGCCCTCATCACCCGCATGGACGCCCCCCTGGGCTGGGCCATTGGCAATGCCCTTGAAGTGATGGAGTCCGTCGAGATTCTCCGCGGCGAGCATGGTGATTCCGAGCTGGCCCAGCTGAGCTTCCGCCTGGCCGCCGAGATGCTGCTCATGGGCGGCGGCGCCACCACACTGGAGCAGGCCCTGGCCAGGGCCCAGACCAGCATCCGGGATGGATTGGCCCTGGAGACCCTGCGGCACTTCGTGACCCTGAACGGTGGCGACGCCAAGGCCCTGGACGACTTCAGCCGCCTGCCCCAGCCCGGCCAGGTGGTCGAAATCCGCGCGGACCGCGCCGGCTATGTTTCCGCCATCGATGGTCGTGCCCTGGGCCTCCTGGCCATGGACCTGGGTGCCGGGCGCCGAAACCGGAACGATGTCCTGGATCTGGGTGTGGGCATCCGGGTGCATGTTACGGTGGGATCGAAAATAGAAAAAAACGATAAACTTTTCACAGTGTATACAAAACGCGGGTACCAGATCGTCTCCGAGGGCTACTTAAGCACCCTCCAGGTAGTCTCAGATTCTCAATCTGTAAAGACCTGGCTGCTTGAGACCATAGATTGTTGACCCAGGGCGTGTGTATTGACTCAAAATTAGGTTACAAAAAAATTCAAAAAAAGCAGGGAACCTGTCCTAGTCTAACCGCAGCACATGAATCTTTGCCCCCCTGGTCCCGAGAACGCGCCGCTCCCCCCCTGGCGGCGACATCCCCGTCCCTGGACTTGGCAAGCAATCCTTCACTCCCCCCCATGCGGCGTGGCCGCGACACTCAAAGGAGTCATCCATGAGTAGAATTTTCAATCGGCTAGGCTTTACGGCCTTCGCCCTGGTGGCTGCTGCCGGAACCGGACTGCTGGCCCAGCAGAGTTCCAGCACGCTCCGCGGGCGGGTCACCGACCCCGGCGGCGCCGGCAAGGCCGGAGTCCTGGTGGCCATCTCGAATCCCGAGAACGGCGTCAAGCGCAGCCTCCTGACCGACAAGAACGGCTACTTCAACTTCGCCTTCCTGCCGGTCGGCAAGTACGACATCGTCTACTCCTTCCAGGGGCAGAGCTACAAGGCAAGCCGCAACGCCCTGCTGGGTCAGGAAATCGATGCGGCGTTCAAGTGGCCCGCCACCACGGGCGCCATCGTCGAGGTGATCGCCGCGGCCGGCGCTGCGCAGACCGTGGATACGTCCACCGCGCAGATCGGCAGCAACATTGATGTCCAGACCCTCTCCGACCTGCCCATGGTGTCCCGCGACATCAATGCCGCCGCCGTGCTCGCACCCGGCGTCATGATCGTCCAGGGCTCCCAGGTCGACCCGACCAAGAAGTCCAGCACCTACATCATGACCGGTGAGGGCATGGGCCGCGGCACCAACTACGCGGTGGACGGCGCGGACAACAACTCCACAGACGTGGGCGGCTACGTCCTGCCGATTCCCATCGGGGCGGTGCAGGAACTCCAGGTCGTCACCAACCAGTTCAAGGCCGAGTTCGGCCGCTCGACAGACGGCTTCTTCAACATCCTGACCAAGAGCGGTTCCAACGAGTTCAAGGGCGAGTTGACCGCCCAGTACACCAACCAGAGCATGCGTGCCCGCAGGACCGACGAGGGCGTGAAGGGCACTGATGGCAATGGCGTTTACGGGGCCACCGTGTCCGGTCCCATCCTGAAGGACAAGCTCTTCTACATGGTCAGCGTGGAGCAGACCATTGGTGAGCAGAACCCCGTCTATTCCTTCAGTCCCTACTCGATCTCCCTTCAGCCGGGTCTTGGCGGCATCTCCTACGACTACTACAAGAGGAATGTCTATTCCAAGGTGGACTGGAACGTCAGTGCCTCGACCAACCTGTCCTGGACCTATGGCTACTACCAGGACCAGACCGCCAATCAGCCCTTCCCTCGCACTGATGCCTACCTTGGCAACATCCTGACGAACACCCTGGGAACGGGGCAGAACCAGACCTGGGCCACGGGCCTCAAGGCCACGGTGGTCTTCGATTCCGTGGTGTGGGAAAGCAACCTGCACTTCTTCAACTACAACAACAAGATCCGGCCCTCCGGCTCGGGCCCCTCGGGCACTACTGAAACGGCCTTGTTGGACGCCGGCACGAAGAACTTCCCCCGCCCTGATACCAACAACCTCGGCTGGGGCGGCCAGGATCCCAACGCCTACCAGGGCACGGGCATCGAGCGCACCCAGTGGAAGAACGACGTCAGCTGGGTCCGCGGCGACCACAACATCCGGGCCGGCATCGACCTGACCCACAACATCTACCGCCCGACCACCCTCTTCTTCCCGGAAGTGGGCATCTACTACATGACGGTGGCAGGTGCTGGCATCAACTATGTGAACGGCTGGAACAGCACCATCAACCCCAACCAGAACGTCCTCCAGGCTCGCTTCATCGCCCCCAACGGGGAAGCGGGCACCACCTGGAATCAGTACTCCGCCTACCTGCAGGATGACTGGACCGTGAATCCCAAGCTGGCCCTGTACTTCGGCATCCGTGCCGACAAGGACACCAAGCTCGACTACCTCAAGGGCTTCGACTCCATGTACGCCCAGATCCGGGCCAACACCCTGGCGGCCAGTCCCACGGCCGATCCCGACTGGAACTCCGGCAAGGCCCCCCGGGCCAAGACCTATGTGGATCCCCGCTTCCAGGCTGTCTACAAGCCGCTCGGCGACGACACCCTGGCCGTCAAGTTCGGCGCTGGCATGTTCACCGCCCAGGTGATCGACAACGTCACCGGCTTCTCCCGCGGCCTGGGTCTGCCCATCAACGGCCTGCCCAACCGGGCCCGCAACGCGGCGGCCTACGCCTACAATGGCAACAACCCCGGCACCACCTACTTCGTGGCCCCCAATTTCAATGCGGGCACGGTCATTGGCAATGTGGGCACCCATGCCATCACGCTCCCCTATGCCTTGACGCCCTACAACTACGCGAACAACGTGGGCGGGCTGCGGGACTACTTCCGGAACACCGTGGCTGGCTGGCTGACCCCCGCCACGGCGGATACCAGCGGCAAATCCCTCATCGCCAGCGATTTCGAGTACCCCCAGACCACGGCCTTCAACATCGGCGCGGCCTACCGCATGAATAGCCAGCAGGCCGTGGAGGCCAACTTCCTCTACTCCAAGACCACTCACATGACCGCCTACATCGGCGCCCTTGATGGCAGTGGTCCCAAGGTCGAGGAATACGATTCCCATGGGAACGCGCTTTCCGATTCGGTGTTCTATTCCCGCCAGTCGGCCGTGTCCTACCAGCTGCAGCTGAAGTACACCTACAACACCTCCGACACGAACTTCATGTTCAACCTCGTGTGGAAGGACCAGCAGGCCTCTGAAGGCGGCTCGACCGGCGCCTTCGACGCCTCGGGGAACACCGGCGGTCTCTACGGCGAGGGCGCCCGCTACGCCTGGCAGGACAACCCGACCCGGCGCTCCGGTGGCACCCCTTCACTCCAGGGCACCTTCTCCTTCACCCACCGCTTCTCCTTCGGGACCGCGGTCTCCCTCCTGGGCCAGTGGCATAGCGGCATGGCCTACGACGTCACCACCGGCTTCAGCTCAGCTCCCGGCTATGGTCCGAACGCGTCGACGGATGAATACCATCCCACCGACCTCCTCGGCTACCAGACCGGAAAATGGAATCTGCAGCTGGATGCCAAGGTCAGCCAGCTGATCAAGGTCGGCGCCAAGGTGCGTTTCGAGCCCTACGTCGCCATCCAGAACCTGCTCAACAACTATGATTATGGTTCCAACTACGATGGTCAGAAGTATTTGAGTGATGGAACCTACAATGCCGGAACCGGCGTTGGCGATGGCTTCGGCACCCGCCTGCCCGGCTTCCAGTCCAACAAGCCCCGCTACTGGGCCATTGGCGCCAAGGTTACTTTCTAAATCTTCCGCAATCAGCCACGCTACCTGCGTTTGATTGCCACGCTTTAAAGTGAGTGCTTCAGGAAATGCCGCCCAGTCAATACTGGGCGGCATTTTTGTTGGGCTACCTTCGACAGCAACCGTCTCGACACCCACTTGGCAGGGCGTCCCGATGGATATGACTACCCTGTCCCCCTGGCTGCCGGCTTCCCCTCCGGGTTCAGCCCTTCGCCACCCACTGGACATCCGCCACGCCGGCTGTGGCGTTCTCGGCCCGAGCCAGGGCGAACAGCCAGTCGCTGAGGCGGTTCAGGTAGGACACCACGATGGGGTGCATGGGCTCCTCGTGGGTGAGGGCCACGACCTCGCGCTCGGCGCGGCGGCAAACGGTGCGCGCCAGGTGCGCGTGGGCGGAGGCGGCGGTGCCGCCGGGCAGGACGAAGTTGGTCATGGGCGGTGCCAGGGCCGTGAGCCGGTCGATGTCGGCTTCCATGTCTGCCAGCTCCCAGGTGGGCCGGCTCATCCGCGCGCCCAGCAGGTCCTGCCGCGCCGCGGGCGTGGCCAGGATGGCCCCGAGCACGAAGAGATCCTGCTGCACCCGCTGCAGGGTGGCCTCGCCCGCGCAGGCGGGTGTCGCGTGCAGGCGCAGCAGGCCCATGATGCTATTCAGCTCGTCCAGCGTGCCGTAGGCCACCAGCCGCAGGTGCGACTTGCTCACCCGGTCGCCGCCGAAGAGACCCGAGGATCCGTCATCACCTGTGCGCGTGTAGAGCTTCATGGCGAACCTCATGGAATTGGGAACAGGATTACCAGGATGAAAGCAGGATGGACAGGATCAAGGGGGATCAAAGAACCATCCTGGCAAACCCACCCAAGTACGACCAGCCGCCCATTCTGGTCGGCCTTAGGACTCCCCGATGCCTCCCATGAGGTGGATCAGGAAATCGGCCGGAGCGACGACGGCGACACCCCCGCGAATCGGTTCAGGAAAGTGCTTGAGGTTGCCGGTCACCAGCCAGGCACCAGCTGCATGGGCCAGTGCAAGGAAGGGGCTGTCCTTCGGATCCGGGCCAACATGAGGCCAGACACCGGGATCCGGAAGGTGCAGGCTCTCCTCGATCAGGAACTCCAGCCAGTGGGGCGGGAACCCGTGACGGTGGAACTTGTCCCTTCGGGCGACCTCCCGATACTCCCGGACGACCCACGGGCTGGTCACCACTTGCACACGCCCGTCCAGCACCCAGTCCATGACGATCTTGGCCGGGGGACTCCCAGGTTTGATCCCAGCGGAAACGATGATGTTCGTGTCGAGGACAATCAGTCTCATCCGGCTTTCCGGCGGCGGTGGGCGAGGCGGACATGGTCGATCTCCCGTTCGATCTCATCCTCGCCCATCTGGCTCACCCCGGATTCCTCCGCCAGGCGCCAGCTCTCCTGGAGGCTAGCCTTGGCCATGGCCCGCCGCAGTTCCCGATCCTCCAGGGCAACGTCCCCGAGCACAGGTACAAGGAAATAGGCCGGTCCCTGCTGACCGGACAGCAGCACCGTTTCCCCTTTGGGGACGGACTCCAGGGCTTTGGCCCCCCGGGTCCGGAACTCTCGCAGCGAAACCTGGCGCATAGACCACCTCTCCACCAAGTGTAGCCATAATGACTACACTTGCCAGGGAGCGTCTACGCCCCGCCGCGGGTGCGGCTCCAGGCCACGGTATCGGCCCGCCACGTCTTCAGCGCTTCCGATCCGGCGAGATCGAGGATGCCGCGGGCCTCGGCCTCCGCCGAGAGCACCTCGAAAGAGCTGAGCACGGCGATGGCGATGTGGGCCGCGGCAAAGGCCGCCTCCGCCTGGGGCAGGCCATAGCTGAAGAGCGCCAGCACCGCAGGCACCTCGGCGCCCTCGGCCCGGAGCGCCTCGGCACAGCGAAGGCTGGACATGCCCGTGGAGATCAGGTCCTCAATGAGCACCACCCGGTGCCCCTTGGCCAGCGGCCCCTCCACCTGCCGGCCCATACCGTGGTTCTTGGGTGTGGGGCGCACATAGGCCATGGGCAGCTTCAGGCGGTCGGCCACCATGGCGGCCCAGGGCACCCCCGCCGTGGCGGCGCCCGCGATCAGCGTGGGATCCAGGGCCGCCGAACGCGTCACAAGGGCCTCCACGATCTGATCCCGCACCGCGGGAAAACCCAGCAACTGCCGGTTGTCGCAGTAGATCGGCGACTTCAGTCCGCTGGCCCAGGTGAACGGCTCCAGGGGCTGCAGGCGTACCGCACCGACTTCGAGGAGACAACCAGCGAGATCATGCGCAGATAGAGACATCACAGGCTCCTGCGAACAGCGCACACCGATAAATCTTGGGTCCAAAGATCAAAGGATATTTTTAGCCACCGATGAACACCGATGAACACCGATAAAGACATGAAAAAGACGGAAGCATTAATCGTACGAAGTCGTTTTTCTTTATCAGCTTTTAATCGGTGTTCATCGGTGTTCATCGGTGGTTCAAGTGTCCTTTTGCTTTCATCTGATGGTCTTTGCTCACCAGCGAATTTCAGTGGCACCAGACTGGATCGAATCATCGACACACCCACCGAATCTGTGGTTTCGTGGTGCCGAAGTTGATGAGCAGGCAGGTTGAAATTCCGGTCGCTTTGAGGTAGTTCGGGCACTGGGCGAGGGGATCGACCATCTCACTCCCCCTTGTGGAAGCCGATTGGCTTCTTCTTCGGGACCGATGGTTCCATAAGCTGCCGAATGGCGTCAAAGACTGCCTTGAATTGGGAGTCGTACTTGCGCTCCAGTTGGTTCAGCTTCTTTGCCAAGTCCTGGTGGGTAGCCAGGATCTCCCGGAGCCGCACGAAAGCTCGCATGATTTCGATATTGACCAGGATTGCCTGCTCGCTTCGAAGGACTCCAGACAGCATGGCCACACCTTGCTCGGTGAACGCATAGGGGGCATACCGGCGGCCTCCCCAGGAACTTGAGATGCCAACTTGGGATCTCAAGTTGGCCCACTCATCCTCGGTGAGCTGAAGCATGAAGTCATCCGGGAACCGCTCGATATTCCGCTTGACGGCCCTGACCAGAGTTCCGGTATCGACGCCATACAACGCTGCCAAGTCAGCATCGAGAAGGACCTTCTCCCCTCGGATGAAGAGGATCGTCTTGGTGATGCGTTCGACGAGCCCGTGCGGGTTGCTCATGGTGATTCGACCTGTGCAGAGATCAGGATAAGGAACACTATCCCTTCACGACAATGCTCACCAGCTTCCCACCAGGGGGCAGCACGACCTTGACGATCTCCTTCCCGGCGAGGTGGGACTGGGCCTCGGGGCAGGCGAGTGCTGCCGTCCGGCGCTGGTCCTCGGTGGCGTGGGCGGGCACGGTGACGCGGCCGCGCACCTTGCCGTTGACCTGCACCACCACCAGCACTTCGTCGGCTTCCAGGAACGCAGGATCGGCCTCGGGCCAGGGCGCCTGCATGCAGAGGCCCCCATGGCCGAGCTGGTGCCAGAGCTGCTCAGCCAGGTGGGGCGCCACCGGTGACATGAGGCGCACGAAGGCATCCAGGGCGTGCTGTATTACGGCAGCGCGATGGGGCGCACCGGCCGGCAGGTCGTGCAGCGCATTGGACAGCTCCATGAGGCCGGAGACCACGGTGTTGAACTGGTAGCGGCGCTCCAGATCGTCCGTGAGCCGGGCAATGGTCTGGTTCAGTTTGATGAGGAGGGCCTTCTCCTCGGCGCTGAGGTGGTCCCTGGCGGGCAGTCGCTCAACGGAAGGCACATGCTCGTCCACCATCCGGGTGATTCGCTTGAGGAAGCGGCTGGCGCCCTCGATGCCCTCGAAGCCCGTCCAGTCGATCTCCTTCTCGATGGGGGCGGCGAAGATCATGAACAGCCGGAGCGCATCGGCCCCGTACTTCGAGATCACCTCGTCGGGATCCACGATGTTGCCCTTGGACTTGCTCATCTTCGAGCCGTCCTTCAGCACCATGCCCTGGCAGATGAGCTTCTGGAAGGGCTCGGGACCACTGGCCAGGCCCAGGTCCCGCAGCACCTTGTAGAAGTAGCGGGCGTAGATGAGGTGCATGGTGGCGTGCTCGATGCCGCCCACGTACAGGTCCACGGGGCTCCAGGCGTCGCACTCGGCCTTGGCGAAGGGCAGCTGGTCGTTCTTGGGATCCAGGTAGCGCAGCCAGTACCAGCTGCTGTCCACGAAGGTGTCCATCGTATCGGTTTCACGACGGGCTGGTCGGCCGCAGCTGGGACACTGCGTGTCCAAGAAGGAAGAAGAGGTGGTGAGGGGCGAGGGGCCAACGCCCGTGAAGGCCACATCCTCCGGCAGGGGCACGGGCAGGTTCTCGGGCTTCTCGGGCACCACACCGCAGGCATCGCAATGCACGGTCGGGATGGGCGTGCCCCAGTAGCGCTGGCGGCTGAGGCCCCAGTCCTTGAGCTTGTAGGTGGTGGTTTTCCCGGCTCGATCCCCCAACTTGGCGACCATGGCCGCGACCGCGTCTTCGCTCTTCATCCCAGTGAACTCGCCGCTGTTCACCAGCGTGCCGAGGTCCCAGGCGCTTTCGGATTCAATGACCTGGGGAATGGCCAGGCCGTACTTTTCCGCGAACTCGTGGTCGCGCTCATCATGGGCGGGCACGCCCATGACGGCCCCGGTGCCGTAGTCCATGAGCACGTAGTTGGCGGCGAAGACAGGAACCTTCTCGCCGGTGAACGGGTGGATCACGGAAAGGGCCGTGCGGTGGCCCAGCTTTTCGTCGCTGGTGAGGCGCTCCTCGTGGCTGAGGGACGCCACCTGATCGCAGAAGGCCCGCAGGGCGGCATCGGCCTTTGCCGCCTGTTCGATGACGGGATGCTCCGTACTGAGGGCCATGAAGGTGACGCCGAAGAGCGTGTCGAGGCGCGTGGTGAAGACTTCCACCTGCCCTCCAATTTCCAGATCGAAGGCCAGCCGCGCCCCTTCGGAGCGGCCGATCCAATAGCGCTGCATGGTCTTCACGTTCTCGGGCCAGTCCAGCCCGTCCAGGCAGGCCAGCAGCTCGTCGGCGTACTTCGTCGTCTTGAAGAAGTACTGCTCCAGGGGTTTCTGCGTGACGGGGTGGCCCGTGCGCTCGTCCTTGCCGTCCACCACCTGTTCGTTGGCCAGCACGGTGCCCAGGGCCTCGCACCAGTTCACGGTGCGCATGGCGCGGAACACGTCGCCCCGCTCCCACATCTTCAGGAACAGCCACTGGTTCCAGCGGTAGTAGTCGTCCTGAAAGCTGGCCACCTCGCGGTCCCAGTCGTAGCTGATACCCATCTTCTGGATCTGGCCCTTCATCTCCTGGATGTTGGCGCGGGTCCAGATGGCCGGATGGATGCCGTTCTTGATGGCGGCGTTCTCCGCCGGCAGGCCGAAGCTGTCCCAGCCCAGGGGGTGCATGACCTCGTAGCCCCGCATGCGGCGGAACCGCGCCGTGACATCGCCCAAGGTGTAGTTGCGCACGTGGCCCATGTGGATGCGACCGCTCGGGTAGGGCAGCATGACCAGCATGTAGAAGGTCTTCGAGTCCGGCAGCAGCTCCCCGGCCCCCTTGGCGCGGAAGGCGCCGGACTCGAGCCAGCGGCGCTGGATCTCGGGTTCCTGGGTCAGGGGCTGGAAGGGCATGGGGGGACTCCAGTAGAACCCTTGATTCTACAAGGAATCCCGCGCTCCTCCAGCCCTCGGATCCCTCAGAAGGTGTAGTGCATGCCCACGGAGGCGCTCCACTTGGGCTCGAGCTGGAGGCCGTTGACCCGCTGAGCCACAGGCACCTGGGCGAAGAGGTAGACCTGGAACGCCGGGCTGACATTGAAGGTGACGCCCGGACTCAGGTAGACCAGGGTGGCGCCACTGTCGGGCACGTCCGCCAGGAGGCCGCTTTCCCGCCCTTCAGCCCGGAGGTTCAGTTGCAGGTGCGGCGTGAGGCTGGCGAACCCCGTGTAGCGCAAACCGAGGCTGGCATTGACGCCATCCCCAGGCCTGAAGCCGTTTACCTCGGCCAGAGGCTTCTGGAACAGCACCTGACCAAAGCTGCCCCAGTCATGCGCCAGCTCGCCGAAGGCGTAGAACCCGAGCAGCAGATCCGTGGTCCCGGTGCCCAGCTGCAGGCCCACATCCAGCGGCTGCCCCACCTCAGCGCCGGCATTGAAGGCCTGCCGGGTGCCTCCCGTGGGCAGCTTCACGCCAACCTGAACGCCGAAGGAGTGATCATCCAGGAAACCCTGGTAGCGGCCCAAGACGCGAACATCGCCCAGCCCATGCGCCTGCGAGAAGGAAGGGCCTGAATCGCCCGCGGCGATGGTCGCGTGGTAGCGGTCGTAGGTCGGAACCACGATGGCCACACCCCAGTCGGCGCTGGGTGTGTAGTCCAGGGTCAAGGTGAGGTCGCGGTTGAGGGTCTTCTCCTGGAGCTCCTGTTCATTGGGGAGCACGAACGACTGCCGGTCCACAGAGGTGGTGCCGGAACGCAGCTGATCCTGGTTGAAGTAGTCGTAACGGAGATCGAGCCTGAAGCCCGGCTTGAGTGCGTACCCCTGGCTCGCCCAGTCCGAATTCAACGTGCAGCCGCAGGCGCCGCAGGCCTGGACAGAAGGAGCAGCCAGCAGGACCAGGAAGATGGCGGGGCAGTAACGCCAGAGCATGAGGACTCCTTCAAAGGGTCGCGCCGAACGGATGAAACTCGACAGGCCACAGCCCTGCAGGGGTCCGCGGGAAGCCACGGGCCGAGTCGATGACCCAGCTGTGGACTACCAGCTCAAGCTGCGAGCGCCCTCGGCGAAAAGAGCCTTCTCCGTCAATTCAGGGGAACTGACCTTCAGCCCGGGCAGCAGGTCAGCTTCCTGGACGCCATAGTGCTTCATGCACATGGGGCACACGAGGATGGTGGCGCCCCTCTCGACCAGTTCCTTCAGCAGCTTCTGCTGCTCGCCGAAGGCCGCGGCATTGGCCCTCGAGGCGACCTTCACGCCCTTGTCGTTGAGATACAACGTCAGCCCATGCCCTCGCAGCAGCTGGTTCCGGCCGAACCCGATCGCCATGTTCGCGCGGTGGGATTCGTCGGTGGTCATGTTCACGAAGAGGGACGCTGGTTGAGCCGCTGACAGCATCAATGGGGAAAGTATCAGGGTCCCAAGCAGCATCAAGGAACGAAGCGGACTCATGAGCATCTCCAAAAATGAGGTAAGAAGCGACTCCGCGTCCCCGGGAGGGGCCGGGATTCCCAACATGATATCCACCTGGATCCCGCCTAGGGGGATGGTGGTGCGGTCGCTTCGAGCCTGACTCGTGGGTATCAACTGAGTAGCGTTCACAAGAGCTTAACGGATTCGCCCCAACTCCTAACACCGCCTTAACGCCCTCCGGAACGATGCTTTGGGGCCGGCTTGGTGAGCCGAACCTCGGAGCGGTGATGAGACCTCCCATTCAGAGGCTAAGGCGGACGGGCAGGACGGCAGAGGGCCGTCAAGTCCTGTCGGTCCCCTGGCGTGTGAAGGTGTCTCCTTACTTCCAAAGGCCGAGCACCACGTCACGGCGTCCTTCCTCGTGATTTTCTGTTCCGGGTGTCTCCATGCTGGTGAGCCACTTCCTGCTCCTGCCCCTGGCCGTCGTGTTGGGTTGGTCCGGAACAAGGACATCCCTGTATATCCGCCACTCCACGAGCAGCCGGGGGGATGTGTTGTTCATGCTGATCCTCTGCTGGAGCCCCCTGGTGGTATGCCTTCTCGCCCTGCTGCTGACCCTTTCCGGGAGTAACCCATGAACCCGACCCTTTTGATTGCGTCCCTGCTGGCTCTGGGCCTGCTGGGCTACCTCACCTTCGCCCTGCTGAAGCCGGAGAAGTTCCAATGACCCATGCCTGGATCCAGAACCTGCTGTACCTGACCCTGCTCCTGGGCCTGGCCTACCCCTTGGGCACCTTCATGGCCCGCGCGCTGGAGGGGGAGCGCACCTTCCTCCACCCGATCCTCGGCCCCCTGGAGCGCGGTCTCTACCGCCTCATGGGCGTGCGGGAGGATGAGGACATGGGCTGGAAGGCTTATGCCTGGTCCATCACCCTCATCAAGCTCCTGGGTCTGGTGGCGGTGTTCCTCCTGATGAGGACCCAGGCGAGCCTTCCCCTGAATCCCGAACACCAGGCCAACGTGGCGACGGATCTCTCCTTCAACACGGCCGTGAGCTTCATCACCAACACCAACTGGCAGGCCTATTCCGGCGAGACGACGCTCAGCTACCTCACCCAGATGCTGGGCCTCACGGTACAGAATTTCATCTCCGCCGCCACGGGCATCGCGGTGCTGGTGGCGCTCATCCGGGGCATCACGCGCCGCAGCGCCAAAGGCCTGGGCAACGCCTGGGTGGACCTGGTGCGCAGTACCCTCTACATTCTGCTGCCTTTGTCTTTTGTCTTCGCCCTCTTCCTCGTGTCCCAGGGAGTCATCCAGAACTTCTCGACCTACGTCCACACAGCGGGTGGCCAAGTGCTGGCCATGGGCCCGGCGGCATCCCAGATCGCCATCAAAATGCTGGGCACCAATGGCGGCGGCTTCTTCGGGGTGAATGGCGCCCATCCCTTCGAGAACAGCTCGCCGCTCTCGAATTTCCTACAAATGCTGAGCATCCTCCTCATCCCCGCCAGCCTCTGCTTGACCTTCGGTCACATGGTGAAGGATCGCCGCCAGGGCTGGGCCCTGCTGGCCGCCATGACCCTGATCTTCGTCGGCGCTCTGGCCGTCTGTACCCAGGCCGAAGTCTGCGGAAATCCGGCGCTCACCCGCCTGGACGTGAACCAGGTGGCCAGTGCCGATCAGCCCGGCGGGAACATGGAGGGCAAGGAGCTGCGCTTCGGGCCGGGCCCCTCGGCCCTCTGGGCCACGGCCACCACGGCAGCTTCCAATGGCTCTGTGAACGCCATGCATGATTCCTTCACGCCCCTGGGGGGCCTGGTGCCCATGTGGCTCATCCAACTGGGCGAAGTGGTCTTCGGCGGCGTGGGGTCGGGCCTCTACGGCATGCTCATGTTCGCCCTGGTGGGCGTCTTCATCGCCGGTCTCATGGTGGGCCGCACGCCGGAGTACCTGGGCAAGAAGGTGGAAGCCTTCGAGATGAAGATGGCCTCCATCGCCATCCTCCTGCCCTGCGCCGCCGTGCTCATCGGCACCGCCATCTCCGTGCTGAACGCGGGCGCCGTGAGCTCTGTCAGCAATCCCGGGCCGCACGGCTTCAGCCAAATCCTCTACGCCTGGAGCAGCGCCTCCAACAACAACGGCAGCGCCTTCGGCGGCCTGAACGCCAACACGCCCTTCTACAACTACGGCCTGGCCGTCGCCATGCTTCTGGGGCGCTTCGGCGTGTTCTGGCCTGTGCTGGCCCTGGCGGGTTCCCTGGTGAAGAAGAAGCACACGCCGGAAGGCCTGGGCACCCTGCCCACGCACACTCCGCTGTTCATCGGCGTGCTCGTGGGCGTGGTTCTTCTCGTGGGAGCCCTCACCTTCATTCCGGCCCTGGCCCTCGGTCCCGTGGCCGAACACCTGGCTCTGCGCTGAGGCCGGTCGTGGATTCGATCGTGATATCCAAGGATCACCCGCCTCTTCCCGCCAAGGATGAACAGGCGAGGGCCTGGATCCGTCTCCTCGTGGTCATGACCATCCCAGCCCTCTGGCTCCTGGCAGGAATTTCCTCCTTCCGCTAATTCACTCGCACCCATTCATGAGGCCATTCATGGTTTCCCATTCCCGGCAGGACATCCCCCGCCTTGCGCATGCGCGAGGCGGGACCAATGGGCAGGCCCGCCCCCTCTTCGAGCCCAGCATCGTGCGACGCGCGATCCTCGACTCTTTCCGGAAGCTGAACCCCATCCATCAGCTGCGGAATCCCGTCATGTTCACCGTGTGGATCTGCAGCGCCTTCACCACGGGCCTCTGGGTCCAGGCCCTTGGCGGCCATGGCGAAGCCCGGCCCGGGTTCATTCTGGCCATTTCCCTCTGGCTCTGGTTCACGCTGCTCTTCGCCAACTTCGCAGAGGCTATGGCCGAGGGCCGGGGCAAGGCCCAGGCGGAATCCCTGCGCAAGTCCAAGCGGGACGTGAAGGCCAAGCGCCTGCGCGGCCCGGACCGCCAGGGCGCCTTCGACACCGTCGATGCCCCGGACCTCCGCATCAACGACTTGGTGCTCGTGGCAGCTGGCGAGACCATCCCTGGGGATGGCGAAGTGGTGGAAGGCGTGGCCTCGGTGAACGAAAGCGCCATCACCGGCGAGAGCGCGCCGGTGATCCGCGAGAGCGGGGGCGATCGTTCCGCCGTCACCGGCGGCACCCTGGTGCTGTCTGACTGGCTGGTGATCCGGGTCTCCGCCAATCCCGGCGAGAGCTTCCTGGACCGCATGATCGCCATGGTGGAGGGCGCCAAGCGCCAGAAGACGCCTAATGAGATCGCCCTCGACATCCTCCTGGCGGGCCTCACCATCATCTTCCTGCTGGCCACGGCCACCCTGCTGCCCTACTCCATCTTCTCCACCAGGGCCGCGGGCCAGGGCCATCCCGTGTCCCTCGTAGTGCTGGTCTCCCTCCTGGTCTGCCTCATCCCCACCACCATCGGCGGCCTGCTCAGCGCCATCGGCATCGCGGGCATGGACCGCATGATCCAGGCCAACGTCATCGCCACCTCCGGCCGCGCGGTGGAAGCGGCGGGCGACGTGGACGTGCTACTCCTCGACAAGACGGGCACGATCACCCTGGGCAACCGCCAGGCGGTGGCCTTCCTGCCCGCCGATGGTGTGGACATCAAAGCCCTGGCGGACGCGGCCCAGCTCTCCTCCCTGGCGGATGAGACCCCCGAAGGCCGCAGCATCGTGGTGCTGGCCAAAGAGCAGTACGGCCTCCGCGAGCGCGATATCCACGCCCTGGACGCCCACTTCGTGCCCTTCACCGCCCAGACCCGCATGAGCGGCGTGAACCTAGGCGACCGGCAGATCCGCAAGGGCGCAGCCTCCGCCATCGAGGACTACGTCCAGTCCCAGGGCGGTAAGTTCCCCGATGACCTGCGCCGCACAGTGGATCAGATCTCCATGGCGGGCGGCACGCCCCTGGTGGTGGCCGAGGGCGCCCATGCCCTGGGCGTCATCCAGCTCAAGGACATCGTCAAGGGCGGCATTAAGGAGCGCTTCTCCGAGCTGCGCGGCATGGGCATCAAAACGGTGATGATCACTGGCGACAACCCGCTCACCGCTGCCGCCATCGCTGCGGAAGCGGGTGTGGATGACTTCCTGGCCCAGGCCACACCGGAAGCGAAGCTGAAGCTCATCCGCGAATACCAGGCGGGTGGTCGCCTGGTGGCCATGACCGGGGATGGCACCAACGATGCTCCGGCCCTGGCTCAGGCCGATGTCGCGGTTGCCATGAACAGCGGCACCCAGGCTGCCAAGGAGGCCGGGAACATGGTCGACCTCGATTCCAATCCCACCAAGCTCATCGAGATCGTGGAGATCGGGAAGCAGATGCTCATGACCCGCGGCTCGCTGACCACCTTCAGCATCGCCAACGACGTGGCCAAGTACTTCGCCATCCTGCCCGCGGCCTTCGTGGCCACCTACCCGGCCCTCGGCGCGCTGAACATCATGGGTCTCCACAGCCCCGAGAGCGCCATCCTCTCGGCGGTGATCTTCAACGCCCTCATCATCGTCGTCCTCATCCCCCTGGCCCTGCGCGGCGTGAAGTACCGACCCGTGGGCGCGGCCCAGCTACTGCAGCGCAACCTGCTTTGGTACGGCGCCGGTGGCCTCATCGTGCCCTTCATCGGCATCAAGGTCATCGACTGGCTGCTCGTGGCCCTTCATCTCGCTGCTTGAGGAAAACATGAGAAAGATTCACCACGAAGACGGAAAGACCACGAAGAAATGCCAAAAATTCCCACGGAGAAGAGACAAGGAGCAGGCAAGGAATGCCGAAGATATATGCCTGAGTCATTTCCCTGAATGCTCCGCTATCTCAGCGCCCATCAGCCAGTGTTTTTCCTCGTTGTTTCCCTTCGTGGTCTTCCTGTCTTCGTGGTGAATCAGTTGTCCTTTTCGAAATCGCGACATTCTTGAAACGGAACCCCATGAACCTGCAACTGCGCCCCGCGCTCGTCTCCTTCATCGGACTCAGCGTCCTCACGGGCCTCGCCTATCCCTTGGTCATCACGGGCCTGGCCAAGCTCATCTTCCCACACCAAGCCGCGGGCAGCCTCATCCTCAAGGACGGCAAGGTGATCGGCTCCGAGTGGATCGGCCAGTCCTTCACCGCCCCCAAGGATTTCTGGGGCCGACCCTCCGCCACCGTGGACGCGGACAACAAACCCCTGCCCTACAACGCAGCCAACAGCGGCGGCTCCAACCTGGCCCCCAGCAACCCCGACCTCCTCAAGGCCGTCCAGGAGCGCATCACCGCCCTGCGTGCCGCGGATCCGGCCGCGACCGGCCCCGTCCCTGTAGACCTGGTCACCGCCTCAGGCAGCGGATTGGACCCGCACATCAGCCCTGCGGCGGCCGCCTTCCAGGTGCATCGGGTAGCCCAAGCGCGGGGGTTGGATGAAAGCCAGGTGCGAAGGCTGGTAGCGACGCACATCGAGGGGCCCCAGCTGGGCGTCCTCGGCGAATCGCGGGTGAATGTCCTGAAGCTGAACCTGGCCCTCGAGGCTCTTCCTCCGAAGTAACTCAACCACTCGCAAATGGAGCTGCCGAAGACCAGGAAACAGCTACTCGACCAGGGGCTCTACGTGATAGGGGATCGAGATCACGATGATCTTGGGCATCAAAAGTAGGGTGCCTTTGATCCTCCAGGCGGTCTGGTTGTGCAGCAGATTGGCCCACCAGTGCCCCGTGACGAACTCGGGCAGGATCACGGTGATGGTGTATTCCGGCTCGACTTTCCGCATGCGCTCAAGTTCATTCACGATGGGCTCGACCACTTTCCGATACGGACTGCGGAGGGCCCTGAGGGGAATTCCTTCGCAGTACCTCGGCCAGTCGGACCGCAATTTTTCCAGCGCTGCACTGTCCCGCCCATTCTCATCGGGGAAATCCACGGTCAGGGCTTCGACTTCGCCATGCTCTGCGATGACCTTCGCATAATTCAAGGCCTGCACCACGCCCGCGTGGATCCCGGAAACGAGCACCACCACGCGATTCCGGCGGGGTCCGATGAAGTCCACGCGGCTCGCCGCCAGGATGGATTTGATGCGGATGTAGTGTCGGTGGATGTTGAAGAATGTCATCACCATCAGCGGCACGAGCACAATGACGATCCAGGCCCCATGCGCAAACCGCGTCACGGCGATCACCAGCATGACGACCAGCGTGGTCACCGCACCCACGCCGTTGACCAGCGCCTTCAACTGCCAGGCCCTGCCCTTCAGGCGGAACCAGCGCCGCACCATACCGGTCTGACTGATGGTGAACCCGAGAAACACGCCGACCGCGTAGAGGGGCAGCAGATGATCCTCCTTCGCGCCGAACATCATGACCAGTACCCCCGCCGCCAGGGACAGGATGAAGATCCCGTTGGAGAACACCAGGCGATCCCCCTGGCTGGTGAACTGGCGGGGCAGGAACCCATCCCGGGCGTGAAGGGCCGCCAGGCGGGGGAAGTCTGCGTAGGCAGTGTTGGCAGCGAGGACCAGGATGGCCATAGTGAACCCCGTGGTAGTCAGGTAGGCCACCCGCGCGAAGCCATGCTCCGATCCACCCAGGATGGTCCGCGTGAGCTGCGACAGCAGAGTCTCAGACGCGTCCGGATGGTACGTGAGGCCAAAATGATTCGCCAGATAAGTGATGCCGAGAAACATGGTCCCCAGGATCATCACCATCACAGTCAATGTCTTGGCTGCGTTGTGGGACACCGGCTCCTTGAAGGCAGTCACGCCATTGCTGATGGCCTCCACACCGGTCAGGGCCGTGCAGCCGGCGCTGTAGGCCCGGGCCAGCAGCCACAGCGCTGCCAGCTTGGAAGTGTTCTCTAGGTGGACCGTGGCGGCTTGGGCGACGGGGGCCCCGCGGCCTGTGGCCACATTCCACAGGCCCTTTGCCAACAGGGCCAGGATGCAGACCACGAAGCCGTAGGTCGGCAGCGAAAAGACCAGCCCGCTTTCCTTCACACCCCGCAGGTTCATCATGGCGATGAAGGCAATGACGAGTTCTGCCAGGAGCACCCGGTGGGGTTCCAGGACGGGGAAGGCGGAAGTGATCGCGGAAATGCCCGCGCAGACCGACACGGCCACGGTCAGGATGTAGTCGATCAGCAGCGAGGCACCGGCCGTCTGGGCCGCCATCTCCCCCAGGTTGTCCTTGGCCACCAGATAAGCACCGCCCCCGCTGGGGTAGGCGTGGATGGTCTGGCGGTAGCTGACGTTCAGCACCAGCAGCAGGGCCACGATGCCGAGGGCCACCCACCAGGACCACCCGAGCACCCCTGCCCCCATCAAAGCGATGGCGGCCGTGAGGGGGGCCATGATCTCCTGGGTGGCGTAGGCCACGGACGAGAGCGCATCCGAGCTGAACACCGCCAGGGCGATGGGGTTGCTGATCTTGGTCTCGTGGCTCTCCTCGCTGGCGAGGCGCCGCCCCAGGAGAAGTGATCGGTAATTGGGCATGGCCTGGGGTTCCTGGGAAGGTCGGGGCGTCTGGCCGGGAATGGAAGGGGTGCCGGCGGGGAACCCGCGGTTCCAATGCATCCCCAGGCCGAGGAAACTTCTAGGATGGCCAGGAAGGGCGTTAAGAAGGCGTTAGGAATTAAGACCAGACGCTTTAAGGGCCTGCTGAATGGGCCAACCTGCGCTAGGCTGGCGCTGTGCCCGAACCACGCCGGCCAGACCCGGACCCATTGCTCCGCCAGGTGCAGGAAGAGGAGGCCCGGGCCAAGCGAGCCAAGCTGAAGGTGTTTTTTGGCGCGGCGCCCGGCGTCGGCAAGACCTACGCCATGCTGTCCGAAGCGCAGGAGCGTCGGAAGGAGGGTTTCGACGTGCTCATCGGTGTGGTCGAGACCCACGGCCGGAGTGAAACGGAGGCCCTGCTCGAAGGACTGAAAATCCTGCCCAGAAAGGAGCTTGCCTACGCGGGTCAGTTCCTCCCGGAATTCGACCTGGATGCGGGCCTGAAGCGCCGGCCCGGCCTGATCCTCATGGACGAGCTGGCCCACTCCAACGTGATGGGCTCCCGCCACGTCAAGCGCTGGCAGGACGTCATGGAACTGCTGGACGCGGGCATCGATGTCTACACCACCTTGAACGTCCAGCACCTCGAGAGTCTCAAGGATGTGGTGGCGCAGATCACGGGCATAACCGTGCGGGAGAACGTCCCGGACACCGTGTTGGAGCGGGCCGACGAGGTGGAGCTGGTGGACCTCCCGCCCGACGATCTGCTGGTACGCCTCAAGGAGGGGAAGGTCTACCTTCCCGACCAGGCCCGCCATGCCCGGGACCATTTCTTCCGCAAGGGGAACCTGCTGGCCCTGCGTGAGCTGGCCCTGCGCCACACGGCCGAGAGTGTGGACGCCCAGATGCGCCGCTACATGGCGTCGGAAGGCATCCACAAGACCTGGGCGGCGGGGGATCGCCTGCTGGTGTGCGTGGGCCCCGGTGAACTGTCGGAACGGCTCATCCGGGGCACCCGCCGCATGGCGGGGGCCCTGGGGGCACCCTGGATGGCCCTCTACGTGGAATCCCGGCAGCACCTCAAGTTCACCGACGAGGACCGCGGCCGGATCGAGAACAACCTGCACCTCGTGGAAAAGCTTGGCGGCGAAACGGCGGTCATCGAGGGGGCTGGACGCCTCGATGAGGACATCCTCACCTTCGCCCAGGACCGGAACATCACCAAGATTGTGGTGGGCAAGCCGTCGCGGCCCCGCTGGATGGAGCTGGTGATGGGCTCCACCGTGGACGACCTCATCCGCCACAGCGGGGATATCGATGTCTATGTGATCACCGGGGAGGCTGGACGGGAACCGGCGGCTCCCCTCATCCGGAGGCCCATCACGAGTCCGGTGCAGAACTACCTGCTCAGCGCCCTGGTGGTGCTGGCGGCCAGCGCCTTTGCGAGCCTCATCTTCCGCCGCACGGAGCTGGCCGACATCGTCATGGTGTACCTGCTGGGCATCCTGTTCGTGGCCACCCGGTTCGGCCGGGGTCCCTCCTTCCTCGCCTCCGTGCTCAGTGTGGCGGCTCTCGATTTTCTTTTCGTTCCTCCGTACTTCACCTTCGCGGTCACAGACTTCCGGCATGTGGGCACCTTCGCCGTGATGCTTCTGCTGGGCGTGGTCATCGGCAACCTCACCGAACGCATCCGCGCCCAGGCCAGCCTCGCCCGGGGCCGGGAGCAGCGCACCCACGCCCTCTACCGGCTGGGGCAGGAACTGGCCCGCAGTGCGGGTTCGGCGGCCCTGGTGGCCTCGGCTATCCAGAACGTGACCACCCAGTTCCACGGCCAGGGCGTGGTCCTTCAGCCCGATGAGCACGGCCGTCTACGGCTACCGGATCATCCCATGGCCTTCCCTCTCAACGAGCAGGAACTGGGCGTGGCCCAGTGGGTCTACGATCATGCGGAACCCGCAGGACTCGGCACCCTCACCCTGCCTGGCGCCCGCGCCACCTACCTTCCTCTCATGGGTACGACAGGCGCCATCGGCGTCATGGGAGTGCTACCGGAGCGCGCGCCCCGCTGGGCCGAGCCCGATCAGCGACAGCTGCTCGAGGCCTTCGCCAACCAGACCGCCTTGGCCCTGGAGCGCACCCTGCTTGCGGAACAGAGTGCCCATGATCGCCGGCGCGCCGATGAGGAGCGCCTGCGCAATGCCCTGCTCAGTTCCGTTTCGCACGACCTCCGCACCCCCCTCGGGGTCATCACCGGTGCCGTGAGTACGGCCCTGGAAACGCCGGATCTCACCGAGCCGGCCCGTCGCGAGTTGCTGCAATCCGCCCAGGAGGAGGCTCAGCGCCTCCACCGCCTGGTCAGCAACCTGCTCGACATCACGAGGCTTGAAGCGGGTTCGTTGGACCTCCACACCGAATGGACGCCCATGGAAGAGGTGGTTGGTGCGGCCCTCAACCGCAAGGAACTGGCCGCGGAGGCCCACCGCGTGCGGGTATCCCTGACCGAGGACCTGCCCCTGGTGGCCATGGATGGCGTGCTCATGGAACAGCTGCTGCTGAACCTGCTCGACAACGCGCTGAAGTATTCTCCGCCCGGCTCGCCCGTGGACATCAAGGCCTGGGCCGCCGGGAAGTCCCTCACCCTCTCCGTCTCGGACCAGGGACCGGGCATCCCGCCCGGAGAGGAGGAGCGGATCTTCGAGAAGCTCGCCCGGGGCCAGGCCGCCACCAACCGTCCGGGAGCGGGCCTGGGCCTCGCCATCTGCAAGGGCATCGCCACCGCCCACGGCGGGAGCATCCAGGCCGTCAACCATCCCCAGGGCGGCGCCCAGTTCCTGGTCAGTCTGCCCTTGGGCACGCCGCCGCAAATACCGAAGGAAGGCGCATGAGCAGCCCGGGCCCCGTGATCCTGCTGGTGGAGGATGAGCCGCAGATGCGCCGCTTCCTCCGGGTGGCCCTGGAGGGCAGCGGCTACAGCTATCTGGAGGCCGCCACCGGTCAGGAAGGGCTGGCCCTGGCTGTCCAGCACCGGCCCGAGGCGATTCTTTTAGACCTGGGGCTTCCTGATATGGACGGCCTCGACCTGATGGTGCGACTGCGGGAATGGAGCCGGACACCGGTCATCGTGATCTCGGCCCGCGGCCAGGAGACCGACAAGGTGGCGGCCCTCGATGCCGGGGCCGATGACTACCTTACCAAGCCCTTCGGGACCCGCGAGTTGCTGGCCCGCATCCGCGTGGCCTTGCGCCATGCGGGACCCGAGACCGCAGAGGATCCCGTGTTCGTCCTGGGCCGGTGGCGGGTGGACCTGGCCAAGCGGCAGGTATTGGTGGAGGGCAAAGAGGTTCACCTGACACCGCTCGAATACAGCCTCTTCACTACCCTCATCCGCCACGCCGGGAAGGTGGTCACCCAACGCCAACTGCTGAAGGAAGTCTGGGGCGGCGCTGCGGGTGCCCAGCCCCTCTACCTCCGCGTCTACATGACCCAGCTCCGCCACAAGCTCGAAGAGGAGCCCTCAAGGCCCAAGTACCTCCAGACCGAACCCGGCGTGGGCTACCGGCTCTTCATCGAGGAATAGCGAGGTCATTTGAAGTCAGGGCCGAGGATTCGCAATTGAACTTCTCCTTCAACCGCTTGGAGCAAGGCCCGACACCCTCGTCCAGGCAGCACGTCGGCGAGAACCGCCAGCTCTGTGAGGCCGGACTCCAGCTGCTCCAGCAGGATCAGAGGGTCATGATGGAAGGTCGCCAGACAGGTATGCGTGCCCTGGGGATCCAGCGCCATGGCCTCCAGCAAGGCCCCGGAGCGGCCGAAGTAGGTGACGATGTCCGCCGCCACGGCAGCTTCCCTCGGATCTGACAGGCAGGATTCGAAGAAGGCCACTTGGAGGGCGGTGATGTCCATGTCGGCGTGGGCATCCAGGAAGTCGGCGAAGCGCCCGAACAACTCAGAGGGCGCCAAGGACAGCGCCTCCACCAGCATGGCGAACCAGGGCACCGCCTTCCCCTGGTTGTACATGCGATCGCAAGCCTGGGCCGTCCGGGCCGCCGCGCGCATATCCGCTTCGCCGAAGCCTGGCGAGGCGATCACGGTGTAGGGGATGTCCTGCAGGTGCTCAAGGCTGAGGCCCGGCGCGGTGTCATGGAGCCGTGTTCCGGGCAGCACTGACAAGGGGAAGATGTCCAGGTGATTGGGGATGAGGCTGAGCGCGAAGTCGAGGCTAGCGTAGAAGCCCTCGAGCGTATCCCCCGGCAGCCCATAGATCAGATCGAACCCATAGGTGGCGCCCGCCTGGTGGAGGAGCAGAACCTTGGCCTCAAAGTCCGACCGATCAATGCTCCGGTTGACTCCTCTCAGCACCACATCGTCGGCGCTCTGCAAACCAATCTGCAGGGAACATCGGATGGCGGCGAAGAGCCCAGCCAATTCAGCATCGACGAATTCGCTCCGGATCTCGAAGAAGAAATGGATGGCCGGGGCCTGCTCGGCGATGAGGTGCAGGATGGCCTTGGCTTGGTTTTTGTCGAAGTTGAAGGTGGGATCCAGCACGAAGACCTGGCTCACCCCGCAGGCCTCGAAATGAAGCAACTCGGCCTTCACGCGGGCCATGGGGACACGGCGGATGCCCGGCGCGCCGCGGGATTCGAAGCAGAAATCGCAGCGGAAGGGGCAGCCCCTGGACAGCTCCCAGAGCATGCCCGCGTAGGCGGAAGGATCCAGGCTGCCGTCCAGGTAGGGCGAAGGCAGGGTACCCAGATCCTTCACGATGGAAGGACGTATGCCCTGCCGAATCTCCGCCACCGGGATCCCCTTCAGCAGGCTCCCCAGGACCTCCACGATGAGTTCCTCGCCCTCGCCCGGCAGAACAAGATCGAGCCAGCCCTCGCGCAGCATGCCCTCTGGATCCGCGCTGGCTTCGGAACCCCCGGCGAAAAGCAGGAGTGAGGGTTTCCGCAGCCTCAGGATCCCCGCGATCTCCCGAGCCATGGCGCGGTTCCACACGTAGATGGAAAACCCCACCCAGTCAGGGTCCGAGGCCAGGATCTGGTCCGCGCAGGCTTCGGCTGGTTGTTGCAGGAAGAGATCCAGGACCGTGGTCTGGATGGCCTCCGGGAAGGCGCGTTTCAGCACCGAAGCCAGCATGCCCGGACCCAGCGGCACAGACCGCGGGGAAGGTTCCAGGTGGATGGCTGCCAGGGCGAGGTTCACGTGCGGGCCTCGACCACTTCGGTGGTATCCACGAGGTCCACATCCATCACCATGACGCCATCAGGTCCGAGGGTGGACATGGGCCTGAAGCGGACACCCCATTGGATCTCGTCGGCGGTGTACGAAGTGCGCTGGTAGATGCTTTGCGAGAACGTGTCGTCGAAGGCCTTGATCAGGACGATGAACTCCGCCTGGGCCTTGCGGAGGTCCTCGTCCTTCATGCCGAAGAGCGGGCTGGCCTCGTCGATGGGATGCACCACAGTCCAGCTGGTGGGAAAGAGATTGATCTTGCTCCGTTCCAGGGGCAGGGTGACGAAACGGCGGATGTCGCTCTCTCTGTCCAGGTAGGAGAGGGAAACGGTGGCCTCCACCTCGATGAGCTGGTTGCTGCGGCGGTTCACGAACCGGAACATGAAGGCCGTGATGCCCCGGTAGGGCGCCACCACCCCCCGCTGGCTGAATAGCATCTGGGCATGGGGCCGCGAAAAGCGGCCATACAGCATCCCCGTCGCCAGGGCGAAGCTCAGCAGGCCCAGCAGGGATTCCAGGGCTGCCACGGCGCTGACCAGATGGCTGTTCGGGCTGATGTGGCCGTAGCCCACGGTGGTGAGGGTCTGGGCGCTGAAGAAGAAAGCGTCCAGCATGCGATCCAGGCGACCATTCCCGCCGGTGCGGACGAAGTGATCCATCCCCAGGCCCAGGTAGACAGCCGCGAACAGGGCATTGGTGATGAGGAAGCCCAGGAAAAGCAGCACTAGGAACCGGAAGCCGCCCATGGTGATGAGGCTGTGGTAGAGCTCGTAGCTCCGGAAGACAGGCAACCCCACGCGCCGCACGTTGAAGGTGCCGTCCTTGTTGAGGCTGCGGACCGGGCCGGGACGTGTGCCCAAGCCCAGGTCATCGCTGGGAAGGGTGCGGCTGAGTTTGGGAAAGGGGACCATGGCGCCTTCAGATCGGGTGGAGGAGATGAAACCAAGGATCCTGCGCCAGGACAATGATGAATACTACTGGACTACCCGGGGAGTCCCATGGCCATCACCCTCGCCTTCGACGTCTACGGAACCTTGATCGACACCCATGGGGTCATCGCGGCGCTGGCATCGCACCTGGGGCCGCGGGCCGCTGAGTTCTCGCGGGCCTGGCGCGACAAGCAGCTGGAATATTCTTTCCGCCGCGGTCTGATGCAGCACTACGAATCCTTCGCGGTGTGTACCAGCCAGGCCTTGGAATACACCTGTGCCCAGTTCGGCTCTCAACTGGATGAAGTCACCCGAGGTGAATTGCTCGGCGCCTATCGAACCCTGCCTGCGTTCGAGGACGCCCAGGAAGGACTGACCCGATGCAAGAAGGCCGGCTTCAGGCTGTTCGCCTTTTCGAACGGCCGAGCAGATGCCGTGGAGGCCCTGCTGGCGCAGGCGGGCATCCGGGAGTACTTCCTGGATGTGGTGAGCGTGGACGAGGTGAAATCTTTCAAGCCGAATCCCGGGGTATATGCCCACTTCCTCCGGCGAGCCGGTGCCACGGGGTCGGAGGCCTGGCTGATCTCCGGCAATCCCTTCGATGTGATCGGAGCCCGGTCCGCCGGCCTGCGGGCCGCATGGGTGAGGCGCTCCCCGGAAGCCCTGTTCGACCCCTGGGGCATCGAGCCGACCCTGACCGTCACCAGCCTGTTGGACTTGGCCGCAAGGATCAATGCTTAGGCCTGCCGCTCGAATTCAGCGCTCAGCCTGACCGCGCACTCGGGACAGATCCCGTGGCTGAAGGCGGCCTTGCTCCTGGGCTTCAGGTAGGCCTCCAGCTCCCGCCAGTATCCGTCATCGTCCCGGATCTTCTTGCACCAGGCACAGACCGGCAGCAGGCCTTCAAGCTCATTGACGTTCTTCAGGGTCAGGTCGAGGTTCTCGCGGAGCTCGCGCTCTCGCTGATAGGCGAGCTTCAACCTCCCAGTGACCAGCGCGATCAGCGCGTAGGACAACAGGTGGTTGATGGTGTCCCAGACCCGGTAGATCTCATGGGTCAGAATCCGTCCGGTGGTCAGATCCACGCAATACCAGCAGCACGCAGCCAGCAGGGCGAAGCCCAGACCGCGGGCGATGCCCACACCCCAGGTGGCGATGAGCACGGGAATGACATAGAACGCAGAAAAGCCCAGTTCACTGGGCGTGAAGGCATCCACGGCGGCGACTGCCGCGAGGGTAGCCACCGCAGTGAGAAAGACCACGGCCGGAGAAGGGCCTGAATCATCCCTCTGTATGTCTGGTGAGGGGGAGGCGGTTCCCATGATGGACGGATCCCAGAGAATTCAGGCTAGGTTCGGGAACAATTTCAGCAAAAGGCTATCGCTCTCTTTTCAAGTAAAGTCGGCATGAGGATGAAGGTGTTCCACCGAAGACCGGGATTCCGATTCAGGTTGAATTTCCCTGAAATCCTAGCGGTGCCCGCCAGAGCCCAATCCACGGGAGAATCCGCCCCCGCCGTGGAAACCGCCCCCACCGCTGAAGCCTCCGCCCCGGAACCCGCCTCGGCCGTAGCCTCCGTAGGATCGGCTGACGCCATTCCAGCGTCCCCCGCCCCAGTAGGCTCGACCGTGCCATCCATAGGACCAGTAGGCGTGGCCGTAGCCGTACCAGTGGCCCAGTCCGACCCCATACCAGCCAAAATAGCCAGGACCCCACAGACCGAAATAGGGCATGGGTCCCCAGCCCCAGAGCCAGGGGGCAACGACCCAGCACCACCCCGCATCCGGGTAGTAGACATACATGTTCGGCGTGGAGCCATCCGGTGGCAGGTGGGTGTACTTGTCCCCGTAGGGCATCCACACCCACCCGTACTGGGCGGTGTAGACCCACTGACCGTCTTCGGAAGGTTTCTGCCGGGAGGCCCCCTGGGGTTGGTCCGCAGGAGGCTTGGGAAGCACCGCCGGAGGCGGAGGAGGCGGATTGGTGGGGGCCGGTGTATCGGGATTGACCGGAGGCGGGGCCTGTGTGCTGGCTTTGACCGGCGTCCGGTCCGGATCCTGGGCCACCGCCGCCACGGAAAGGTTCGCAAGGGTTGTGATCATGACCAGGGTGCTCTTCAGGGTCTTCATGGCTGCACCTCCTGCTGCATTAGACACCGGTCGGCCCGGGTTGGTTACACCCGTCCGGCGATTGGCGGATGGAAAGCCTTCTTCCACCCAAGGCCCCCTATTCCATCTCGAAGGAAAGGTAGGACAGTTTCCCATCCCGCTCCACCTGGAGGGCGACGGCCTCCCCCGCCTTGAGGGTACGGACCGCTTTTTTGAGGGTTTCCAGGGAATCAATCTGGGTCTGGTTGAGCCGGCGGATGACATCCCCTGCCCTGAGACCGGAATCGGCGGATGTCGCGTCCTGGATCCGGGCACCGACTACCACGCCGGGACCACTCCGGAGGCGGGGCATGATGCTGCGGATCTTGTCGTCAAGGTCCGCTCCGATGATCCCGAGCCTGCGCACGAGCCCTTTATCGGACATGGCCAATTCGCCAAGCTGATCCGTGGGCCGGGTGGATTCCTTGGCCATGATTTCCAGGGTGAAGGTTTCATCCCCGTGCAACAGCTTGAGGGTCACGGGCTGATCGATGGGGTGGACGAACACGGACCTCATGAGCCCGGGAAGGCCGTAGATCGGGTGTCCATCAAAGGAATCGATGATGTCCCCGGGTTCCACGCCGGCGGCCTTGGCGGCGCCGTCCGGGTCCACGTCGGCGATGATGACGCCCCAGTCCCGGGGGAGCTTGAGGCCCGCCGCCAGCTCGGGCGTGATGGGCTGGGAGAGGACTCCGACCTCAATCCGCCGCACGCGGCCGTACTTTCGCAGGCTCTCGTAGACGAACTTCACCGTCTCGGCCGGAATGGCGAACCCCAGCCCCTCGCTGCCTCCCGAGTGGGTCAGGATGAAGGCGTTGATGCCCAGCAGGGAACCTTCTGCATTGACCAGCGGACCTCCGCTGTTGCCTGGATTGATGGGGGCATCGGTCTGGATGAACGCCATCGGGAAGGCGTTCTCCACCTGGCGCTCGGCGTCGCTGACCACTCCCATGGTCACCGTATTGGCCAGTCCGTCCGGGCTGCCGATGGCGAAGACCAGCTCGCCCTGCTTGGCTTGGCGCGCTTTCTCTAGGGGCAGGACCGGGAGGTCGGTGGCTTCGATCTTCAGCAAGGCCAGATCGACTTCCGGCTGACTGCCAATCAGCTTGGCTTCGAAGATCCGTCGGCGGATGGAATCAGTGCCTGATGGGTTGGCGCCTGCGACCGGCGGAAGCAGCACCCGGACCCGCTGGGCGCCGTGGATCACATGCTCGTTGGTGAGAATGAAACCGGATGGATCCACGATGATCCCCGAACCGAGGCTGTGCTGGCGTTCGACGACGGCGGCCTCCGTTCGGCTGCTGTCCTCGGCTGGACCGAACCCGGTCACCCGGATCTGAACGACCGCCGGAGATACCTGCGCCAGGATCTGGGCCATCTCGGAGTTCAATTTCTGGATAACGCCTGGACTGGAAGCGCCACCGGAAACGGGCTTTGGATGCGGAACAGGCTGGGCCTGGGCCGCGACCCATGCGGAAAGCACCACAGACTCAACCACGGACTGCCAAGTGAACCGGTTCATCGGTTTCCACCTTATCCCGAGCATGCGCTTCCTCGTGAGCAGGTTCCAGGTGATCGGACTCATCCCTCCAGGCTTCGCCACTCCCAGAGCACGTTCGCGATCGCCCATCCCCCGTGATGAGCGGCCAAATGGATGAAGGCCGTCCACGGACCCAGGTCCACCCGTGCGCTGCCACTGCGTCCCTGGACATCCAGCACCCACACATCGGCCTCGGAAAGGCGATCCCGGACAGCCTTCCCGAGCAGGGACTGGACCCCGAGGATGTGCTGCAGAGCTTCCGCGCTGGATGGGGTTTCCAGCCCCAGGATGTGCTTGGCCAGGCCTGGATGAAGGCAGGCGAACATCGCCTCGGAATTGCCATCGAGCCACGCCGTTGCCCAGAGCTGGACCACCTTGACGATACCTTCGGTCGGCGGAGCCGGCTTGCAGGACACCGCAGCTGCCCTGAGCGCCGCATCTTCGGGCACCTCGACCATGCCCAGGGTGCCCACCAGCAGCAAGGAGGATTTCAAAGTACCCCGGGGCATGGCGCCCTCCCATTTCAGGAATAGACCTCGCAACCGAGATGAGGTTGAGGGGGGTTTGGTTCCCGGAGGGCGGGGATTCAGGCATCCACTGGGCACTCCACGAACGCAGGACCAAGCTCTTCCTACTGGCACTGCTATTCCATGAGCGCAACCGACTTGACTTGCACCCACACGACTTGGCCTGGGGCAACTTCTAGCGCTGCGACAGCCCGCTTGGTCACCCGAGACAGGAACGCAGCCTCGCCGACCTGGACACGCACCAAAGCAAGGCCTGGAAAGTCGTCATCGGCAATGGCCTCGACACGCCCTTGCAAGACGTTTTGGATACTGCTTTTCCCCGGTGGCTCGGCGGCTAGACTCACATCCCTTGCCAGTACCCGAAGTCTCACCCGCCGGCCAACCGGCAGCCCCCGATCCCGGGTCCACAGACTGCCGCCCGCAAACCCCACCCGTGCCAAGTGCCACGCAGAATCCACTTCTGCGACCGTGCCGTCGAGAATCGCCCCGGCATCTTCACCCAAACGAATCGGCAGATCGAGGCGGGCCAGCGTATCGGCCAGGGGACCGCAGGCCAGCACTCGCCCGTTTTCCATGGCGACCAGATGATCAGCAAGCCTTACCACCTCGTCAGGGGAGTGGCTGACATAGAGCACCGGGATGGCCAACTCTTCATGCAAGCGCTCAAGGTAGGGAAAGATCTCCTGCTTGCGCTTCAGATCCAGTGTCGCCAGCGGCTCATCCATCAATAGGAGGCGGGGACCGACAGCCAAAGCACGTGCGATGCCGACGCGGCTTCGTTCACCACCCGAAAGTCGATCTGGCCTGCGATCAAGCAGGTGAGTGATGCCCAACAGGTCAATGACCTGTTCCAGACTCACCTTTTGGTCGGCGGCTGGAATGCGTCGCCTGCCGTAGCGCAAATTGCCCATTACCGTAAGATGCGCAAACAAGCTCGCTTCCTGAAACACATAACCGAGCGGGCGCTTGTGGATTGGCAACCAGTGGCGCTCGTCCTGCCAGACTTCGCCATCCACGACGAGCCGTCCTCCCGGTGTTCGCTCCAATCCAGCCATGCAGCGTAATAGGGTGGTCTTGCCAGAGCCTGAGGGACCGAACAAGGCGATGACGCCATGGCCCGGCAGATCCAGGTCGACATCGAGCTTGAACCCTGGCAGATCGAGGCGGAAGCGCGCTTGGATGCCCGTCATGTCAATTTCCCTTCTTTGCGCCGGGCCGCCATGCGTACAGAGCAAGAAGGACGAGGAAGGAGAAGATCAGCATCACCGCGGCAAGGCGGTGCGCCTGCATGTATTCCATGGCTTCCACGTGATCGTAGATCTGCACCGAGGCCACCCGGGTCACCCCCGGCAGGTTGCCGCCGATCATCAGCACCACGCCGAACTCACCGACGGTATGGGTGAAGGTCAGGATCGAGGCGGTCAGAAATCCAGGCAGCGCCAAGGGCACCGCCACGGTGAAGAAAGCGTCGAGCGGTGAGGCTCGCAAGGTGGCCGCCACCTCCAGCGGACGTTCTCCCACGGCCTCAAATGCCGTTTGCAACGGCTGCACCATGAAGGGCAGTGAGTAGAACACCGAGGCGACGACCAGGCCCCAGAAAGTGAACGGTAGCGGCCCGATACCGAGCGCCCGGGTAAGGTGTCCGACCGGGCCGTTCGGACCCATCGCCAGGAGCAGGTAGAACCCCAGCACCGAAGGAGGCAGGACCAGCGGCAGCGCCACCACGGCCCCGATGGGCCCCTTCCACCAAACTTTTGTGCGGGCCAACCACCAGGCAATGGGAGCACCCACCAATAGCAGGATGAGCGTCACGATGCTCGCAAGTCGCACTGTCAACCAGATGGCCTGAAGATCGCTGCCGGTCAGGTGCATCTGTCTTCCTTCCCGCTACTTGTCGGCCACTTCGCCCGGCAACACGAAACCATATTTTGTCATCACGGCACGCGCGGGTTTGCTGCCCATGTAGTCGGCAAACCGCCTGGCAAGGGCATTATCCTCCGCGCGCTTGGTTATGATGAAGCCCTGCTCCAGGGGTTGATGCAGGTTATCCGAGATCAGGAAGTAGCCGCCCTTGCCTGCCAATTCTGGATTGACCGCCAGGGATAAGGCGATGATGCCGACCTGGGCATTGCCGGTCTGCACGAACTGTGCGGTATGAGCAATGTTTTCGCCATAGACCAGCTTCGACTCGAGCTTCTCCCATAACCCCGCGGAGCGCAGTGCCTCCTCGGCGCGTCTCCCGTACGGCGCGTGCTTCGGGTTGGCGATCGCAATCCGGGTGATTTTCGGGTCGATGAGGCTGGCCAGCGTCATCTTCGTGGCATCCATGCTGGTGCTCCAAAGAACGATGCGACCTAGGGCGTAGGGCCTTACCTCGGACGCGGCCAGGCCACTTCTTGCTAATTCACGGGGGAACCCGATATCGGCGGAAAAGTAGAGGTCATAGGGTGCGCCCTGCTGAATCTGGGTGTCGAACTTACCCGACGAACCGTAGATCACATTCACGGCGCCAGCCGGATTGGCCTTCTTGAAGGTGTCGACAATCTCGTCCATGGCGAACTTCAGATCCGCCGCCGCCGCGATGGTCAAAGTCTGACCGCGGAGGATCTGGATGGATGAAACAACGACGAGGAGCAACCCAAAGATCTGCTGGAAGGGCCGTCGCATCTATGACTCCTTAGAAGCACAATCACAACCTTGCGTCAGCCAGGGTCGTCAGACCACTCCAAGGATGACGCTGGATGCCTTGAAGAGGGCGCAGGCGTGCGACCCCACGCCGAACCCCATCTCGGCAGCGCTCTCATGTGTAATGACCGCACAGATGGTGTTTCCTACCCCCAGCTCCACATTGACCTCAGCGTTGACTGGCCCGTCGATGACCTTGGTGACGGTGCCGCACAGGAGATTGCGGGCGCTGGTCTTGCAGGCATGCAGATCGGTACCGATGATGACCGAACTGGCTTTCACGATGGCATAAGCCTCCTTGCCAACTTCCAGTTCCAGGGCTTCGACACTGGCAACGGTCACGGTTGCCGCGATGGAGACCCCGCCCTTCAAGGCCAGGACGACCAGAGCGTTGACCGCTCCCCGCGTGATTTTCGTGACTGTGCCAGAAAAAATATTCCGGGCACTGACCTTTAGGGAGATCCGGCGGAGGAAGGCATAAAGTTCCACTCCGGCCTCGATCCGGCCGCCGATGTTCTGGAGAAACCGGCGGTGCTCCTCGTCGAAAATATGGAACTGCCTAACGATCTCCATACCCGCCTTGGTGAGGACCGTTCCGCCACCACCCTTGCCGCCAACACTGCGTTCCACCAATGGCCTGTCCGCCAAGTTGTTCATGAGATCCACCAAGTCCCATGCGGTCTTGTAGCTGATCCCGACCGCCTTGGCGGCCTTGGTGATGCTCCCCAGTTCGCCGATCTTCTCCAGAAGGGCGATGCGTTCCTCGGCAAAGACCTTCTGTCCTGACTTCTGCAGCCAGAGTGAACCGGTGAGTTCCATGGGGGTCTTGTCTTTGCGCTTCAAGGTTGCCGCTCCTGCGTGCCCACCATGATCGCAGCCCACCTTCACAGCGCCATCTTCGCCTTGGCAGGAATTGCCCGACTGCCGGCAGTCCCGCGTCTTCATGAGGGTGGAGAGCGGATCAGGCCCCTCCCGGGTCCCTTCCCTTCCGGCCTGGACCAGGGTGCCGAGCCCGAGTGGGTTTGATCTTCCTCTGTTGGTCATCGTTATATAGAATACTTTATAACGATCTCCCGGGGCCGGTCCGGACGGTTCACAGGGCCTCGGGGCCTGATCTGGTTCTCGCCCCTCATCCTTTCACCCTCCAACCCGAAGCGGTCGCCTCCTCCGGAGTACTTTCATGAACAAGCCCACCAAGATCCTGCTGGCGCTCTGCGTCGGCCTGCCCCTGGCGGCCCAGGCCCCCAGCCTGAATGGCACCAGTCTGATCTCAGCACCCATCTGGACAGCCATATCGTCCGCACCCTCGGGGGACAGCGCCGCCGAAAACGAGCATCCGGCTCATCCAGAGCCCGTTCCCGACCTGGGGCTTTCCAACTTCTTCAGCGCGGGCTGGGACCAGCCCTGGGAGCATCGCCACGACCGCTACACGCCCGACATGGCCCTGTTGAAGGTCACCACCAACGCCCTGGAGAAAGAGCTGCGCATCGACTACATCGACACATCCGTCCGCGGAAACGCGAAGGTGGACACATCGCAGGTCGGGAGTGCCCTGATCGCCTTCGCCATCAACCGCCGCCTCATGGTGGAGGTGATCAACAATGCCCAGTGGAACATGGACTTCCACCACACGACCACCAGCGGCAGCGGCGGTGGTGGCGTGCTGCGGCTGCAGCTGGCGGACACCCAGACCAGCTGCACTTCCTTCCAGGTGAAGGCGGCGGTCCCGAACAAGGGACTGGGGCAGACGCAGACCACCCTCAGTTACGCCCTGGCCTCCTGGCAGGATCTCCACGCCCTGCTGCCCGGCCTGGGGAAGACGGGACTCTACGAATCCATCCAGTACGACAAGCTGGAAGGCCCGGCCAAGCCCGGCGCCAAAAGCAAGGGCATGGCCGCGGACATCACCCTCGCCAAGACCTGGACCGAGGCCTCGGACAGCCCCCTTGGCAGGTTCACCACCTTCGGGGAATTCTATGCGGGCCGCGATCTGGACGGGCCCAACCAGGGGCAGACCGTGGCCAGTTTCACCCCGGGCATCCGCACCTGGTTCTCGAAGAACAATTCCCTGATGCTGGGCGAGGACCTGCCCCTGGGCCATCGCGCCAATTTCTACCGGGCGCTCCGGCTGACCTACATCTTCAACTTCTAGGTTCTAGGCATCCAAGACCCCCTCCACTCCGCCATGCGGCATTCCCACCTGCCGCTGGCATAGATACGGTTGATCCTTCCCTCAGAAAAGGGCCTGCATCGCGGGTCCTTTTCACAGCAGATGCAAAAAGGCCTCCACCCGCTCCCAGTCGCGCGTGACGGGGAAAGGCGGAAGGGCGGCGCGGACCTGGGCGGCGTAGCGCTTGCCGAGGCGGTCCTCGCTGGGCAGCATGAGCCGTGGATCCAGTACCGCCACCACGCCGCGGTCGGTGCGGGTGCGGATGAGGCGGCCGATGCCCTGCTTGAGTTTGAGCGTCATCTGGGGCACCTGGATGCCGATGAAGCCGAGACCATCCCTTTGGGCATCAGCCTCGCGGATGCGCGCCTGCAGCACGGGATCGTCCGGCGGCGCGAAGGGCAGCGCCGAGACCACCACCAGGCTCAACGCATCCCCAGGAAGATCAACGCCCTGCCAGAAGCTGGCGAGGCCCAGCAGCGCCGCCGCGGGCGTCGCGCGAAAGCGGTCCAGCAGCTGGGTGCGCGACAGGCCATCGCCCTGGACAAAGAAGGTGAGCTCGGGCAGCGCGGCCTCCAGCCGAGGGCGGAAGGCCGCCAGCATCTTCCGGCTGGTGAAGAGCAGCAGGGCCCGGCCGCGGCTGGCGCGGAGCATGCGTTCCATGGCCGCAAGCGAGGCCTCGATCCAGGCCGGATCGCCCACGCCGCCGCCACCCGCACGACGCTCGGGCAGGTCCGGCGGCACGAAGAGCAGCCCCTGGGCCTCGAAATCGAAGGGGCTCTCCACATGCTCGGCAGCTTCCACTTCGGGTTTGGTGAAGCCCAGGCGCAGGCCCAGGCCGTTGAAGCCGCGACCATCGCGCAGGGTCGCGCTGGTGAGCACCACACTTTCGAAGCCGCGCCGCACATGCTGGTGGAAGAAGGGGCGCACATCCACGGGGTTCGACTTGAAGTGCACGAGGTTGGCACCCTCCCGGTTCAGCGTGGATACCCAGCCCTCGGGCTGCGCGAAGATCTGCTCCATGCGGGAGAAGGCCGTGCCCACCCGCTCGGCCAGACGCAGCCATTGGGGATTCTCGGGATCGGCGGCCGCCAAGCGCCGCGCCTCAATCCGCAGGGGATGGCCGGTCTCCACCCAGGCGCCCACCGCATCGGCCAGGGCCCGCATCTCGGGTCCTGGGCTCAGCAGGGGCAGCACGCCGCCTTCCAGTGGGACCCAGGAGAGGATGTCAGACCAGGTGCGCTCCCAGGGCCCCAGCAGGCCCGCGAGCCCTGCCCCGAGATCCTTTGCAGCCGCACGCAGATCGGTGAAGAGCAGGTTCATGGCGCGGCTGGACCAGGCTTCACAGCAGCTCTCGGTGAGCTGCTCCTCCAGGTCGTGGGCCTCGTCCAGGATGAGCACCGGCGCGTCCGGCAGCACCTGGCCGAAGGCGCTCTCGCGCAGCACCCGGTCGGCCCGCAGCAGGGCGTGGTTGGCCACCACCAGGTCGGCCTCCTGGATCTCCTGGCGCAGCCGGGTCAGGAAGCAGTCCTCGAAGCGCGGGCACTGGCGCCCGGTGCAGCGTTCGGCCCGGGCGTTGACCCGG
>CAIYNT010000239.1 GCA_903927605.1 uncultured Holophagaceae bacterium
GCGCTTCACGATGACCCCTGTTCCGGCCAGGGCTGCCGCGGCCAGTGCCCCATCCAGGTTCGCCTGGTCGCACAGATTGGCCGAACACATGAGCACGTCCACGCCGGGTTGGGCCACGGCGAAGGTGGCGGCCTCGTTGTCCCCCGAATAACCCGCGAAGCGGATCTTCCCAGCCTCCTTGGCCCGGAGCAGCGCCCCGAGGGCCTCGCCTCGCTCCAGCACCGCCTGGTCGCAGGAATGGAGGAGCATCACGTCCAGGTGATCCGTTCCCAGGCGCCGCAGGGAACGATCCACCGTCTCGGTCACCAGTGTGGGCGACCAGTCCTCGCCATTCACCCCATCCACCTTCCGGCCGCACTTCGAGACCAGCACAAAGGCATTCCGGCGGTGGCCCACGGCCTTCCCGATGAGTTCCTCGGAGCCCAGGTAGGCTGCGGCCGTATCGATGACGTTGACGCCACGATCCAGAAGCAGGTTGAGGACCTTTCCGGCCTGATCCTGGCTGGAACTCAGATAGCCTATGGGACCTGCCCCGAAGGCGATCCGGGACACCTTCAAACCGGTCCTGCCGAAGGTTGTGTAGTCCATGAGAGGCCTCCTGGTCCAGGTAGGGGATTGTAGGACAGACCTTCACCCTGGAGTTGAGGGAAGGACCGAGAGTCACGGTCTGCCCACCTTTGATTCTGCAGCGGGGGAACCAGCTTTCCCAAGTACCCAGGGCTGGCCCGGGAACGACACCACCGGATCCCCGTTCTAGAGGCCGCAGACCGTTTAAGTCATTGCCCATTCACGGAATGCGCAATGACCAGCGGATCAGCCCAGGCAGGTCGGGCAGCGCAGGCCCTCCTGCAGGCCCTGGATGAGCTCAGGCACGTGTTTGAGACTGCGGACTTCGTAGACCATGGCCTCGGCCGGAAGTGCGGGGCGGGGTTTCGCGTCCCGGTTCACCCAGATGGCAGTCCAGCCCGCCTCCAGGGCGCCCAGCACGTCGTCGGTCCAGCTGTCCCCCACCATGGCGAGATTTCCGGGGAAGAGGCCGAGCCTGCGCTGCACCGCCTCGAAGGCCGCGGGCTCGGGCTTCAGGGCCCCGATCTCGGCGCTCAGGATCCGTGTGCGGATGCGCCTGCTGATGCCCAGCCGTTCCAGCAACTCCAGGCCGAAGGTCTGGGTGTTGGAGAGCAGGGCCACCCGGGCCAGGTCCCGCACGGCGCCCACCGCCTCGGGGGTCCCCGGGAAGCACTCCGCCTGCTCGCCGGCCTCTAGAAAGGCCCGGGCCAGGGTTTCCACCTGGGCCTCGTCCAGCTGAGCGGAATCCTTCCAGGCCCCGAGAAAGGCGTGCACGGAGGCGTAGGGCCGCTCCATACCGTCTCGTACCAGCGCCGGAAACAGGTGCGCCTGCTCTGGACCGAGGAGTTCCTTCAGCCGCTGGAACGGACTGCCCGCCGGGCTGAAGACCAGCGTGTTCCAGAGGTCGAAGACAACGGCCCGGATCATCGGGCAGCGCCGCTCATCGCCCGCTCTCCTTCTGCGTATGGAAGGGCACGCCGAATTCGATGCCCAGCACCGCAAACCGGGCCTCGCCGGCCAGGGTCCAGGTGGCGGGTTCGTGGCGTTGCACGGCGCCCGACAGCGGACCCCAGGCGGCCAGCAGTTCGCGGTAGCCCAGGGCCACCTCGACCCTGAGGGTGCTGCGGACCCCCGGCGCAATGTCGGCGCCTTCGGGAAAGCTCACGGTGCCCAGCGCGAAGTCGCCCCCCTGGGCCTTCAGGTGCAGGTCCCCGCTCACCCGCCGCGTCTGCAGCCGCTGGTCCGAGGGGTTGTCCACGCCCACATCAAGCAGAAGGCGCAGATGGGACCGCTCCGGCGGAAAGGCGAGGTCAAGCTTGGCATCCACCCGGTCCAGCGTGAACCGCAGCTGGCGGGCCGCCTCCTGGTAGCGCAGGGCCGGATTGAAGGACTGGCATCCCACCAGAGGCACCAGCAGCGGCAGGGTCCAAGCACGGCGCATCAGGCGCCCCGGTAGATCACGCAGTTATCGGTGGTCTCGTAGACCTCGATCTGGCAGAGCTGGGGCAGCGCGGGCTTCAGCTGCTCCCAGATCCACACCGCGATGTTCTCGGCCGTAGAGAGGGGGATCAGATCGTTGAGGAACCGGTGATCCAGCTTCGAGATGACCTGCTCCACCACCACCTTGGACAGGTCGTCAAAGTCGATGATCATGCCGGTCTCAGGGTTCACCGCCCCCTCCAGCAGCACGAAGAGCTTGTAGCTGTGGCCGTGCAGGTTCCGGCACTTGCCCGGGTGGTTGTATATGAAATGGGCCGCTTCGAACCAGTACTCTTTGCGCAGGATCATGGCACTCACAAACGAAAGGCCCCGCATGGACGGGGCCCTTCAGTTTAACCCAAGGATGGGGAACCCTCCCCTACAGGTGCCCTGCGGCGGCCAGGGAGCTAATCACCAGGGCCACGGGCGTCAGGGCCACCAGGTTCTCCTGCCAGCTGGTGTCGCGTTTGAAGCGCTGAGGCACCAGCAGTGTGTCGCCGGGTTCCACGACCTTGCTGTTCACCCAGCTGTCCACGATGTGGCCATCGGCCTTCAGCAGGCGGATGTTCCAGGTATCGGCATTCCGAGTGGGACCGCCGGCCAGCTTGAGCAGGTCCGACACCTTCATGCCGTTCCGCACCTTGTAGGTGGCGAAGGGGCTGGCGGTTTCGCCCACCACATAGGCCGAGCCCATGGCCCTGGGTACGATGATCTGATCCCCATCCTGCAGCTCCACATCGGCCTGGGCATCGCCCTTAAGGGCGCCTTGGAAGTCCACGACCATTCGGTTCAGGCTGCCGGTCAGCAGCCCGTGCATGAGGGGATTCTTCTGCAGCAGGCCTGTGGTCGGCTGACGCCGGGTCTCGCTGAGCCGTTCCAGGATCTCGTTGATGCCCTTGGCCGTGGGATCCTTGCCGGTCAGGCCGGATTCCTCTGAGGCACGGGCGATGGAGGCATCCAGGGTACTCGTCTGCCGGAGGAA
>CAIYNT010000240.1 GCA_903927605.1 uncultured Holophagaceae bacterium
ACCTTCAGGATCAGGGGCAACTCGGTCATCTTCTCCACGGTGATAACCACCTTGCGTCCGGCCTTGCGGGCCAGCAGGGCCATGCGGATGAAGGACTCGTCCGTGTAGCCGTTGCACAGCACCAGGGCCTCTGGATGCAGGTCCAGGCTGAGGGCGATCATCAGTTCGGGCTTGGAGCCAGCCTCCATGCCGTAGTGGTACTTGTTCCCGGCGCGGATGATCTCCTCGACCACTTCCTTGGTCTGGTTGGTCTTCACCGGATAGACGCCCTGGTAGCCGCCCTCGTAGCCGAACTCGATGATGGCGTGCCGAAAGGCCTCGTTGACCTCGATCACCCGGTGGGCCAGCACCTGCGGGAACCGCAGATTCACGGGGGTCCGGATGCCCTTCTTCTTCAGATGCTGGACGATCTCGTAGACATCGCAGCTCAGAGCTTCGTCCTTGGTGGGCGTGATCTCCAGGTGGCCTTTGGCGTTGATGCCGAAGTAGCCGTTGCCCCACTCGCGGATTCCGTACAGGGTCGCGGCGTCCTGGACCGTCCAGTGCTTCATGGGCATCCGAGGGGCCTCCTCAAACCGGGGCGGCCACCTTTGGCCGGAAGTTTGTTTATATGGAAAAAGACCCAACACTGCCAATGAAATTATTGGGAATTCAGGATCCGGGCCAAGGTGGCCCGCCAGTGGCGGTCCCGCACGCGCCTCAGGGCGGTCCGCCGCGTGAGTTTCCGCCACTGGGCCGCGCCCCGGGGCAGTTCCTCCGCAGGGCGGGTGTGGAGCGGGCTGAGACCACCCCAGAGGGCCGGATCACCCCAGATCGGAGCGCGGTTCCAGGGGCAGGCCTCCTGGCAGGCATCGCAGCCCGCCGCCCAGCGGCTGGTGGCCAGGGCGGCGGCGATGTCGGGCGGGGGCTCCACCTCGGTCTCGATTGTGTAGGTGGTGAGGCAGCGGGCCGGATCCAGACGGAAGGGCCCCAGGGCCCCGGAGGGACAGGCCTCCAGGCAGGCCACACAGGTTCCGCAATGCTCGGTGGTCATCGGTTCGTCCGGCATCAGCTCCACAGACAGCAGCAGCACTCCCAGGAAGCCCCAGGAGCCGTCCTTCCCGGCGATGAGGAGGGTGTGCTTCCCCTGCCAGCCCAGGCCCGCCCGGGCCGCCAGCTGGCGCTCCAGCAGGGGGGCGGTGTCCACGCAGACCCGGCCCTCCAGTCCCGGCCAGCGGACCTGGGCTGCTGCCAGCAACCGGGTGAGGCGCGGCTTGAGGACCATGTGGTAGTCCGGACCCCAGAGGTAGCGGCTCAACTTGAGGCTGCCAGGGACCGCCCCGGGAACCGCCTCGGGTCGGGCGTAGGGGAAGAAACCCACGAGGGCGGTCCGGGCCGGGCGCCAGAGGGACCGGGGGTCCAGGAGGGTGGCCGGGTCCAAGTAGGGCAACAGGGTGCCCCGTCCCCCCTGGAACCAGGCCTGGAGCCGGTCTTCCTCCTCGAAAAAAGGGATGCAGGGAGCGAAACCGGCCAAGGCGAATCCGGCCGCAAGCGCCTCGGAGCGAAGCCAGGCCTTGAACGCCACTGGATCCGGGTGTTCAACTGGCACGAAGGCCACCTCCCATGGATATCCTCACCCTCGAACTGCTTGATGTCACGGTCTTCCAGGCTCTGCTGGAACTGAGGGGTCTGCTCGCGGACCATCCCGGAGAGGCCCTCCATATCCGGGGTGAGGACGATCTGCTGCGGGTGAACGTCGCGGGGTTTCTCGAAAAGCAGGGCCGAACGGCCCGGCTGATCCGGCAGGGCAGCCAGTGGGAGTTGCAGGTGGCGCAAGCGGCTTGGTCCACTTCCTTGGTTTCGCCAGTAGTGCCAACTGCCCGCCCCGTCCTGCTGCTTAGGAGCGCCTTCGCCCCTGGGGATCGGGCCCTGGGAAGACGCCTTCTGCTGGAGACCCTTTCCCATCTCGAGCCAGGCACTCCCTGGCTCTGCCTGGCCCACCAGGCGGTGGAACTGCTCGACGATCCCGGCGCCGTGGCCATTCTCGAGGGCCTGAAGGCGAGGGGTATTCCCATCCATGTGTCGGCTGCCAGCCTGGCCCACGGTGGGCAAGAGAACGCAGGGTTCCATCTTGTTCCCGATGACGGCTGGCAGAGGCTCCTGGCGCGGGGTGGCGTGACGGTAATGTAAAAGGCGGTAGGCTGGAGTTTGGAGCTGAACGCCCCCTCATGAACCTTCCCAATTTCCTGTCGCTTGCACGGATCCTGATGGTTCCGATCCTGGTCGTGGTGCTCATGACTAAGGTGACGAACCACGAAGTGATCGGCGTTCTGGTCTTCTGGGTGGCCTCCATCACGGACGCGCTCGACGGCTACCTGGCCCGGCGTTGGAAACAGGTGACGACGCTCGGCAAGCTCCTGGATCCCCTGGCGGACAAGCTGCTGGTGGCGGGGGCACTGATCTCGCTGGTGGAATTGAATCTGGCGCCTGCCTGGATGACCTTCATCATCCTGGCGCGGGAGTTCGCGATCACAGGCCTGCGCGGCATCGCCAGCGAGGAAGGGCTCACCATCCCCGCCGGCCCCGTGGGCAAGTGGAAGATGGGCTTCCAGGTGGCCGCCATCTCCTGTCTCATCCTCGGTCCGCGACTCGACTACTGGCTCTACGACTGGACCCACAAAGAGATCTTCCACTTCTTCATCCAGCTGAACCG
>CAIYNT010000241.1 GCA_903927605.1 uncultured Holophagaceae bacterium
ATCACGGGCCTCGCAGGGAAATCAGTCTCCGTCCTCGTCGAGGAGTGGCACGGGGGCGGAAGGTTCGTCCGGAACATCAGTCAGTAGCTTTGAGAGAGTCTGTTCCAGGTTGTGGGTGTGCTGGTTGGCTTCCTGTTCCAGCCGCACCACACGGTGCGCCAAGTTCAGGGCGCCCAGGAGGTACCAGGACGGGGTGTCGAGGCCCTTCGGAACGCTCCCCCATCTTAACTGGCATTGGGCATCCATGCCCTGAAAGGTGTCCTCAAGGATCTGTAAGGCTTTCGAAAGGGTTTCGGGCTGGTCGGTCTGGACCTGCAGCTCCCGCCCCTGAACGGTCACCGTGACCGGTCGGGTCCCCGGAAGCGGGACCGGGGCCTTCATCCCAGGGCCTCCAAGGCCCTGAGGATCGAAGCCACCTGTTCCTTCACAGCTTCACGGTCCCTCTCCAGCGATGTCTTCTCGGCCACGACCTCTTCCAGCCGGGCGCGGAGGGACTGGAGCTCGAGGTTTCCCGCGGTCCCGGCGGCTTTCACCGTATCCAACTCATCCTTCAACTGGTTCCGCTGTTGCACCAGGGCCTGCATTTTCGATTCAAGCTGTTTAAGGAGGTCCATGGATGCCTCTCCTGAATTCTACGCCCGGAGGCTCGCGCCAAGGGATTCCGCTGCGCCCAACGCAGCCGCCACCCAGCCATCGACCTCTTCGCCCACAAGGGTTCGGTCGGCCTGGAAGCGCATGCGCATCAGCCAGGCCTGGCGTCCTTCGGGTAGGCTCTTATGGCGGAACACATCCACGCAGCGCAGATCCTGGAGTTCCACCGGGGGCAGGGCAGCCTTCATGGCTGTGGCCAACGCCTCGTAGGACTGGTCCATCTCCACTAGGAGGGACAGGTCTCGCTCCATGGCGGGGAACCGACTGAAGGGACGGAAGGCTGGAATGATCCGGTCGGCAGCCAGCGGCATCGCAGAGGCCGAAATCTCAAATCCAAAGAGGCTTTCCCCCATTGGACGGACCTCCGGAAGCTGGTCCAACCTAAGATCCACGGCGATCCCGAGCAGGTCGGCTTCCCGAACGGGGCGGGCCGGGTTCAGATAGTCCTCGCCACCCAGAATGCCCCCCCAGACCACGCCCAGCGTGAAGCGCTCGGAGGGACCCTGGGGGCCACTGACAAAGGTCGGGGCCAACTCGAAGAGGCGGATCTCACGCGAGCCCCGCCGGAGGTTCTGCTCTGCAGCGCCCTGGAGGCTCGGCAGAAGGGACCCGCGCATGACTGAGAATTCTTGCCCCAGGGGATTGGCCAGACAGCGACCTTCGGCCCTGTTATCTGCTGCTGTGAAGGCCGCGTCGGCCTCAGGACTGATGAATCCGTAGGTGACTGTCTGGTGAAAGCCGAGATGCGCCAGCCGACGAGAGATAAGCTGCCGCTGAAGATACGACGCCGAAAGCGGTTCAGGGGATCCCTCGAGGGGTGGCAACACCGATGGAATGTGTTCGTAACCCCTCAGCCGAAGAACCTCTTCGGCGAGATCCTCAGGGATGGAAAGGTCGTGACGCCAAGTGGGCGGAATCACCTGGATGGGACCCCCTTCGCCCTCGACCACGCAGCCGAGTCGCTTCAGGGCCACAATCGCTTCAGACAAGGACAGCGATTCGCCTGCCACCCGCCTCAGCAGGGCCTCATCAAAGGCTACGGATGAACCAGCCGCCGGCACCGAGCCAGCAGTCCAGGCCCCTGATAGCTCCGCGCCACACCAGCTCGAGAGCCGTTTCACCAGCAGATCACGGGCGACCCGAGCCATGGCGGGATCGGCCCCCCTGCCAAACCGGTGAGAAGCATCTGTATGCAGGCTGTGGCGCCGCGCGGTGGCCCGGACGGTCTTCGGATCAAACCACGCGCTCTCCAGCAATACCCGTCGGGTGGTCTCGGTCACCTTGGTGCCGTCGCCGCCCATGACACCCGCAAGAGCGATGGGGGCTGTTTCATCGGCAATGACAAGATCCTGGCTCGTCATCGTGCGCATGACCCCATCCAAGGTCACCAGCATTTCACCATCCTTAGCCCACCGGATGGACACTGCCCCGCGAATGCGATCTGCGTCGAAGGCATGCGTTGGATGGCCATAGCGGTGCAGCAGCTCATTGGAGGCGTCCACGGCCGGCAGGCGCTTAGGTGTGGATTCCAAGGCCAGCAGGAAAGCCTGCGCCTCTGGGGGTGTGGTGCCCGCACCCAAGACGAGGACCGCCGTGCTGTAGATGGGACAGGCGGGGCTTTCAAGGCGCACCTCCACCACGGGTTTCCCTTCGATCGTCGGGGGGGCGTCGATCACCGCGAGTGGTTGGTTCAACTTTGCCGCGACCTCCCGCGCAATACCGCGGTGTGACATTGCGTCCCCGCGATTCGCCGTGATATCCACGTCCAGCACGTCACTGCCTTCTCGGGTGGTGACCCCATCCACGGGAAATCCGAGCGACGCAAGCATCTCGCAGAGTTGGCGGGTGCCCAATCCAGCAGCAGTGGGGATCTCCAGAGCCAGTGCTTTTCGTTCGATCCACATCAGTCGAGCCCTCCCATGACCTTGAGGAAGCGCTGGTCATTTTCAAAGAACAGCCGCAGGTCCGGTGTCTGGCTCAGCATCATGGCCATGCGCTCAACTCCCATACCGAAGGCCCAGCCGGACCACTCGGCAGGGTTGATGCCTGCATAGGTGAGGACGTTCGGATGAATGAGGCCTGCGCCTAGGATCTCGACCCAACCTGAGCCTTTGCATACACGGCAACCCTTGGCAGCACAGAGCGGGCAGCTCACATCCACTTCGCAGCCGGGTTCCACGAAGGGAAAGTATGAAGGCCTCAGGCGGATCTCCGTGTGGGGTCCGAAGAGCGCCCGCAGCGCGTATTCCAGTGTGCCCTTGAGGTGCTGCATGCCAATGCCATGGCCCACGAGCATGCCCTCGACCTGATGGAACATCGGGCTGTGGGTCGGGTCGATCTCATCCTTGCGGTACACACGCCCTGGCGCCAGAAAGCGGATGCCGCCCCGGGACACAAGATCTGGCGCCACCCGCAGCAGTGTTCGCACCTGCACAGGGCTTGTGTGTGTGCGGAGCAGCAGTTCGGGATGGGCCGCAAGATAGAAGGTGTCGGAGGAAGCCTTTGCGGGATGGTCCTCGGGGATGTTCAACCCGTCAAAATTGTGGGCCTCGGTTTCGACCTCAGGACCTTCCTCCACATGGAAGCCCAGGGGGCGGAAGACCTCCACCAACCGATCCATGAGGCGATTCAAGGGATGCAAAGCTCCGCGGACCGGCACCGGGGGGGGGAGGGATGGATCCCAGCTGGCAGCGAGGGCTCCCCGACTTTTCTTCTTCGCCTCAAGTTCAGCCTGACGGGACTTCAGTCCTTCCTCCCACTGTTGCTTGAGCGCATTGATGGCCGCACCCAATTCGCGCTTCTGCTCCTTCGGAGCGAGCTTAAGGAGATCCATCAGTCGCGCGGCATGGCTCCCCTCGCGACCCACATAGGTGCCCTTCAGGCGCAGCAAGGCATCCACGTCCATGCATGCGGCCAGCGCATCTGGAAATGAGTGTCCCGCCTCGACGATTTCCGGGGGAAGCAAGTGGTTCATGAATTCCTCGAGAGGGGGCCTCAGAACAAGGAAAGGCCGCTCACGCGGCCTTTCGGGTGTCTGCGATGTGCTAGGTCGCGATCAGCCCTTGGCCACAGCCACGAGCTTGGTAAAGGCTTCAGGATTGCGCACCGCAAGATCCGCGAGGATCTTGCGGTCGAGATCCACGGAGGCCTTCTTCAGGCCACCCATGAACTTGGAGTAGCTGGTGCCGTTCTGGGTGCAGGCGGCGCTGATGCGCACGACCCAAAGACGGCGGAAATCACGCTTCTTGACCTTGCGGTCGCGGTAGCCGTAACCGAGGGCC
>CAIYNT010000242.1 GCA_903927605.1 uncultured Holophagaceae bacterium
ACCCCTACCGTGTCAAGGTACTAAAACTATAAAAATTCGTAATTTTGAATCAAATCAAACGCATTTAAATGAATATGTTAGACGTTTTCGATCCTTCCTGGTCCTTGGCGATTTATCTTAATCCTCAGCTCAACTTCGGGGATAATTCGGGGATCAGGTTCCGGGGAGGTAATAGCATGGCAAGAAAAACCCAGGGGACCGGTTTTGAATCTGCAACATCAAGGAAGGCGTTCAAACCCCAGAAGAATCCCCACCGCCACCGACTCCTCCCTGGTCTTGGGTTGGGCTACTACAAGCCTGAAGAGGATGGCGTCGCTGGCAGTTGGGTAGCTCTCTCATACGATGCGAAGTCAAACCCGAAAGAGTGCCGTAAGACCATAGGTATCGCGGATGATTTTGTACCCGCAGATGGTGTGACAGTCCTGTCCTGGGAGCAGGCTCAGGAGAAGGCTCGCGATTGGCGTAAGGATCTCTTGGCCGAATTGGCAAGAAGGGCCATGGGAGAAGTAGTCCACAAAGGCCCTTTCACCGTCGATGCCGCTTGGGAGAACTACATTGCCGATGCCAAAGCCCGAGGCGTCAAGGGTGTCAAAATAATGTCGCAATGCTACGACGCACACATCAAACCTGTATTGGGACCTGTCGAGGTTGCGAGCCTCAGCAGGATAGGGATTCAGAAGTGGTTAGTAGATCTGTCTCAGACATCACGGCGCAGCGGTAGAAAACTTGTTCGGGAAGAAGAGAACTCCGCCAAAAAAAGGACCAAGGCCAGCAAGGAGACCCAAACAAAGGGGATGGTTCAGCCGAGGAAGGCATCTCGGGACCCGAAGGATGTAGCGAGAGCCCGCCAGGACTCTGCAAATCGAGTCTTCACGAATCTAAAATCCGCCCTAAATTTGGCGGCTAGAGAAGGAAAAAACGGAGGCAACACCTCCTGGCGCGACGTCAAACCATTCGGTGGGACGACTTCAAACCGGATCAGGGTCCTTTCTCTGGACGAACAAAGAAAGCTGGTCGCAGCTTGCAGCGCTGAGCTACGTCCCCTCGCGATTGTCGCCCTGCACACCGGAGGGCGCTACGGTGAGCTTGCCCGAGTCCGAGTGAAGGATTTTCAAGGGAAGACCTTGCACATCGAATTCGGGAAGGGGAAGGGGGCTGCGGTGCCTCGCGATGTCATGCTCAGCCCTGAGGCCCAGTCATGGTTCAAGACCTTTGTGGCAGGACGACCCCGGGAAGAGTTGATGTTTCGGAGGGGGCCGAATATTGAGAGGACAAAGCGAAAGGAACTACTTCAGGACTGGGATGGTTGGGCGGAATACGATCAAATCTACGCCATGGAACAAGCAGTTAAGAAAGCTCGAATTGACCCTGTGACATTTCATGAACTCCGCCATACCTACGCGTCTGGACTGCTGAACAAGGGTGTGTCCTTGAAATATGTAGCGGAACAGTTGGGACACAAAGATACCCGCATGGTCGAACGGCATTACGGGCACATTGCAAAGGCCGCAATGCGTGATGCAATCGAAAGGGATTCTCCGGTGCTTGATCTAGAGGGATAGGAAAGCCCCACAACGAATCCCAGCTTCACAGATCTCGGGTGGGGAAGGTCGCCAAGGTGAGCCTCGAATACTGGTGGAAGGACAGCACCAACGCCGCCGACAACTCCCAGTTCCTGAACACGGGAGTGCTGTTCCCCATCGCGGCGGCCAAGGGCAAGTTCCACGGTCTGGATCTTCGGCTCGATGTGATCCCCGTAAACGGCTGGTCTGGCTACCTCAGCGCGGGCACCGTCCGCACCATCTTCTACAACCCCACGGTGGGGGGCCTGGATGCGGCCTCGGCCACAACTGACACAAGCCCTTACCTGATCGACCACGATCAGAAGCTCACGATGCAGGTGGGCCTTCGCTACGAGCACGGCGGCTTCTACGGCCAAGTCATCGGACGCTACGACTCGGGATTGGAGGCAGGTGATCCCACCACCGTGACGGGCAATCCCGACTACGACTTCGGCATCCCCTACGTCCACCTGGAGCACGACAGCTTGGTGGGGGACAACTACCGTATCAAGTCACGAACCGTGTGGAATGTGAGCCTGGGGCAGGAATTCAAGTTGGCGGATCGAAAGGCGCTGAAGGTCAGCATGGATCTCCTCAACGTTTTCGATGAGAAGGGGCTTTACAACTTCCTCAGCGTGTTCGGCGGCACCCACGTTATCCCGCCTCGCACCCTCGCCGCCCGGATCAAATACAGCTTCTGAGTGAGTCCATGATCCGCCACCCCGACAGTTCCTTAAGTAGGGTGCTGACGCCCTTATTCAGATGCTTCTACCCAGTGAAAGGGCGTGAGGGCTAAAGGTTTGCTCGGTTACGATCACCCTGGAGATCCAGTCCAATGACTGACCTGAGCCGCGAGCCGCTATGGTGGGTGCCGGGCAAGGGTTTGACGCTGCCACCTCGGTGGGCGCGGAAGGTCATTGAACTCCGTCGCATGGTCATGCTGGCTGTGCCCATCGGCATTATTGCGGGTCTTGCCGTCTCGGCCCTGGAATGGCTTTGCGTGACGGCCATGTGGGAGAACCTTTCTCGCCTCCCCTTGGTCCTGAGGCTGGCGGCCCCAGTCGTCGGCCTGGTCGCGTCCGGCTGGGTGCTCCACAGACTGCAAGTTCGTGGCATCGGCATGCTGAATGAGGTGGTCGTCCAATACCATCAGCCTGCTGCCAAATTGATGCCTGGACGGGATGCCCTGAAATTGGGTGCCTGCATTGCGACCGTCGGGATGGGCGCTTCGGCCGGACTCGGGGGGCCGAGCCAATGGCTGGGTGCATCCATCGCCCTGTATTTCCGGCAGGCCGTCAGCGGGATCCGCTACTTCCGTGGCCTAGTGCCTGTCCATGCCCTGCTCATCGGCGCTGCTGCGGGCGTCGGGGCCTACTTCCGCGCCCCTTTGGCTGGCACCCTGTTGGCGATGGAGACCCCATTCAGCAAGGATCTGGATGGCACAGCCCTTGTCCCGGCGTCGGTCGCGGCGCTCCTGGCGCACTGGGTCCATGGCTTGTTCATCGGAAGCAGCCCATACCTCCCTTTCCCTACGAGCGCGGCAATCAGCCCTAGGAGTCTCGGGGCTGCGATGGTGGTGGGGATTGTTGCAGGCTTACTCTCCCGTCGCTTCCAGGTGGTTCTGGCCATCATCCGGAGAATCACCGAGCGGATGGATTGGTGGGCGCGGGGGTTGCTCGGGGGCCTGGTAACGGC
>CAIYNT010000243.1 GCA_903927605.1 uncultured Holophagaceae bacterium
CTGGCCCAGCTCGCGGACCTGGGGATCTGATGATGACGGCCCAGCTTCCCACGCACGTTCCGGTCCTGCTCCAGGAAGTTCTCGACAACCTGACACTGCCCCCATCGGCGCGAATCCTGGACCTGACCCTGGGTTTGGGGGGCCATGCGGAGGCCTTGCTGGCCCGGGCGGATGCCGACACGCGGTACCTGGGCGTGGACCGGGATCCCGAGGCCCGGGCTCTGGCGATCCTGCGGTTGCGCGATACCCGGCTCAGCGTCCTGGCCGGTGCCTACGAGGACCTCTGGGAGGATCCGCATTTCCTGGCCTGGCGGGCGGTTCAGGCTCCCGAGGGCTTTGACGCCATCCTGGCGGACCTCGGTGTATCCACCCTCCAGCTTCGCACCCCGGAACGGGGTTTCAGCTTCCGGGATGAAGGGCCCCTCGACATGCGCATGGATCCCGAACATGGCCTCTCGGCCCTGGCCTGGATCGCCGAACAGACGGATGAAAGCCTGGCGGACGCGATCTATCAGTACGGCGAGGAGCGGGCCAGCCGCCCCATCGCCAGGGCCATCCTCCGGGCTCTCCACGAGGGGAGGTTAGACACCACCCATGACCTGGCCAGGGCCGTCTACACCGTCATCCCCCGGGAGCCCGCCAAGCGGAAAGGTCACAGCGATCCAGCCACCCGGACCTTCCAGGCCATCCGCATCGCCGTGAACGGCGAGCTGGAGCGCCTGGCCGCCTCGCTGGAAGCCGCTGTGTCCAACCTGCGCCCTGGCGGCCGCCTGGCGGTCATCAGCTTCCACAGCCTGGAGGACCGCAGCGTCAAACGGACGCTGCGCCGCCTCGCAGGCATCTACGACGGGCCGGGCCGCACGGCGCCGGTGGAACTTCCCAAGGTAATGAAACTCATCCATGCCGGTGGCGTCGCGCCCAGCGAGGCCGAAGCCGCCGCCAATCCCCCCTCCCGTTCCGCCCGCTTGCGCGTGGCAGAACGGCTCCCCTGAACGAGGTCTCCATGGTCGCCGGAACCCTGCCGAATCCTGCCGCTCCCAGTCGGATCGTCGAGAGCGAGGGCATCTTGCGGATGCTGCTGCTGGTGCTGGCCCTGGCCATGCCCCTCGCCACGCTCGCCTATCTGAAGATCCAGAGCACCCGATTGAGCTATGCCATGAGCGACATCAAGGAGCGCATCCACAAGGAGGAGGAGCTCCAGCGCAAGCTCATGCTGGAGCGCAGCCGCTTCCAGCGGGACGAGGAGGTCCAGGTCTACGCCCAGAAGGCAGGGCTCCAGCCACGCAAACAGGGCCACCTGATCCAGCGTGCCTTCACGGCCGAGGATCAGCGCATCGCGAAGCTCCGTCCCGTGTCGTCGGATGGGCTGTAGGTAGGCTATGGGCTGTAGGTTGTAGGCTGTAGGGGGCTGTTCACTTCCGATGATCCGCTCCCGGCCGTTCGTTGGAATTGCCGCCCGCTTCTCCCACCGCCCACCGCCCCCAGCCGACCACCTCCCCGTGCCCCTCCGCTTCGCCACTGAACCCCGCGCTTCCAGACGCCTCCTGGGCCGGCAGGATCCCCAGGACCTGCTGGACCACCGCCTGCCCTGGATCATGGGAGGCATGGCCTTCTGGGCCCTACTCATCCTGTTGCGGCTGCTCTGGCTGCAGGGGATCGAGCACAAGCGCTATCAGGCCAAGGCAGAACAGCAGCACACGACCATCGTCCCCATACCACCCATCCGCGGTGAGTTGCGGGATCGCCGGGGTGAGCCCCTGGCCATCTCGATCAAGGTGGAGAGCCTCTTTGCCGATCCCCGCGTGTTCTACCCGGACTACAAGGTCGGGCGGGGCGAGGAGCGCCTGTGGGGAAACCCCGACCGCAAGGCCGCCACGGAGGTGGCCGCGAAGCTCGCGCCGATCCTCGAACAGACGAAGGGGCAGGTGCTGGAGAAGCTTTTGCGGAGGAAGACTTTCGTCTACCTGGAACGCCACCTCCCACCCATGAAGGTGGCCGCCATCCGTGCCCTGGATCTGGATGGCATCGAGTTCCAGCCGGAAAGCCAACGCTTCTATCCCCGTGGCAGCCTGGCCGCACAGATCATCGGCTTCACGAACATTGATGGGATCGGCCAGCTGGGCATCGAGCAGACCTACGATCGGCAGCTGGCGGGCCTGAAGGGTGAGCTCATCGCCCCCCGGGATGCTCACGGGAAGCTGATCATCTTCCAGGAGAACTACAGCCAGGTGCCCGTGAATGGGGCCTCGCTGCAGCTCAGCATCGATGCTTCGATCCAGCACATCGTCGAGGATGCGCTGGAGGAGGGCATGCGCCTCTCCCGACCCCACACGGCCTACGCGGTGGTGGTGGATCCGCAGACGGGCGAGATCCTCGCCATGGCCGGCACACCCACCTTCGATCCGAATCACATCCTGCCCAAGAAGTACCGTAATCGGACCGAATCCGAGCTGTCCGCCGGGGAGCAGGAGGAACTGCGCCGGGAACTGGAGCGGCAGAAGGCGGCCCGCAAGGTGCATCCCGTAGAAGATGTCTACGAGCCGGGCTCCACCATGAAGATCTTCACCGCCTCCATCGCGCTGGAGGAGCGCAAGGTACGGCTGGGAGAGCGGATCGACTGCATGGGCGGGCACTGGCTCTACAGCCCGAAGGTGCCCCCCATCACGGATACCCATCATTACGGCGTACTCTCGTTCGAGGAGATCCTGTGGCTGAGCTCCAACATCGGCGCGGCCAAGATGGGCATCCGCCTGGATCCTGCCATCCATTACCAGTATCTGCGCAAGTTCGGCTTTGGTGACGCCACTGGCCTGAACTTTCCCGGCGAGAGTCCAGGCCGCCTGATCGCGCCAGACCGCTGGAGCGTGCCCACCCAGTACACCTTCTCCTACGGCTACGGCCTCAACACCACACCCCTGCAGATCCTCATGGCCGGCAGCGTCCTGGCCAACGGCGGCAAGCTCATGCAGCCGATCCTCGTGCAGCGCATCTACAATGACAAGGGCCTCCTGCTCAAGGAATTCAAGCCCACCGTGCGTGGGCAGGTGCTGAGCGAGGAAACGGCGAACCTCATGAAGGAGACCCTCAAAGGCGTGATCACCCAGGGCACAGGCAAGCGGGCGAAGCTCGACAATGGTGTGGAGGCCTTCGGCAAGACCGGCACCAGCCGCAAACTGATCGATGGCAAGTACGATCCCAAGCCCACTTTGCTTCTTTCATGGGCTTCTTCCCTGCCGACAAGCCACAGTTCGGCGTGCTGGTGATGCTCGATGATCCAGCCGGGGATACCACCGGCGGGGATGTGGCCGCACCCCTCTTCAAGCGCATCGGCGACGGCATTCTGCGTTTCCGGGAAACCTCCCCCGATCAGGACCGCGAGGCCGATCTCAAGTTGTCCCTCCGGGATTGGCCCGTGAGCGAGACGGATGAGGCCACCGTGCACGTGGAGCGTGGTCGGGTTCCCGACCTCAAGGGTCTGAGCCTCAAGGCCGCCATCCACCGGGTGGTGCTGGTGGGCGGGTATCCGAAGGTGGAGGCCGCGCCTGGTACCACGGCCACGCGGGTGCTCGGACAGACTCCTGAACCAGGCGCGCCACTTGAGCCCGGGGCCGTGGTGAAGATCAAGGCGGGGATGCCATGAAGCTCGATTCGCTCATCGATGGGATCGCCGTCAGGCATTCCGGTCCGGATGTCGAGGTGGTCGACCTCACCAGCGACAGCCGGGAGGTGTCCCCCGGCTGGGCCTTCCTGGCCCTGAGGGGTGAGAAGGCAGATGGGGCCGCCTTCGTGCCGCAGGCGCTGGGGAAGGGGGCCTGTGCCGTGATCTCAGAATCCTCCATCGAGGTACCTGAAGGCATCGCCGCCTGCAGCTTCCTGGCCGAGCCACGCCTGCGCATGGCCGAGATGGCGCGGCGGCTGCACGGTACGCCCGACGAACACCTGGCGCTGATCGGCGTTACGGGCACGAACGGCAAGACCACCACGACCACCCTCATCCGCCAGCTGCTCCGCGGCGCGGGAATCGGCTGCGGCCTGGTCGGCACGGTCCTGAACGCAGCGGGTGATGTCGAAGAGGAGGCCGTCCGCACGACGCCGGAAAGTCCCGCCTTCTACCGATGGCTGCACCGCAGTGTCGAGGTCGGAGACGCGGCCGCGGCCGTGGAGGTGAGCAGCCATGCCCTCTGTCTGGGGCGGGTCCATGGTGCCTTGTTCAAGGTGGGTGTCTTCACGAACCTGACCCAGGACCATCTCGACTACCACGGCACCCTGGAGGCCTACTTCGAGGCGAAGGTCCGTCTGCGGGCCCAGAGTGAGCGGTTCCTGGTGAATGCAGACGACCCCCATGGCCGCCGCCTGCTGGAAGGGGGCCGCTGCTGGAGTTACGCCATTGATCAGAAAGCCGACTACCGCGCCACGGAACTGGAACTGGGCCCCACGGGGACCCGGTTCTGCCTGCAGGGCCTCCAGGGTGATTTCAAGGTGGAGAGTCCACTGCTGGGCCGCTTCAATGCCTACAATCTGTTGGCCGCTTTGGCGGCCTGCGCCGAAGCTGGTTTCGACCTCAGGCTCCTGGTGCCGGCGGTGGCGAAGGTGACGGGTGCTCCTGGCCGTCTGGAGCGCGTGGACTGCGGCCAGTCCTTCGGCGTGATGGTGGACTACGCCCACACTCCGGATGCCCTGGAGAAGCTGCTGGCGGAAGGGAGACGCGTCCTTCCGCCGGGTGGGAGGCTGCATGTGCTCTTCGGCTGCGGCGGCGACCGCGACCGGACCAAGCGGCCCATCATGGCCGCGGCTGTGGCGACCGGTGCGGATGTACTCTGGCACACCAGCGACAACCCACGCACCGAGGATCCCGAGCTCATCCTGGATGACGCCGCGCCGGGCATTCCAGAGGCGATCCGCACCGACTTGACCCGCTATCACCGGAACGCCGATCGCCGCGAATCCGTGCGTCAGGCCCTCGCGGATTGCCGCCCGGGCGACCTCCTGCTGCTGGCAGGGAAGGGCCACGAACCCTACCAGGAAATCCACGGTGTGAAGTATCCCTACAGTGACCGCGAGGCCGTGGAAGCGGCGCTCGGAGGCAACAGGTGACGCGTCTTCTCCAGGTCATGGGACCAGACAGCCCAGCTATCCGCGAGGCGGCGGCGATCCTCGCCGCGGGTGGCCTGGTGGCGTTCCCCACCGAGACGGTCTATGGCCTAGGTGCGGATGGTCTGAATCCCGCGGCGGTGGCCCGCATCTATGCCGCGAAGGGCCGGCCCGTCACGAACCCAGTGATCCTGCATGTGGCTGACGTGGCCTCGGCGCTGCCGCTGGTGGTCCAGTGGCCGGACTCCGCGAGGACCCTGGCGGCCCAGTACTGGCCGGGGCCGCTCACCTTGGTTTTGCCGGCCTCGGAAATGGTGCCTGCCATCGTCAGGGCTGGCGGCCCGACGGTGGCGCTCCGCTGCCCGGCCCACCCGGTGGCTCTGGCCCTGATCCGTGCCGTGGGACGGCCGCTGGCGGCGCCCAGCGCCAACCGCAGCCAGCACCTGTCTCCCTCCCTGGCCGAGCATGTGGCTTCGAGCCTGGGCGAGGCCGTCGATCTGATCCTGGATGGGGGCCCCACGAAGGCGGGTCTCGAATCCACGATCCTGGATCTGAGTGGGATCCGCCCGAGGATTCTTCGCCCTGGACCCATCACGCCAGCGGAGCTGGCAGCCATCCTCGGCCCCGTGGAGCTGTGGGAGGGGGCGGTCGAGGCGGGAGTCCGACAGGATGCGCCGGGCATGGCCGAGCGTCACTACGCGCCCCGGGCACGACTGGAGCTGGTCGCCCAGGGCACGGGCCTGTCCTCACCACCTTTTGGCCCCGTGGCCTATGTGGGGATCGGAGCCCTTCCCGCCTTGCCCGCAGGCGTGCGCGGCGTGCTCCTGCCCTTGGATGCCGAGGCCGTGGCTGCGCGGCTTTATGCGCTGCTGCATGAGCTGGATGATGCGGGCTTCAAGCGGATCGTCATGGAATGGCCGCCGGAGGGCGAGGCCTGGCTGGCCGTCCGGGACCGCCTGCAGCGCGCTTCTGCGAAGGAGACCGCATGAGCACGCAGCAGGAGCGAAGTGCCACTTTGGCGCAGCCGACCATGCCGTCGAAGCGAAGCGCAGGCGGGATAGGGCCGAATCGGCGTAGCCGATTGCAGGGCCGAAGGCCCGAGGGCAAAGCCCGAGCCAAGCCCAAAGGGCGCCCGCGAAGCAGGTGTGACGAGGGCACAGGGAGGCTCCGCCTCGGCAAGCGAAGCGCGCCGGAGCATGCGCCGCGTGCGTTAGGCGGAGGTGCCGCATGAGCCTCTGGTCCCTGTTCCAGGTTGCCTCCCAGGTGGGCGGGGAGATCCTCGGCGATGGCGCCGCGGTGCCGTCCTCGCTGTCGCTGGATACCCGCACGATGCAACCCGGTGCCTGCTTCGTGGCCCTACGGGCCGAGCGGGATGGCCACGATTTTGCTCTCGGGGCCGTGGAGAAGGGAGCTGGGGCTTTGCTGGTGGATCATCCACTGGACACCGGTTGTCCGCAGCTCATCGTGCCTGACACCCTGGTCGCCCTCCAGCGCTGGGGCCAGGCACGGCTCACCGCGGTGCGGCCGAAGCTCGTGTTCGGGGTCACCGGAAGTGTGGGGAAGACCAGCACCAAGGATCTGCTGGCCGCAGCTGTGGGCGGATGGAAGACACCGGGAAACCGCAACAACACGTTGGGCCTGCCCGAGGCCTTGGCCACGTTGCCCGAGGGGCTGGAGTCCGCTGTCCTGGAGATGGGCATGAGCACGCCTGGCGAGATAAGGCGGCTCACCGAGATCGCTCCGCTGGATGCGGGTCTGATCACCATGGTGGGTACAGCCCATGTCGAGTACTTTGCCAAGGGCCAGCAGGGCATCGCCGAGGCCAAGGGCGAGCTGGTGGCTGGGCTCAAGCGCGGCGGAATCTGGGCGCATCTGGCCGCGGATCCCTGGTGCCGCTGGATCGCCGAGCAGCCCTGGGCCCGTCAGGCCGAAGCGCTGCCGGTCGGTGAAGGTGAGCCCTTCGGTTGGGAGGCTGTGGAATCTCTCGGGGCGATCGGAGGGGCCTTCAGACTGCGGACACCCTCAGGTTCGATCCCCATCCGCCTCCAACTGCCGGGCGAGCACCAGATCCGGAACGCCGCACTGGCCGGGGCTCTGGCGGTTCGGCTGGGCCACGCTCCGGAACAGGTGGCCGAAGGCCTTGGCACAGTGGCACCAGGGCCAGGGCGAGGTCGCCTTCACGACCTGCGCGGGGGCGGCTGTCTGCTGGATGAGACCTACAACGCCAGCCCGGATTCCATCCTGGCCTGCGCCCGGGCCCTGAAGCAGTTGCCCGGGGGCGAGGCCGTGGCCGTTTTGGGAGCCATGCGGGAGCTGGGATCGGCGGCACCGAGGATCCACCGGGAGACTGGCGCTGCGCTGAAGGCGCTGGGCTTTTCCCGGCTCTGGGCCTACGGCGATTTTGCGGGAGACTATGTAGAAGGTTTTGGTCAGCGGGGCGTAGCCTTTCCGGCTTTCGAGGCCCTGCGCGACGATGCGGCAGGGCTCTCTGCAATACCACCGGGAGCCCGTATCCTGGTGAAGGCAAGCCGATTCTGGCGCGCCGAGCGCGCTGTGGATTGGTTGCTCACCCACTGACCTTCAGACTTCGGACCTCTCATGCTCCCTTGGCTTCTCTATCCTTTCCGTGACGTGGTTCCGGGCTTCTCGGTCTTTCGGTACGTGACTTTCCGCTCGGCCATGGCCGCCGCCACGGCCATGGTGCTGAGCCTGCTGCTGGGGCCCTGGGTGATCCGTACTTTGACCGCGCTCAAGATGGGCCAGCACATCCGGGACGTGGGCCCCGAGAATCACCAGAAGAAGGCCGGCACGCCCACCATGGGCGGCATCCTCATCCTGATCGTCATCACCGTCTCCACCCTGCTCTGGTGCGACCTCAAGAATGGCGCCATCTGGGTGGCCCTCATGGCCCTGCTGGGCTTCGGAATGGTGGGCGCCTTCGACGATGCGCAGAAGCTCCTCAAGAAGCAGAACCTGGGTCTCGGCAGCTGGCAGAAGATGGCCCTGCTCACGGGCATCTCCCTGATTGTCGCCTGGCTCATCCTGCACTTCGGCCTGAGGGGCGCGGCGACGAGCCAGCTCTCGGTGCCCTTCTTCAAGAACTTCCGGCCCAATGTCGGTGTCTTCCTGATCCCCTGGATCTGGCTGGTGATGGTGGGCACGAGCAACGCCGTGAACCTGACCGATGGCCTGGATGGACTCGCCATCGGGGGCACGCTCATCGTCTCCCTCACTTACGCGATCCTGGCCTACGTGGTGGGCCATGCGAAGATCGCCGCCTACCTGGTGGTGCCCCATGTTCCCGGTGGCGCGGAACTCGCGGTGTTCATGGGCGCCATGGCCGGGGCCTGCCTGGGCTTTCTCTGGTACAACGCCCATCCCGCTGAGGTCTTCATGGGTGACACGGGATCGCTCGGGCTCGGCGGCGCCCTGGGCACGGTGGCGGTGGTCATCAAGCAGGAAGTGCTGCTGGTCATCGCCGGGGGCCTGTTCGTGCTGGA
>CAIYNT010000244.1 GCA_903927605.1 uncultured Holophagaceae bacterium
AGGACCCGAAGGGCGGGCCATCGGCCCGTTGCCGCCAGGCAATCCGCAGGCTGTCCATGGCCCCGGCGGCTCTCCGCAGCGGGTGGGTCGGAGCGATAACTCAGGCCACTACCTGTCTCAAAATCATTGACGCGTTCCGGACCGGTGGTCTCAGTGTTGCGCCTGCGGCGCATGACTTGTGTCGCGGGGGCTTGCGACACCACAAGACATGGTGCGCCCTGAGGGGGCTCGCCACGGAATGCCACATCGCGGAGGTAAACCCATGAGCAAGCTAGCCCAACCCAGGGCCAGGAGCGTGGTGCATGCGCGAATCGGGCGCGAAGCCTACGAGATCCTGGAATCGTTCGCAGGCCACCGAGGGTGCTCACTCACCCAGGCTCTGAAAGACCTGCTCCAGGAGCTTCGGCAGCGAGAGATCGAGGACACCGCGTCTTCTCGTCTGGACTCCATCGCCCGATCCCTCCTGGCACTCCAGGAGCAGGCCGCCCGACATGCCACTCGGATCGAGGCTGTCGTGGCAGTCATGCGGAGCATCGAGAGCGGGCAGACCGAACGAGAGGCCCAGATTCTTCAGAACCTCGCGGGTGGCATCGGGATCTCCCAGCTTACCTATGCGCACCTGCTTGCCATGATCGAGGTCAGCAGCCGAGCCTCTGAAATCGCAACCAGCGCCCAAGGGAAGATTCGCACCCTTCGCGGGGAGGCTTAACCATGCCCCCCTGCATCAAGAGAGGCCACACCCCTGGATTCCGAGGCCGCCAGACTCCTGCCCGGCTAGACCGCCGCATGCACTATCTCGCCTCCGAGCATGGACGATCCGGGGTGGTTCTGAGTGGAGCCTCGGAGCAGGACTTGACCATTGAACAGGCCATCGAGGCTCTTGGTGGCCCTGAAGCCGATTACACGGAATACATCATCGCCCCTAGTCAGGCCGAATGTGATGCCATCCGTTCGCGCTGCCCTGAGAACCCGAAGCGGGAGGCACTGGCAACGGGCCATCGAATCGGCAGAACCTTCGCACAAGGTCGTTGTTACGTCCTCGTAATGCATGAGCAGGATGGCCGATTCCATTTCCATCTCGACGTCCAAGGCCCAGAGAGATCCGAAGCATTTGGCCGCCATGGGCATCTTCAGAAAGCGTGGGACCAGGAATTCCGTACAGAAGCCCCACAGATCCGAGATTGGGAAGCCTATCAGCGCTTTAAGGGGCTGAAGGCCGACCTGGAAACCCTCATCCGTCAGCAGCGAGCGAACGACCAGCAGCGAAGGGAGGCCGTTCGGTCCGCAGCCCCAAACCAAAAAATGCAGGCGGCACGAGCATTTGAGGGCCGATCCAGAGAACTGGCGGAGCGGCGATACACCCTGGAGCTGGCCACCATGGAGGCTCGTTACGAGGCCCGTGGCTGCGTTGGAAGCCCGGAGCATCGTGTGGAACAGGAGCAGGCGGCCATCCGACGTGTCACCGCCTTGAATCGCCTGGAGGCCCGGAATCGTGATCGGCAGGCTGGCCAGAATCGGGGCCAAGGGAGAGAACCTGATCAATCTCCTGGCCGGGAAAATGGCGCTCGGAGGGCATCCGGGAGGGTAGCCGCCCCTGCCCTGGACTTGGCGCTTCGCGAAATGGGAGTCGATTCGAAGACTCGAACCGGCGTCAGGGTGACCCTCTCGGTGGCCTCTGAAGCGAGTCAGGCCACTTTGAATACGGCCATGGAGGCGTCTCGGGCGGCGTTGGTCTCATCGGTGCATTTGACTCGGGCCAGCGCAGGGTTGGTGGCCGGAGTCTTGGGGGCACCCCTCACCGGAGGTGTAGGCCTCCAGGTCGGCCTTCGAGAGGCAGGGCGGGAATTCTCGTCGGCATTGGCAGAGGCTGGAAAAGGTGTCATTCGATCTGGGGAGGCCGCCGGAAAAGGCCTGGTCACCATGGCCGGTTCCACCGCCCGTGGGCTCGCCTCCTGGGAGCTTCGCGCCGCCTCGGACATGATTTCAGGTCGACCCTTGAGCGGGGTCGGGCAAGTGCTTCCGGATGAACTGCGTCGGGCCTTCCAACTTGCAGGGGTGCTGCCGGGCTCATCCGTGATCGCCGCCCTTCGGATGGCCGAGGGCATGGGCCGAGGCGTTCAGAATTCCCCGAGTGGCGGACGAGAGGTGGATCGATGACGCCTACTCCACTTCAGCGTCTCCTCCATCTCTGGGTTATCGGGAGCTGGATCCTTGTGGGTGCAGGAGCATTTGGTGGAATCACCACCTTGCTCCGGTGGATTCTCGTCGATGGAATCGAGCCCCGATGGTGGCTGGAGAACCCCCATTCACCCTGGACAAAGTGGGTGCTCAGGCGAGCCACGAGGGCCTTTCTACCGCTTTCCGTGGCCTGCGTGGCTGGGGGACTCGCCATCCAGGTTGCGCTTGGAACCTCGGGGTTCCATGCCTGGATTGCCGAAGACCCTCGTCGACTTACCTGGATCACGTTGGCCGGGCTCGCAGGCATTGGTGTGGGCTGGATGATGTGGGATCAGCACCCTCGTCATGTCAGGCGTGGGCATGGCTGCCCAGATGCTCAATTTCGCGATGTGCCCGAGGACTTTGGTCGCTATGACATCGTCGATGGGAGACCTGTTGGAGATGGCCGTCCTGCCTGCTTCCTGCTGGCGTACAGAGACAAGGGGAAAGCATCTCGCCGCGAGCTGATGGCTGCTCAACGAAAGGCCCGCAACCTCGTCCTGCTGTCTCTCAGGTGGGAGACCCTGTCGAGACACATTCTGCTTTTGGGAATGCAAGGGTCAGGCAAGACCACGACCGTTTACGGCCATATGATGATAAGCCTAAAAATTCCATGGATTTATCAAGATAGCAAAGCCGAACTGCCACTGTACGAACGGTACCCAGATCGGCTGGTCTGGGGACTCGATGTCAGAGGACATGTCAGTCGCAGCGGAATCCTGAACCCCCTTCAGGAAATTCGAAGCGCCGATGACTTTGATCTGATCACGAACTATGTGCTGCCCCTGAACCCACGGGACGCGAACCCTTGGGTCCGTGAGCTGGCACGGGTGCTGTTTCGAGCCATCCTTCAGGCGCAGCCATGGCCGAGCATCCAGGAGATTTCGCGGACGCTTCGGCGAACTCGGCTGGGTCCTTTTATGGATCTCCTCGATCCCATCTGGAAGGACCTTTTGTCTGAGCCGAAAAGCCAGGTACCCGTGCTCCAGGACCTAGTCGCCACGCTCGCCCGATGGGAAGCCCCTAGAGTTGCCGCCATCACAGAAGGCGACAGCACCGTCACCCTCGATGACTACATCATTCGTGGTGGCTGGATCATGAACTGCGAGGACTCAGACGCCCTTCGCGCTCCGGTCCACCTCGTCTGGGCAATGCTGCTCGGAAGGCTCAGGAACCGTGCCGAGGGCGCGTCTCGAATCGTCCTGCTTCTTGATGAATTCGGGGATGCGGGGAGATTCCCGAACATCGTGAGGTCCTTGGTTCTGCTGAGATCCAAGGGCGTTTCCATCGTCGCGGGCCTCCAGACGATTGGACTGCTCCGCGATACCTACAGCGATCAGTGGCAGGCTGTGGCGCAATCCTTCGGCAGCAAGATTTGGCTCACCCGGAATTCCGAGGAAGAATCGCGAGAGCTGTTGTCGCGAGTTCTGGGTAAATTCACGCGTGTCGTCAAGGCGCACACCAAGCATGTCAAGGATACCGAGACGCTGGTTGACCTGGTGTCCATCGACGCCTGGGGACATTGGTCGGATCAGAGAGCGGCCATCGCTCGATCGAACGGGTACACCTATTGGTTGCCGTTGAGTCTCTCCATCCCTGGAACCCCTCTGGGTGAACCAGTGGTGGCAAGAGACCCCTGGAAGGAGGCCGAGGAGCTGGCTGACGAGGCTCTGGCAGAGGTAACGCAGGGTGCCCCTGATGACTCGCCAGTGCTCATCGATGGGCCTGAAACACCCCGGAGCGACACGGCCAAGGCCATTCCAGGGTTGGAGTTCATCCAGAGCCTCCAAGTCCAATTGCCGCCCCCGGCGCAGGTCGAACCATCCATGCCCCCCAAGATTCCCCAACCCAAGGCCGAGAAAGCGGCCACCACCATCAAGGAGGACTGGCTATGACCAGTTACAGCGTCAACACCCTTCAGCAACAGGCCACGGAACTTCGTCAACGGGGCCAGAGTTGGCCAGATTTGGCATCAACCCTCCTGAAAGATGGAGTGCCACCGGCAACCATGCTCCAGGTGCTCCTGCCTTTGGTTGATTCCTACGGTGGCCGATGGGCCATCGTTCGCGCCGCTGTGCTGGATGTGCCGGAGACTAGTAATTTCATCAATATCCGCGAGGTTCTTCAGGCAGAGGGGATCGATCTGAACGAAGCCGTTGGACACATGGTGGAGTCTGGAACCGACCGCATTGAAGCGGCCAGGCGGTTGGGGCTTTAGGGCTGGATTCTCAGGTTTGGAAAACGGCTGGGGGTCACAGCTTCCCTGCCCTGCTCCGGCCCAGGCACTGCCGGTTGTCCTTCTCCCGCGCCACGGCGGCCTTATCCGCTTTCTATCCGGTTCTAGTAGAGGACTGGCTGTGACCAGGCCAATCACTGAGCTTAAGGGGAAACCCGCCGATGCCAACGGACCACCCTACTGGCCCGTATGTAGGTCTGTTTCAATCAGGGTTTTCTCCAGGTGTTGACGGAGCCGAAACCTCGATTTCTGAAGGTGAACCAGGAATGGGAGGATTCTCCTCCTCTTCGGGCCTTCCGAATAGTCCTTCTGGTCGCCAGCCACTTACATACTTCTCGGCAAGCTCAAAGGCCTCAATCGTTCGATTAGGTTTGCCAACAAGTAAGTTATTGGCTCTGATAACCTGAATCCGTGAGACTTTATTTCGTCCGAACCATCCAAGCCACATCATTTCAGCGATAAGTGTGCCGAACTGTTGCTGCTGATTTTCACAGTGGCCG
>CAIYNT010000245.1 GCA_903927605.1 uncultured Holophagaceae bacterium
CTGGACGGTGTAGCTATGCTTCACCGCATCCATGCGCTCCTGAAACAGGATGGCGATGGAGTAGGCTTCCTCGCCCGTGGAGCACCCTGCCGTCCACACGCGGATGACCCCGCCAGCGGGTTTGCTGTCGAAAACCTTGGGGATGACCTGCTCTTCCAGCACCTGGAAGACCTCCCGGTCGCGGAAGAAGCTGGTGACCCCGATGAGCAGATCGCAGAAGAGGGCGTCCACCTCAGGGGGTGTCTTCTGTAGGAATTTGACGTAGCCCTCCAACGAATCAACCCGGTGGACGGCCATGCGACGCTCGATGCGCCGATGGATGGTGCTCGGCTTATACAGGGAAAAGTCATGGCCAGACTGGGCGCGTAGCAGGATGAAAATCTTCTTCAGGGCGTTCTCAACCCTGGGCTGGGAAACGACCGCAGGTCGGGGCGACCTACCGAAGGCATGGGTTGCGTAGGTCATCAGTTGGGCGGCCATCTCGGCGGGTGGTAGTGCGTAATCCACCAGCCCCGTGGCAATGGCACTGCGAGGCATCCCGTCATATTCCGTGGACTCAGGGTTCTGGGCCATGACCATGCCACCCTCGCCCTTGATGGCCCGCACCCCCTGGGTGCCGTCGCTGCCGGTGCCCGATAGCACGATGCCAATGGCCCGCTCTCGCTGGTCCTGGGCCAGCGAGCGGAAGAAGAAGTCGATGGGCAGGCGCAGGCCCCGGGGTGCAGAGGGCTCCAGCAGTTGCAGGGAGCCATTCAGGAAGGCCATGTCGCGGCCCGGTGGGATAATGTAGGCGCAGTTGGGCTGGACCACCATCCCGTCCTCCACCTCGAAGACCTCCATGCGGGTGTAGCGCCGGATCAGGTCGGTGAGGATGCTTTCGTGGTCCGGGGCCAGGTGCTGCACCAGCACGAAAGCCATGCCGGGATCCACGTCAGCGGGCATACCCGAAAAAAAGGCTTCAAAGGCCCCCAGGCCCCCGGCAGACGCCCCGATGCCGACGATTGGGAACGGTCCGGGTGGCAAGATCCCTACAGCTGCGCCTAGTTCTACCGGGGTGGCAATCTCAGGCTCTGAGGGTGGTTCCACTAAGTGCTGGGGGGGGGGGACTTCCTGCACCCCCTTGCGGAGGCCACTCTTCGGCTTGGTCATGATGGTTATCCCCAGGCTGATGATGCTCCTAATACCCTTGGAAACCAGGAGGAAAGAGCGCCCTTGGTAGAAATCTTGATTCGTAGGTCTTCAAGATGGTTGGAGGCGAGGATACCGCGCTTGGACTTGATTCAGGGTGGAGGGGTAGCCTCAGGTTCATCCGCCGAAGGCTGAACCTGGTCGGCCATCGCCCTGCTGGAGTTCACGGCTATCGTCCGTCGAGGAACCGCAATCGTGGTCACCTGCCAATACGCGACTACTCCTCTAGGCCCAGCAGCCATCCAGGCTTGACGCCGAGCGCCGCAGCCAACTCCGCGAGGAGTGCCAACGATGGGCAGGCTCTCCCGGCCTTGACCTCCTGGTAGAGGGCAGGACCAAGAACCTCCTCGACCTTCCCCCCCTCGTGCATCGCCAGCAGGGCCAGAACGCGCTCGCGGGCGGCCTCCAGCCGAACTTGCCGCCCTCTCCCCACTGACGAAGTGAGGGCAGGAAGGACAGTGCGACGGAGAGGATAGGAACCCCCACTCGTGGCGTTACCGCCGATGCCCTGCCCTGAGTTTTTCTGGGCAGCGGCTGCGGCCTTGGCTTCCAGTGTGCGGCTCGCATTCGGATTAGGAGCCTCCCCAACCCCCTCAGCAAGCCACTCAAGGTCGCAGGGATACATCGCCGCGATCTTCTCAAGCCGAGCCTTGGGGACGTCGCGGACCCCCTTCAAGAAGTCGTAGAGCGTCCCCCTGTGGATCCCCAACAACCCTGCGAGGGA
>CAIYNT010000246.1 GCA_903927605.1 uncultured Holophagaceae bacterium
AGTGGCCCAGCGCTACCAGCTCCTGATCCGCGATCGCCATGGATTCGAGCGCACCGTGCCGCTCACCCGGTCCGTCACCCTCGGACGGCAGAGCCTTTGCGATGTGGTGCTCTCGGACAGCATGATCAGCCGCAACCACGTGCGTCTGGAGCTTCGGGATGACATCTGGTGGGCCGAAGATCTCCAGACGACCCACGGCAGTTTCTACAAAGACCAGCAGCTTGGCAAGGTGGCCTGGGAGCCCGGTACCCCCCTCCGATTGGCGGATGGCGCCTACACCCTCACCCTGGTGAGCCTGGATCAGTCCAGCTCTGAGCTGCACCTCCAGGCCATCCTCGAAACGGCCCAGCTCTTGGCCGAAGAGGTGGATCTCGAGGACCTGCTCGAGCAGTCCCTGGACAAGCTGCTCTCCATCTCCGGCACCGATCGCGGGTTTCTGATGCTCCTGGAGGAGGGAGAGCTCCAACCCCGTGTCCAGCGCAACCTGGGCCAGGAACTCGAAGGCAGCATCCAGCTCTCCATGTCCAGTGTGCACAAAGTGTTCGAGACGGGTGATCCGGTCTGGATCCTGAACGTCGCCGACGAGCACCACCTCTCGAGCCACCAATCCATCCACCGACTGGAGCTGAAGACCATCCTCTGCCTCCCCCTGCTCCTCCAGGGTCGCCGCCTGGGCGTGGTCTACCTCGACAGCCGGAAACCCATCACCGAGCCGCTGGACCGGGAGACCTTCGAGGCCATTGTCGCCGTCTGCGCCATCGCCATCGAACGAACCCGGCTCTCCGAAGAGAATCTGCGCAGCCATGTGCTTGCCACGGTCGGACAAGTGGCCAGCTCCATTGTCCATGATTTCAAGAACGGCCTGTTCGTCCTGCGCGGCCATGCGGATCTGCTAGAGCTGTCCACCGAGGATCACAAGATCCGCCACCACTGTCGGAAGATCCTCGAGTGCGTGGACCGCCTGACCCACCTGAGTCAGGACGTCCTCGACTTCGCGAAAGTGCGCGAGCCCAACCGGGAAACGGTGGACCTTCGAGTCTTCCTCGACGCCATTGTGGAGCCCATGGTTCCGCGTGCGGCCGAGTTGGGCGTCCAACTTCGAACCGAGGGCCCAACCTGCAAGGTCAAGCTCGATCCCAGTCAGTTCACCCGCGTCATGGAAAACATCATGACCAACGCCCTTGATGCCACCAAGGACATGGACGGGGAGGTCCTCGTCACCTGGGCCCAGGTGACGGGGGGTGTCCAGATCCGCGTGAAGGACCGGGGCCATGGCATCCCCAAGAAGGTGCTCAAGCGGATCTTCGAGCCCTTCTTCAGCTACGGGAAAAAGATGGGGACGGGGCTTGGCATGGCCACCGTGAAAAAGATCGTCGAGGAGCACGGCGGCACTCTGGAATTCATCAGCCAGGAGGGGACCGGCACCGAGGTCATCATCACCCTGCCCGAGCACCCCATCACCGGGACCTTCAAGGTCTCCGAAGAATCCACCGGCAACCACCAGGTGATCGGGTGACCGCGATCCGGGTCGGACAAGGGTTCGACGTCCACAAATTCGCCGCTCCCGAGGACCATCGCCCTCTCATTCTCATGGGCTGTGAGGTCCCGTACGACCGCGGCCTTGCAGGCCATAGCGATGCCGATGTCATGCTCCATGCCCTCATGGACGCCCTACTGGGTGCCGCGGGACTTGGTGACATCGGTCAGCACTTCCCGGATACCGACCCGGCGTTTAAGGGCGCAGATTCGACGCGGCTGCTGGAACAAGTCGTGGGCGATCTGGCAGAGCGGGGCTGGCAGGTGGTGAATGCAGACGTATGCCTCATTGGGGAACGACCCAAAATTGCACCCTACCGGCAGCGGATGCGGGATCGCGTGGCCCCGGTGCTAGGCCTTACCCCAGAGGCTCTAAACGTGAAGGCCACGACCACGGAAAAGCTGGGGTTCACGGGGCGCAGCGAGGGACTGGCTGCCCAGGCAGTGGTCCTGATCCAGCGCACCTGAGACCTCTCCAGCCTTCATCGCATATGATGGAGCCTCCGGAGGGTTCATGAAGTTCCACCCTGTTCTTCCCGCCATGGTGCTACTCGGCGCCGCGACTTTTCTAGCATGTGGGAAGGTGCCACTGACCCCCAGCCACCCGGTTCCCGCCGGCGAGGCGATCTTCCGGTTCACCACCACCGTGAAGGGTCCCGTGGAACTCACTGTGGACGGTGCGCGCATTCCCGTCCAGCAGTTGCCCAAGGGCGCCATCAGCCTTCTCGTGAAAGGACTCGCCCCCGGCAAGCACCGGTTCTTCCTGACCAGCCAGCGGGAGACCTTCAGCCCGGACATGGGTGAGCTGGACATGGCTGCCGACAAGGGCATCTACCAGGTCACCCTCACCCAGCACCTTGATGCGGTGCTCTATGGCAAGCCGGATCCGCTGCCTGCGGCAGAGGGGCTTCCCGGCGTGACCGCGGTCCTCGTCAGGTAGGCCCTGACCATGGCACTGGTGGCCCGGTCCCGTCGACGGGATCACTTCCTGGACGGCCCGGGAACCATCCTGGCCCAATGTCTCGCCGCAGGGCTTCCGGTGGCCTCAGCCTGCTCGGGTCGTGGGGCCTGTGGAAGGTGCGTGATCACCATCCTGCATGGCGCAGAAAGTCTCGAATCTCCGAATTCCAAGGAAGCGGAGGTCCTCGTTCGGAATGGTGCCGGCTCCGATCAGCGGCTCAGTTGCCAGTGTGAGCCACCTGCTGCGGCGGACCTGCTTATCACCACGGGCTATTGGTGAGACGTACGACCTGGCTCGTGCTCGGTTTGGCGCCCATCCTGGGCCTGGGTGGATTCGTGGGCTGGAAAGCCCGGTCAGTGGCTCGGGAATTGGTTGATCCACCCTTTTACCGGCCCCAACCCCTGGCGCGGGTGGAGGCCACCTACCGGGAGCTGGCGGAGGGCCGGGACGGTGACCCGGGAGGTTCCTGGTCCAGCGAGGAGGTTGAGGGATTGCAACTCTGGCGGTTCACCCGACCAACGACCTCCTCGGGCGTGGTGCTCCTGCTCCATGGTTTCGGCGATGATCGCTGGGGCACCAGCCCGGCCCTCAAGTGGTTCCCAAACCTGGATGCCGCCATCTTCACCTACCGGCGACGGGATGATGCCATGCGGCGAGGAGGCCCCATCCCAGCCGTGACCTTCGGGGCCGCCGAATCCCGGGATGTCATCCGGGTCGTGCATCATCTGGAGGGTATCGGCATCCCACGCCGACGAATCCTCCTGCTGGGCAGAAGCCTCGGTGCCTCAGTGGGACTGCTGGCTCTGGCCGATCTGGAACGCGAGGGGAAAGGGCCCCTGGCCGGCATCATCTGGGAAGGCGCTCCGGCCAGCAGCCGCAGCTTTGCTGAACGGTTGGTACGCGGACCCCAAGATCGCTGGTGGCATGTCCTCGCGCCTCCCATCGGGGCCCTGGCGGCCTTCGGCGCCGGGCGCCTTGGTGGGTATGCGCCCGAGGATACGGATCTCCTCCGCCGCGTGGGCGACCTTCATCTAGCCACGCCAAGCCTCTGCTTCCTGGCCACCCAGGATCGCCTCGCACCACCGGGGGTTCAACGGGATCTCGCGGCTCACTTCCAGAGCGGTCGGGTGATCGAGGTGCCGACCTGGCACCTCCACTGCGCCGATGCGCTTGGGCCTGCCTATACCTGTGCCATCCGCGAGGCTGTAGCGGCATGGCTCCCAGACAAGGAAAGGGCCCCAGGGGGGCCCCATCCGATTCCTTGAATCAGGCTCAATCGTCTTCGTTGGCCGAGACGGTGGCGCGCAGCAGTTTGGGAGCGATGCGCTCCACGATGGGTTCGAAGACCTTGTTTACCAGTTCCTCGTCGTAGGGCACCTCAACCCCAGTGCCGGCCACTTTCACACTGGTATCGTTCAGATTGTCCTCGTCCTTCCAGGCTCCGAGAATCTCGCCGGTTTCGACTTCGATCAGCCGGACATCCAGCCTGCCGGTGAAGGACGCCTTCTTCACGTTGACGCTTCCCGCCACGGCACCTGCCATCCCGTTCCCCGTAACCTTGCCCACCAGTGCGCCCACGCCCCACCCGGAGCTGAATCCAGCTTCCTTGTAGGCGAACCGCGTCACTTTGCCGGTCATCACGTACTTCGCGCCCAACAATTTGCCGATCTTCTGGACGGTAGCTGTATCCACCTCTCCGCTCTGCTGAAAGTTCAACTCCGCGCGGATGTCCTGGAGGCGCTCCCGCTCGATGACCCGGATCTTGTTCTTACCCTTGTCGACGATCTCCGTCGTAAACATGTCCCGCAATTGGTTGGAGATGGTGCCCATCTGATTGCCCCAGCCGCCAAAGCGCCACCCATGCCAGGCATCGGGGGCAGCCTTGAAATCAAGGATGGCAATGCGCGGGAGCTTGGCCTTGTCCTCCTTGGAGAGCTTCTTCTGCGCGAAGACGGGCGCAGAAACCGCGAGCACGGCCATGAGCGAAACGAGCAACGTGCGAAAACGCATGGGAGAACCTCCGATCGATAGAGAGGGATTCAATCGTCGATGAGCTTGCTGCGAAGTTCCTTGCCCAGTTTGAAGTACACCACCCGTTTGGGTGGAACCTGGATGCTCTCACCACTGCGTGGATTCCGTCCCTGCCGGGCACGGCGGTCACGCAGCCGGAAGCTGCCGAAACCGCGCAATTCCACGCCTTCGCCCGTCTTGAGGGACTCGATGATGCTCTCCAGGAAGGTGTTCACCAGGAGGTCTGCATCCTTCTTACCCAGCTCGAGCCGCTCCATCAGGTATCGGGAGAGGTCGGCCTTGGTGAGGGTTTCCATCGCTTCCATGGGAACTCCGAGTGAAGTAGTGGCTCAGGTGGCAAGAGGGCAGTCCTCAATAAATCCCCATACATGCCCCGCGGTCAAGGGGGACATCTTCATCTATTTGAAAAAAAGGGGGCCGGAGCCCCCTTTTCGAAGCAGACCGATAGATCCATCAATCCATGAGCCATTCCAGGAGGAAGCGGGGGCCCTCACCGCTCGCCCCATGGGTTCGATAGTCCCGCTCCTTGCCGGACCAGCTTCCTGAGAGGTCCACATGGGCCCAGGAGGCCTGGCCCACGAACTCGCGAAGGAACAGACCGGCGGTGATGGTCCCCCCCCAGCGGATCCCCGTTATGTTCTTCAGGTCAGCCAAGGGGCTCTTGAGCAGATCGCTGTACTCTTCGACCAGGGGTAGCTGCCAGAGGTACTCTCCCACGGAGTTGCCGGCATCCATGAGCCGGTCGACCAGTTTCTGGTCCGTGCCCATTACCGCTGAGACCCCATCACCCATGGCGATGAGGGCGGCCCCGGTGAGCGTCGCCAAGTCCACCACGTGGTCGGCACCCAGTTCGCTGGCCAGATGAAGCAGGTCCGCCAGCACCAGGCGGCCTTCGGCATCTGTATTGAGCACCTCGATGGTCTTTCCGCTGCGGCTACGGAGCACATCACCGGGCTTGTAGCTCGATCCTGAGGGCATGTTCTCCACCAGACCCAGCAGACCTGTGACCTGGACCGGCGCTTCCAGCTGGGCGCAGGCCACAAGCGTGGCGAGCACGATGGCCGCACCGGTCATGTCGTCCTTCATGGTCTCCATACCGGAGGCATCTTTCAGGGAGAGTCCCCCTGAATCAAAGCAGACTCCCTTGCCCACCAGCACCACGTGCTTCTTCGGTTTCTCCTTCGGCTTGTATTCGAGTTTGACGACCCGGGGAGGCTTGACGCTGCCCTGCCCCACAGCCAGAACGGAGCGGAACCCACCCTTTTCGAGGGCGGGTACGTCCAGAACCTCACAGTGAAGCTTGTATTGCTTCGCCAATTTGATCGCCGTTTCGGCGAATACTTCGGGGTTGAGGTCCCCGGCGGGTGTGTTGGCCAGGTCGCGGACGCGATGACAGGCGGCCACCCCAGCCTCCAGCGCCGGAAGCTTGCGCCGGGCCTTGCGGGTATCGTCGCCGTTGGTGAATATCTCAATGGAGGAGAACTGTTTGGGTTCAGGCTTTCCGCCCTTGAATGCGACGAAATCATAATTGGCGAGCAAGGCGCCCTCGGTCAATGCCACCTGCACCGCGTCATGATCCAGCGTGGAGGTCGAGGGGGAGAGAATGCCGATCCTCTTCCACTTCTTCTTGAGACAGAATCGCCCCGCTGAACCCACAGCTTTGCGGATCTTATTCAATGTCACCTTCTCTTCATCGCCAAGACCGACAAGCACCATCCAGCGGCTCTCCTTTACTCCGTTGGGGTGGTGCAGCGGAACAACTTCAAGATAGTCCGCCTTGAAATCCTCTTCATCCATCACCTGGCGAGCAACCTTGCTAATAGCGAGCGGCAGTCGGTGGCGTTCACGTCCAGAAAAGACCGGGACGATCAGGGCGTCCCCCGCAAAATCCTTACCGGACTGGGAGCTGATATCCACTGAGGGCATGGGAGTTCCTCCTGGCTCAAGAGACTAGATCCATATTGTAAAAATGGAAAGATCATTTTCTGATCACTATTTGTCACGAACTTGCAACCTGTTAGTGCCGAATTTTTCAACATTACTTATAGTGCTGTAATCTACATTCCAAAGAGCCACTGCCCCCAGGGACCTTGACCAGCAGCCTGGCCCGTATTCCCAAATTCTCAGCGCCTAACCCGGATGAATACCAGGCCTTTAAGGCCCCGGGTCATCCTTCCTGCAGAGCGTTGCCTGGGCCTGGGGCCAGGAGGTCGTTCCCGAGATAATTCCCGAGCACGTCTCTTAGAAGCCCGGCCATCCAAAGCCAGTCACGCGGCACTGGCCCGCTTCAGGAGTTCCTCGAACTGTTCAAAGAGGTGGGCACGCGGTCCTTTGGGTTGACGCTTCAGCACCATCCCGGCCTGCTCTGGGGTGCGTCCGCCCTTGGCCTGGTTGCAGGTCAGACAGCAACCGACCAGGTTCTGCCAAGTGGTGGACCCTCCCTGGCAGAGCGGTACCACATGATCCACCGTGGTGGCTTTTTTCTGGCATCCCTCGTACTGGCAAAGGTAGTGGTCGCGGCGGAGGACCCGTCGCTCCAGACGACCCAAGAGCAGTTTGGAATCGCTGCAGGCCTGGACGTGGGGGAAAATGATCAGTTCCAGCCGCCCTTCCAGGTTCACATGGCGCTCGAAAGTAGCCGGGTTTAAAACGTGGGCCCGGCCTGACACGACAGCACACAAGGCACGACGGCGACTGACCTCCTGCATAGGAACATAGTTCCGGTCCACGGCGATCACCTCGCCGATCCCGTGCCGTTCCCTTCCCTTCAGCATCTCACCCCCGGGTTGGCCCGAATCCTAAGGCATTCTCCCGAATTGTGAAGCGAATTATTCCTGGCGGTACGGACCTGGGAGGGCTGCTGGGGTCTCCTCTTCCGATAGGACCTCGACCCCTGCCAGTCGCTTCTCCATGAGTTCTTTCCGTTTGGAGACATCCCCCAGCTTGGAGCTGGCTTCGTCCAGTTTTTTCTGGACCACGGCCAAGGACTCTCCGAATTTCCCGAATTCGGCCTTCACGTGGCCCAGCAGCTTCCAAACCTCGCCACTTTGCTTGGTGATGGCCAGGGTCTTGAACCCCACCTGGAGACTGTTGAGGAAGGCCGTGAGGGTGGTGGGTCCGACAAAAGTGACCTTGCACTCCCGTTGAAGCCTTTCCAGTAGGCCCGGCCGACGCAGGGCCTCGGCGTACAGGCCTTCGAAGGGCAGAAAGAGAAGGGCGAAATCGGTGCTGTAGGGCGGAGCGATGTACTTGTCGCGGATATCCCGGGCCTGCGAGAGCAGACGGGCCTCAAGAGCCCTGCCGGCCACGTCCACGGCAGCGAGGTCGCCGACTTCGTAGGCTTCCATGAGCCGCTGGTAGTCCTCCAGGGGAAACTTCGCGTCGATGGGCAGCCAGACGGTGCCGCCTTCTTCGGGTCCCGGCAGCTTCACCGCAAACTCCACCACTTCGGGGGAGCGAGGCCGGATCTTCACGTTGGACGCATACTGCCCGGCGGACAGGAACTGCTCCAGCAGCGCGCCCAACTGGGCCTCGCCAAGCACTCCACGGATCTTCACATTGGTCAGGGCCCGCTTCAGGCCGCCTACATCCTGGGCCAGGGTCTGCATCTCCCCTAAACCCTTTTGAACCTGTTCGAGCCGCTGCGCCACCAGGTTGAAGCTTTCCCCGAGACGCTTCTCCAGCGCCTCGTGCAGCTTCTCATCCACGGTGTGCCGGATCTGTTCGAGGCGGTCCTCGTTCGATTTCTGGATGGCTTCGAGACGCTTCTCCACCTGCTGCTGGACCTGGTTGAGTTGAACGGCCTGCTCTTCCCGGGAAGCTCTCAGGGCGTCCTGGGTGGCCGCAGCGAGGAGCCGAAACCCTTCTGCCAGTTTTTCGGCCTGGGCCGTCTTGAGTTCCCCGAGTTCGGCCATCAGAGGCCGCAGCTGGGAGACCAGTGCTTGCTGCGATTCGACCCGATCCCGTGAGGCCAGATCCTCTGTGTGGCGTCGCAGAGCCTCAAAGGGCGCCGGATCCGATGCCCTCCTTCGGAGCCCGGCCCACACGGCAAGGGCCGCCAGAAGACAGGTGAGCAGGGAAAGGCTGAGGAGCAGGCTCATGTATCCATCATCGCTCGGTGGGCTTGCCAGGCAGTGTCCATTTCGCCCAGCGGCCGTCGCCATCGGTCTCGATCCACAAATGGGCCACCCAGACTGTGGGCCATGGACCATCTTCGCCAGCCCATTCGACGACCAGCCGGTCGGTGGCGGTGATGTACTCCTCTAGCCCCAGCGACCACACGCCTTTCGGCCCCGGCCGGTAGAGATCCAGATGGAAGACCCGCCCGGCAGGGTGGCCGTAACGGTGCAACACCGCGTAAGTCGGCGAAGCCACGTCGTCGGGGTCACCTCCAAGTCCCCGGACGAAGCCGCGGGTCCAGGTGGTCTTGCCTGCACCCAGGTCGCCGTGCAGCAACCAGGTCCCACCTGGCGGTGTGATCCTGGACAGGGCCTCGCCCAAGGCCTCCGTGGCGGTGTCGTCGGACAGGAAGGACTCAGGCACGCAACAATTCCGGCAGCAACCCGGCCAGATCCCGGGGGAGGAGGCCAGCGCCGGGAAGACGGTCCGCCGCGGCACCGTGGAACCAGGCCGCCGTGGCCACCGCCTCCCGCATGGGCAGGCCCTGGGCGCGGAATCCGGCCACCATGCCCGCCAGCAGATCGCCGCTGCCACCGGTGGCCATGCCGGGGTGGCCCGTGGGATTGATCCAGAGATCCTCGCTGGCGCCGCCGGCAATGA
>CAIYNT010000247.1 GCA_903927605.1 uncultured Holophagaceae bacterium
GGAGCATGGATTGCTCGCGTTGATGGGGCCATCTGCGGGACAGGTGTGCCACTCGTTGATGGTGGTATCGAACTGGATGCCAGGATCGGCACAGGCCCAGGCGGCGTAGTTGATCTTGTTCCAGAGTTCGCGGGCCTTCAGGGTCTTGGCCACCTTGCCATCGATGCGGCGCTTCAGGTTCCAGTTCCCGTCCTTCTCCAGGGCCTGCATGAAGGCATCGGGCACGCGCACGGAGTTGTTGGAGTTCATGCCGCCCACGGTGAGGTAGCCCTCGCCATCCCAGGAGGTGTCGTAGCCCGCCAGATCCCGGGCGAAGTCGCCCTCGGCCAGGCGGCCCAGGCACTGGGTCAGGAAGGCGGGCGGCACGCCCTCGCGCTTGGCGCGGGCCAGGGCCTTGCGCAGGGCCTCATTGGTGTGGGGGTCGGCATCCTTGGTGGTGGAGCCCTCCACGGTCTTGCAGATGGCGTCCCAGTGGCGGCGCACCACGGCGCTGCCCGCGGCCAGCATGGCGACCTTGCGCTCCTCGGTCACCTTCCAGTCGACGAAGGCCTCGATGTCGGGGTGATCCAGATCGAGGCAGACCATCTTGGCGGCGCGGCGCGTGGTGCCACCGCTCTTGATGGCGCCGGCGGCGCGGTCGCCCACGGCCAGGAAGCTCATGAGGCCCGAGCTGCGGCCGCCGCCGGACAGGGGCTCCTCGGAGCCGCGCACCTTGGAGAAGTTGGTGCCGGTGCCGGAGCCGTACTTGAAGATGCGGGCCTCGCGGGTCCACAGATCCATGATGCCGCCCCGGTTCACCAGGTCGTCGGCCACGCTCTGGATGAAGCAGGCGTGCGGCTGGGGCCGCTCATAGGCCGAAGTGGACTGCTGCATCTCGGCGGTGGCCGGATTGACGAAGCTGTGGCCCTGGGCCGGGCCGCTGATGCCGTAGGCGTAGTGCAAGCCAGTGTTGAACCACTGGGGTGAATTGGGCGCGCACATCTGGTTGGCGAGCATGTAGGTGAGCTCGTCGTAGAAGGCCTGGGCATCCTCGCCGGTCTCGAAGTAGCCGTGGCTCTCGCCCCAGTGCTGCCAGCAGCCCGCCAGGCGGTGGAACACCTGCCGCGCATCCTTCTCGCCGCTGTTCTGGGCATCGATCCCCTTCCGGCGGAAATATTTCTGCGCCAGGATGTCCACGGCCACCTGGGACCAGGTCTCTGGCACCATCACGTCCTTGGCCTCGAAGACCACCGTGCCGTCGAGCTTGGAGATGCGGCTGGTCCGTGGAACGAAGGGGATCCCTTCCAGCGGATCGTGACCTGCCTTCGTGAAGTGGCGGGCGATCTTCATGTGACTGTCCTGGGCAAGGGGTGAAGAAGGACTGTTCAAAAAAGACGGCCTTCCCGCAGGGCGTACAAAGCCCTCCCCGGGAGGTGGGGGCTCTAAGCTTACCTCTATGGGTTGTGCCGGGAGACAAGGATGGCCCCAAGATGTAGGGGTGTCAAGGGCCGGTGAGCGGATTTTTCCATCGTTGGGGAAGCGCATGGAAATCAGTGACTTTCATCAGGGTGTCCGCCCGCGCCGTGGGCCCGCGTTGGCGCTGAGATACCGATCCCGGTTAGGCTGGAAACAAGCCGGGCCCCATGCATCGGGGTGCGATGAACCGGGTCAGGTCGGAAGAAGCAGCCCTAAGTCGTTACCTTGAGTGCCGTGGCAAGCCCGGCCCCTTTTGGGGCCAGGCTTGCCATCGCGCAGGCGGCGCCTGCGCGAATCGGCACTGGCATTCACTCCTAGTGGGTTCCCGCTTCGCAGAGCCCACCGGGCTCTGCTCCGCGACCCACTGAGGTCGCGCACATGGCAAGCCCGGCCCTGTGTTCCGGCCGAGCGTTCAAAGAGCAGCCAAATTAGACAATCATTGTCTTTTCTATCTCCGGATCTGCGCAGCGGATTCCGAGCCCGCCCGGCACACCGAGTACAAGGGACACTCCTCACAGGTGCTGCGTTTACGCACGCCGGGACAATCGCCGAGGATGCCGAGGTGGCTGAGGGCGAAGTCGTACCGGAGTGGGTCGGCGGGATCGAGGCGGCGCAGGGCTTCGGTGATCTCGAGGGCCATCTTCCCGTCCGCCGTGGCCCGGTGGCTGAGGCCGATGAAGCGCGATACGCGGGCCACATGGGTGTCAAGGGGGATGATCAGCCGATCCGCGGGGTAGCGGGTCCAGAGGCCGAGGTCGGGCCAGCCGGTTCGCACCATCCAGCGGAGGAACATCCGCCAGCGCTTGCAGGCGGCGCCTTCCAGGGGATCGGGCAGGGAGAAGCGGGTGCCATAGGTGGCCGGGAGTTCCGTGCGCAGGCGCTGGACCAGGCGGGATAGCACCTCCTCGGGCGCTTCACCGAGGCCCGGAAGGAGATGGGGCTCCAGGCCCTGGCCGCTCTCCCGGTCGAGCTGCTGCCAGGCCAGCAACCAGGCCACGAGATCGGGGCCGGTATGGAAGCGCCAGGTCCAGGAGGCCAGGGCCGAGGAAAGTCCCTTCCGGGCCGCCGGAGCGGAGCGTTCCCGAAGCCAGGCCGCAGGCCGGCCTCCAAGGGGGGCCAGGGCGGCCCGGATGGCGCGGATCATCGGATCCACGCGTCCGTAGGCCAGGTGGGCGGCCACGAAGGCGGCGACCTCGCGGTCCAGGGGTGCCTCGTAGGAGAGAGGAACGCCCAGGGGATCCCGATCCAGTGCGCCGGCCGTGTCGTACCGCTCGCAGAGCCCATCCAGGCGTGCCTTCAAGGCAAAGGTCGAGGTCCCCATGGCGTCAGTCTCCCAGGAGCCGCAATCCCCATCCGGCGAAAAAACCGCATACCACAGCTAAAATCACTATGTAGATGAAGGACCTCCGGCTAGGCTAATCAGTGGTGGCCCGTGGCCCCTTCTGGAGAAATAACCGCACATGATGAACCTGCGTGGCCTTGGCAACCTGGCGAAGATCCTTGAAGAAGCAGCAAAACCCGATTCCGTGTTGCGGGAAGACCGAGAGAAGCCCAAGCCCAAGGTTCTCAAGAAGGGAGAGAAGACCGGAAACATCCGCGTCATGGATCCCAAGCGGAAGGTCTGGTACGAAAAGCGCCTGAAAGAGATCACTACCAAGAGCGCCGCACCCGAAGGCCAAGCCTCGGGCCCTGTGAGCGCCCCGGTGATTCCAGCGGCTCCCGCCCTGGCGAAGACCGTGGCTTCCAAACTGGGTGGCTCATTGTTGCAGACCCTGGCCGCCGCCAAGGATGCGAAGCCCAAGGTCGAGGGTCAGAAGCGATCAGAAGCTTGGCGCCGCAAGCCCGGCGAATCGATCTTCTAGGGCTCTAGGCTGTAGGTTCAATTCGAGGCGGCCCTTTCGGGCCGCTTCTTCATTTTGGGGTTGGGCCCGAGTGGGGGGTGAATCGCCCCATAGCCCACGACCTACAGCCCGCAGCCAGTCGGGGCCTGAATTTTGTATTTCCTCCCGATCCAGGTCGTGGCCAGTGGCCGTTCAAGCCTGCCTTCGCGCAGGTCGCCTAGGGTGAGGAGGCCGAGATCCAACACGGGTGTGGTGCCGTCGAGGGCGCCCTCCTGGAGCCGGATCTCGAGTTCTGGGCGAGGGATGGCCTGGAGGCCGTCCGCCAAGCGCACGAGGACAGTCTGGGGATCCTCCAATGGCAGGCCGAGGCGCGCGGTGATCTGGCTCACGCCGCGCAGCATGCCATCGATGGCGCAACCCGAAGGTTGCGCAGCCAGAGTGGGCTCGGCCACGGCAAGGAGGCGGTGCTCGAGCAGAGCCCAGGCCCCGGCGTACTGCACGCCCTTGTGCCGCCAGCGGCCCAGGAGCCCATCCATCTCCGGCGCCAGCACCGAGGCCTCCGTGGGCTGCGCCAGGGCGAGCAACCAGAGGCGGGCCTCATCGGGCAGGGCTGAAAAGGCGGTCAGGGACATGGCGACTCCGGGTTGGCAGTCCATGAGATGCCGCCGCAGCCCGATTCATTTCCTGTTCAGACAAGCCTTGTCCAGGCTTCCGTGACGAAAGTACGCAGGTCTCTCGCTAAAGTGGAAGACGATGCGAGACACGGCGATCCTGCTCCTGAACCTTGGCGGTCCGACGAATCTGGACCAAGTGGAACCCTTCCTGGCGGCCCTGTTCGGCGACCGGGAACTCATCCGGCTGCCCTGTCCGGCCTGGCTGCAACCGCCCTTTGCACGGCTCATCGCGAAGCTGCGGGCCCCCGGCGCCAAGAGGCGCTACGCGGAAATTGGCGGAGGCTCTCCGCTGCTGCGTGAAAGCGCCTTCCAGGCCTCGGCCCTGCGGGCGGCCCTTCGCGCCGCAGGTCGCGACGAGGCCGTGAAGCTCTGCTTCCGCAGCGCTTCGCCACGGGCCGCAGGGTTGCTGCAGGCCTTGAAGCGGGACGGCATCCAGAAGCTCGTGCCGGTGACACTCTACCCCCACGATTGTCGCGCCACCACGGGGTCGAGCCTGCGGGAACTCGCCATCGAGGCGACCAAGGCCGGCCTGGAGATTCTGCCCGGCGTGGACCACTACGCCACGGATCCGGACTACCTGACTGCGCTGGAAGCGCCCCTTCGCGCCGCCTTGAAGGAGCTGCCGGAAGCCACGGTGATCTTCAGCGCCCACAGCCTGCCCGTGCGCCAGATCGAAGCCGGGGATCCCTACGAGACGGAGATCCACGCCACCCGCGATGCGCTGATGGCGCGCATCGGCGACCTCCCGGGTGGCTACCTGCTGGCCTATCAGAGCCGCACGGGGCCCGTACGCTGGTTGGAGCCGCCGCTGAAGGCCGTGCTGGAAGCCATGGGTGGCAAGGATGTCATCGTGGTGCCCATGAGCTTCGTCAGTGAGCACATCGAGACCCTGCACGAGCTCGACATCGAATACCGCCATGTGGCCGACAAGGCCGGCATCCGGAATTACCGCCGCGTGGCCGCTCCCGGCACCGACCCCGCCTACATCCGCTGCCTCACCCGGCGCGTTCTGGAGATCCTCCCATGAGCACCTTGATCCTCGGCGGCGGCGTGACGGGTCTGGCTGCGGCCTGGCACCTCCAGCAGCGCGGCGAGGCCGTCGAAGTATGGGAAGCCGGTGCCAGTGTCGGTGGCTGGATGAAGACCCTGCCCTGGGAGGGCGGCCACGTTGAAACGGGCCCCCAGGGTGTGCTCTGGCAGAAGGGCACGGCCGTGGACCGCCTCTTCAGCGCCATCGACCTGCCCTTCCGGTCGCCGGGCACTGGAGCCCGCTGGGTGGGGAAGGGCGGGCGGCTCATCCCGGTGCCGGCTTCGCCTCCGGCCCTGATGTTCTCGTCCCTGATGACGCTGGGCGCGAAGCTCCGCATGATGGCCGAACCCTTCATTCCGGTGCGAGGAGCTGAGCCCGAAGAAGGCCTGTCCGCCTTCATCGAACGGCGCCTGGGCCGCGGCGTGGCCACGGAGTTGCTGCCGGCCATGGTGGCGGGCGTGCTGGCAGCACCTGCGGACATCCTCTCGGTGGATGCCATCCCCAAGCTCCGCCAGTGGGAAGCCACCGGCAGCCTGGTCAACGGCATCCGCAAGAGTGGTGTGAGCCACATGGTGGTGCCCGAAGGCGGCATGGGCCAGCTGCCCCTCCGGCTTGCGGCGAACCTGCCTCCGGTTCGCACCGGTCTTCGCGCGGAGCGACTGGAAGTGCTGGCGGACCGGCGCTGGAAGGTGAGTGGTGGGGGCGAAGGGCGCGAAGCGGATCGCGTGGTGCTGGCTCTGCCCGCTTATGAAGCCGCGGTGTTGCTTGGTCCGGTGGCAACGCAAAGTGCGGCAGCCCTGGCGGCTGTCCCCTACACGTCCGTGGACCTCTGGCACAGCCGCCATTCGCCCCTGCCGGAGCTCAAGGACAGCTTCGGTTTTCTCATCCATCCCCCGGAAGGCCGCGGGTATCTGGGTTCGCTCGTGCCGTCCTGGATGGATCCCCAGAGCGCACCTGGCGGCCTCATGCAGCTGCGCAGCTTCATCGGCGGCGCCTTCGGCAAGTCTGCGGATCTCGAAACCTGGGAGGGCATCCAGGCCCGGCTGAAGCATTGGATTCCCGCCCTCGGCGAGACCGTGGCGGTTCGGCACGAGCTGGCGGAACGCGCGATCCCGCGTCCTGAGGTGGGGCACCGAGCGCGGGTGAAGGCCGCGCTGGAGGGGCTCCCCGCAGGACTGGATTGGCTCAGCAACGCGCGCTTCGGACCGGGCGTGCGCGACATCCTGGAAGGCCTGGAGGCGTGGATCGGCCAGAAAAACACCAGCTGACTTGATTCCGAGTTTTCCGCAGGGGCCATGAATGGGGGGCTTGCCGTCAGGCAGGCTGATTGTAAGAAATTGTGGGCGGGAACGCGTCCAGCCAAGCCTGGCGTTGTTGCAGAATGGTGAGTCAAGCCTCTGAATCGCCTCAACAACCCATCCACTTAGGGCGCAATCATGAAAATCTACGAGCATCATCCTCATCCCCACATCGAGTCCCGGAAGAAGCGTGCCCCCAAGGCCAAGGCTCCCCAGGAAGGCCCGGTGGCCCGTTTCAACTCATTCCTGGGAGAAGGGATCACCAAGAGCGTGGGCACCATGTGGTGCGCCTATGCCTTTGCCCTGATCGCCTTCATCAGCCTGCCGGAAGCCATCCATACGGGCACAAGCGCGCTCATTTCCTGGATCGCGCAGACTTTCCTGCAGCTGGTCCTCTTGTCCATCATCATGGTGGGCCAGAAAGTCGAGGGCGCCGCCGCTGATGTCCGGGCCGATGACACCTACAAGGATGCCGAGGCCATCCTGCACGAGGCCCTTGAGATCCAGAAGCACCTTGAAGCACAGGATGCCTTGCTTCAGAAACTCATCGAGGCCTATCAGAAGGACACCAAGCCATGATCTGGATCAACGTGACCACAAAAAACCATCAAGAAGGCTTGACGTAGCGAATAAAAGACGAAAACTGTTGGCATGAGCATAAATCAGGAGCGAAGCGCCACTTTGGCGACCATTCGCCAAAGGCGAATCGGACCGGCTGTGGAGCAGACGGCCCCGGAGGGGCGAGCGCCAACGGCGCGAGTCAAGCCGAAGCCCGTAGGGCACGGCACAGGGAGGCTCCACCTCGGCAAGCAAAGTGCGCCGGAGCGCGCGCAGCGGGCGATAGGTGGAGGTGCCGTGTGACACCCCTGCCACTGCCATCGGATCCACCATGGTTGTTCAAGGATCTCCTCGTGGAACCCGGGGATGCCCGTTCGATCCTGCGTCCCCAGAAGGATGAACGCTACGGTTTCGGTTTTGCCCTCAGCCCCTACCGTGGCTGTGGGCACGGTTGCCGCTATTGCTATGTCCGCGAGTACCCCAATGTCCTGCATAAGCCCGAGGACTGGGGTGGGTGGGTGGCACCCAAGCTGAACGCGCCTGAGCTGCTCTGGAGCCAGCGGCACCGGCTCCACGCGGCCCGGGTCTTCATGGCTTCGGCCACGGATCCCTACCAGCCCCTGGAACGGCAGTACCGCCTGAGCCGACGCTGCCTGGAGGTGCTGCTGCTCTGCCCGACCACGGAAGTCATCGTCCACACACGCTCCCCCTTGGTGCTGCAGGATCTGGAGCTGCTGCGGGCCTTCGGAGACCGGCTGTCCGTGGGGCTCTCCATTCCCACCGACGATGATACGGTGCGGCAGGTCGTGGAACCCCATGCCCCCGCCATTCCCAGCCGCTGGGCGGCCGTGGAACGCCTGGCGGCCGCTGGCATCCAGGTGACCATCGGCGTCGCTCCCCTTCTCGCGGTGCATGATGCCCGGGCCTTCGCCCAGCGGGCCAGGGCCAGCGGCGCTTCTCATGCCTGGGTGGGCGGACTGCGTCTCCTGAGGCAGGACCCCTTCTACAAGCTGCTGGCCGACCATGGCTGGTTGAAGGTGTTGGACCCCAGCTACAAGGAGGGCATTCGGGCCGCCTTCCTGGAAGCCTTCCCGCCTCGGAAGCGCAAGCGTGAGACCAGGGCCGAACCTGCGGCCTCCCCGGCCATGGTCCAGGTCAGCCAGCCAGGACTGTTTGACCGTGTGAGTTGAAGCGATGCCCGGGCAGGACCCTGACGCCACTGCTCGCCTTGTGGGAGACTGGACCTCTAATGACGACCCTCGCCCTCAAATACCGTCCCCGCCTGCTGTCCGACCTCGTGGGGCAGGAGGGTAGCGTCAAGGCCCTGGCCAATGCCCTGAAGCGGGCCAAGGAGAGTGGGAAGATCCACCAGGCCTACCTGTTCGCGGGTGTTCGGGGCACGGGCAAGACCAGCACCGCCCGCATCCTGGCCCGGGCCCTGAACTGCATTGAAGGTCCCACGGCCACGCCCTGTGGCGTGTGCGGTCCCTGCAAGGCCGCGGAGCAGCCGGACAGCAGCCTGGACATCGTCGAGATCGATGCGGCCAGTCGGGCTTCCGTGGCCGACGCCCGGGCCCTGCGGGAGCAGGTGCAGACCCGCCCCGCCTTCTGCCGCTACCGCGTCTACATCATTGATGAAGTGCACATGCTCAGCACGGAGGCCTTCAACGCGCTGCTGAAGGTCATCGAAGAACCCCCGCCCCACGCGATCTTCGTGCTGGCCACCACCGAACTGCAGGATGTGCCGGACACCATCAAGAGCCGGGTGCAGATCTTCCCTTTCCGTCTGATTCCCGTGGGCCTCATCGAAGGACGCCTCAAGCACGTGTGTGAGCAGGAAGGTGTGGCCTTTGAAGAGGGAAGCCTGCGGCTGGTGGCCGAGGCGGGCCAGGGCTCCATGCGGGACGCGCTCACCATCCTCGACCGAGTGATCTCTGCGGGCGACGGCAAGGTGGCCGAGGAAGCCGTCCGCGAGCAGCTGGGCATTGTCAGCGCCCATCTGGTGCAGGGGGTGATGTCGGCGCTAGCCATCGGGGATACCGCCGCCCTGGTGGAGGCCTGCCGGGAGCTGGCTGAACAGGGCGCTGATTGGGCCACCTTCTGGCGGGAGCTGGTGCTGGCCTTCCGGGACCGCCTGGAGCAGGAAGCGCGGGCAGCCTGCGGACCCCAGGAACTGCTTCGCTGGGCCCGGATGCTGAACCTCCTCTTGAGTCGCGAGCGGGATCTGCGGGACAGCAGCCTGCCCCGCGTGGTGGTGGAACTCGCCCTGATCACGGCGGCCCAACTGCCCCATCTGGTGCCCCTGGACGCGCTCATTTCGGGGACGGCCGCCTCCGGCGTTCCGAGGCCGCCTGGTCCTCCCGTAGGCCCGCCACCGGTTCCTTCCAGGGCCCCCCAGGCCACGCCGGCGCCTGAGGGGCCTCGCCGGCCGGCCGCTGCCATCAAGCCGCCGGCAACCCTGGCTCCTGCGATCCGATCGATTCCGAGCTCTCCAGACCAGCTCCGTACGGCCTGCAGTGAGGCCCTGCGTCAGGCGCCGGGCCTGCGGGCCCTGGCCACCGCGCCGCAGATGGCTGCGGAGCTGCGCTGGGAAGTCCCCGTCCTCCGGTTCCGCTTTCCCGGAAACGTGCGACAGACGCTCCAGGATTTCGAGCGGGAGAAGACCAGCCCCCATCTGCTGGCCGCGCTCACCACGGTACTGCCGGGCCTGAAGGCGGTGGAAATCAGCTTTGATGAGCCCGGCGGATCAGGTGCTGAAGAACGGCCGGAAGATCGGTTGCGCCAGGAACCAGCCTTCCAGGAGCTGCTGCGCCTTAGTGGAGGTGAGGTGCTGGAGATCCGACGGGAAGGTTGATCAGCCACCGGAGACCGGCGGCATGAGAGCCACCTCGTCGCCATCCTCCAGAGGCGTGGTTCCGTCTGCGAAATGCTGGTTCACAGCCAGAAGGGCGTCCTTGGGCAGATGCACAAGTCTGCGATCCTTCAGCAGGTCGCCCATCGTGGGAACGACCGGCAACACCAGTTCATCGAACCCCAGCAGGGCTCGGTAGCGGGCGAAGCACTTCACTGTGATCATGAATGTCCTTCCTGTGGCCCACAGCCTACCGCCCTTAGCCTAATTGGGGCTCCAGCTGTGTCGGATCTCTCCAGAGAGCCCGAGCCCAACGCTGCTGCCCTTGGTGACGCCCAACAGGAGGATGAGGTTGCCAAAGCGCCATTCCACTTGGCCCGAGTCAATGCTCAGTTCGCCACTCTTCGTGTGGGTGACCACGATGGCGCTGCGCTGGCCGAAGAGATCGAGGCTCTTGCCCATGGTGAATTCGGTTTCAGACGTACCGAGGCTGGAGGTGCGGACCGCCACGTTGACCCGGTCTACGCCCAGGGCCCGGCGGAGCTGGTCCTGGACCGGCGCGAAGGCGAGGGTGGAGATGAGGCCTACGCCTGCGCTCCCGAGCCCCGAGGTGATGGCACCCTGGGTGGCCCCCGAGGATACCCCTGCCGTTCCGACGTTGGCCACGTTGCCAGGGTTGATGAGGATGGCCACGATCTCATCCGGGCGCAGGCTGGGCGTGGAACTGGGCAGGATGGTCAGGTTGCTCAAGGTGCCACGGATGTCGAGGTTCACCGTGTAGCCGGGGATGGAATTGACGCTGCCCTGGAGGTTGATCATGGGATCCAGCGGACGGAATTCCGAAAAAGTAAGGGTGCCCCGGTCCACGACCATGTCGCCTGCGGGGAAGATGTTGGTGACGCGACCGCCAGGCTGGAACAGCATCGTGCCCTTGGGTACGGGGTGGGCGAGAGTGCCGAGCACCTGGAACGGACCCTCAAGGCGGCCCTCCATCTTCAGGAGATTTGTGTCGAAACTCCAGGGTGATCGCAGGTCCAAGTCCAGGTCGAGGCGGATCCGCTCCAGGGGGTCGTCCAGGTCCAGACCCACGAGTCCCCCGTTATCCCTGAGGGCGCTCCGAAGGATCAAGTCGGACAGCTTCACCTCGGTCTGGTAGCTCAGGCGGTCTGCCCGCAGCTTTCCCTTGAGCAGCCCTCCGTCCTCATTGCCTTCAAGGGTAGCCTGGAGGCTGCCCTGGAGGTCCAGGCCCTCGGGCACGTCCCGCAACTGGAAGTTGGCAAGAGTGGCCTTAAAGGCGTAGGCATCCAGTCCTCCAATCCGCCAGGTCGTGGCGCCGCTGGCCCTGAGTTCCCCGTGAGCGAGGGTGCCGCGCATTGGATTCGCTTCGGAGATGGTCAGGGTTCGATCTTTCAGGATGACCTGGGCCTGGAGATCCTCCATACCTTGGTAGCCACGCAGGTGCATCTGAGCCTGATCCAGGGTAATGCTTCCGTTCAAGAGAGGTTCGGAAGGTGTGCCGTGAGCCAGGAGGTCGAACCGGCTGGTGCCCTGGACATGCAGTTCGGACAGGAGGCTGTAGTCATCCACTTCCATGACCCGGTCCAGGATGGACTTCAGGTGGGCGAGGTCGGCATCACCCTGGGCCTGGATTGCCATCGGGGCAGTACCTGAGAACGGGACGGTGCCCGACAGCCGTATATGGGCAGCTTGGATCTCCGCCTGGCCCGCCGAACCACGGGCACCGCCCTCCAGATTGATGTCCACGCCCGCGCCGTGGGCATTGCCATGCAGGGCCGAGGATCCAGTCTGGTGCAGTTCGAAGGCGCCGAATTGGGCCGCCAGCCGGTCGAGGGAACCGGTCCAGACCAGGTCATGGCCATTCTTCCATCGCCCCCGGGCAGTCGCCGACAGGCTCAGATCCTCAAGTAGGTCCTCGGTCAGGCCGCGAGCCAGCAGATCGGTGTGGGCGCTATCTGGTGAGATGTTCAGACTGAGGTGGCCGGTGAGGTCCGGACCATCCTGGCGGGTCTGGAGATCCAGCAGGGGGAGTGTCATGCCTTCCATGCCCAAGTGGCCCACCAATTGGCCCTGCTCCAGCCTGGCCTGGCCTTCCAATCCGTCTATGCTCCTGTTTCCGAAGAAAAGGCGGCCATGGCTCAGCTTGATCTCCCCCTCAGGCAGATCCAGGTTCCCGAAGGGTCTGGTGATGGGCCCGAGGAAATGAGCCTCCACCTGGGATTGGACCCGCGGCCCGGGCAAGGCCAGCAACTGGGAGTCCAGGCGTCCATTGAGATCGACCCACCAGGTCCATTTTTCAAAATCAAGGTCAGCCCGCCCCATGAGGGCCAGGGCGCCTTCCGGCGGGAGATCTCCCCGACCAAGAAGACCCATCCTCTCGGCGACCCGAAGGTCGGACAATTTCAAACGAAGCGATTCCAGGTCCATCCAAAAATCAGAAGAAGCCGCTGGAATCTTGATTCCGTAAACTTCACATGACTCGCCTTGAGCGACTCCGGTCATAACCAGATGGTCGTATGGCCCCCAGAGCCGCACCCATCCACTTCCCGTACCGGTGATCGGCAGATCCCTGCCCTCAGCATCCTTCAGGTCGGCGGCCTTCAATCCCTCCGCTACCGGGAGCTGGGTGGCGGTGTAGCACATGTCGATCTGGGGCTGTCCAGGGGTGGTCGCCGCCCAGGTGAGCCAGAGATTCCCGCCACCACGACCCTCGCCCTTGTGAAGATCGATGTCCTTGATCCAAAGGTCGGATCCACGGATCTCGACCACCTTGGCCAGCAGACTGTCGGCCCGGGCCCCATGCCATCGCGGATGAAGGACCTCACACGATCCGTCCAGTTCAAGGCCGGTCCCCCGGTTCCAGCGGACCTTGGCCTGGGCGGTCGTCTGGCCTTCCATATCCAGGTCGACCACCTTCCAGGCGCTCAGGGCCCGAGCCACCTGGTCAGCTCCGACTTCGGTGCGGCCTTCGCCTTCCAGGTGAATCAACCCCTGGGGGCCCAGTGTGGCCCAGCCCATGCCTTCAAGCTTCAGGGCCTCCAGATCGAGCTTCAGGTGGTCAAGGTTGACTCGGCCTCGGTCCAGAGTGGCGTCCAGCCCACCCGCATCCGTCCCATGTTGGGCGAGTCCGACCTTGAGGGAGGCCTGCCAATGCTCGGGGCGACCAGCGGCAGTCTTGTTCCCCGGCCCCTTGACCTGGGCTTGCAGGGTCCCGCGAACACCCTGGAAGACATCCAGGTGCAGGGCGCGACCAAGCGGGTCCAAGTCGAGATTGGTCCCCTGAAGGGTGGCTTGGACCTGGGTCCGATGGGACCAGCTGCCCTGGACCTCCAGCTCCCCTTGCGGGGAGATCCAGTGCAGGCGGTCCAATCGGGCATGGTCCAGGCCCCCGTTGGCCTTGAGTTCCAGCTCGCCAGGCAGGAAGGCGCCTGTCGCGGAGCGCAGATCGTGTCCATCCGCGATGAAAGTCCAGGCTGGTTGAGCCGTGGATCCTTGAAGCGTACCCACCACATCCATGCTGCCGACGAGGGAAGGCCGGGTTGATCCGCACCAGCGGGACGTCTGGGCCAGATCCAGAACTCCAGTCAGGTGGGCCTCAAGCCTGTCTTTGATCGGGGTCTTGCCGGCTTCGTAGCGGCCATTGAAGCGAAGCTGGCTTTCGCCCAGACGAAGGTAGCCTGCCAGGACCGCCAGCGCCTGTTCGGATGCCTCGCCATTCAAATCCAGTCGGCCCTTCTCCCAGCCTCCCGGGCCATTGATTGATAACTGGGGACCCACCAGATCCATGCGGACCCGATTGGGACCGATTCCCGTGGCCTTGGCTTCGAACTGGTACCGCAATTCGGGGATGTTTCGCAGGGCCACGGGAACCTGGATCTCGCCGTTCGTGAGGCTGAGGAAATCCAGGCGGAATTGAGGCAGGGGTCCGCTTCTCGGCGGCCGGTCCTTGAGTTTGATGGAGGCCAGGCCCGCCTCTGTCAAACGGAGGTTGGGATGCTCGATCCACAGGGAATAGATCCGGGGGGTCGTACCCACGAGGGACCAGAGATCCACATGGACCTCAATTCGTTTCACGGCGAGCAGATCCCCGCCCAGGCGGACATCATGAAGCACCAGTGATCCGAAGGTGGGGTGGATCTCGACCTGTCCGATGGAAAGGGACAGTCCTGTCTCATCCTTGACCACGATGCTGAGCTGGCCTAGGGCCCAGTGGACCACTGCGGGTCGAGTGGCCAACCAGGGGGCGATGGTGATGACGGAGGCACCGGCCACCACGGCATAGGATACGCGACGGAACCACCTCCGGCCCCAGAGTCGCTGTACCGCGTCCTTGGTGGGATGCCACATAGTCAGTTCTTCTCACCGCAGTTCGGGCAGACCGTGGCCATCCGGGGCAGTTGCCGGTAGCAGAACCGGCAGAGCCGGGAATGGGTGGCGGCATGCAGGGAGGGGTGGGGCCCAGAGCTTGATAAAGACAGCACCGCAGTGCCAAGGGGCCTGGTTTCCCTTGCGACGTTCTCCTTCAGGCGGCGCAGGGCCTCCAGAAGGGCCTGGGCGGAGAGGTATCTCTCCCCGAGATTCACAGCCAGGGCCTTCATCACCACTTCCGAGAAGGCCTTCGGTACGATCGGATTGCGCAGATGCGGCGCCACGATCGGCTGACTGGAGAGTGCCTGGGCGATCTTCAGTGGGTCCGCATCGTAGAAGGGCACTGTTCCCGTGAGCATCTCGTAGAGCGTGATGCCCAGGGACCAGAGGTCGGACTGGAACACGGCCCGCCCCCGGAAATGTTCGGGCGCCATGTAGGGTGGCGATCCGATGCGCGTGGGCGCGTAGGGGACGTGCTGCATCTCCAGCACGCGGGAGGTGCCGAAGTCCGTGACCTTGGCCACCCCGTCCCGGTTCACCAGGATGTTGGCCGGGCGCAGGTCCCGGTGGAGGATCTGGTGGCCGTGGGCGAAGGCGATGGCACTGCAGACGTCCAGGCCGATCTCAAGGGCGCGCGTAGGCTGGAGGAACCGCTCGCGGCGGATGAGGCGATCGAGGCCTTCGCCTTCCACATATTCGAGCACCATGAAGAAGATGCCGTTCTTCCGTTCGACGGTGATGAGCTCCACGATGTTCGGATGCTTCAGGCCCGCCATGATGCGGGGCTCCTTCAGCAGATCCACGATCTCTTCCTGCTGCTGATGGGGCACCTTGAGAGCCACTTTGCGGTTCACCCAGGTGTCCATGGCCAGGTACACGGCTCCGAAACCGCCGGAGCCCAGGCGGTCCAGGATCTGGTATTTGCCCAGGGTCTGGTCCTTGGAAAGCACAGTCAGCGGCTCCGAAACGATGGGTTCAGAATGACCGAAAAAGCCCCGCTGGGGCGGGGCTTTTTCGGTCGGAAGGGGACAGGATCAGCCGAGGAAGGCCTTGAGGGTTTTTGAGTAGCGCGGATGGCGAATCCTGTTCGCATCCCTTCGGAATGTGCCCTCGGCCCTGACGGGCCTTGGCTCACAAATTCGCCGACCCACTCGGGCAGGTCTCCCGCATTCAGCCCAGGAATGCTTTGAGGGTCTTGGAATAGCGGGGATGCCTGATCTTTCTCAGCGCCTTGGACTCGATCTGGCGGATGCGCTCGCGGGTGACAGCGAATTCGCTGCCCACTTCCTCGAGGGTGTGCTCGGAGCCATCGTCGCCCACGCCGAAGCGCATGCGGAGGACGCGTTCCTCGCGCTCGCTGAGGGTGTTGAGGACGTTACGGACGGTCTCCTTGAGGCGCTGCTGCACGACCTGCTCCACGGGGGAGACCACGGTCTTGTCCTCGATGAAGTCGCCCAGGTGGGAATCCTCCTCCTCGCCGATGGGGGTCTCGAGGGAGATGGGTTCCTGCGCGATCTTCATCACCTTGCGGACCTTGCCCACGGGCATGTCCATGGCGTGGGCGATCTCCTCGCTAGAGGGTTCCC
>CAIYNT010000248.1 GCA_903927605.1 uncultured Holophagaceae bacterium
CCCATCCTCACCGCCCTGCCCCGCAGCGCCACGGGCCAGCTGCTCACCAGCTACGTGTCGATCATCTCGGGCCAGGTGCCCAACACCGATGGCTCCCCCAAGGAACTCCACATCATCCTCATGGACAACCACCGCTCGGACATGGCGAAAGATCCCATGTTCAAGGAGGCGCTGCAGTGCATCCGCTGCGCCACCTGCCTGAACGTGTGCCCCGTCTTCCGGCTGGTGGGCGGCCACGTGTTCGGCAAGACCTACACCGGCGGCATCGGGACCATCCTCACGGCCTGGTTCGATGAGCTCAAGAAGTCCGAGGACATCCAGGGGCTGTGCATCCAGTGCGGCAGCTGCGTCCCCTTGTGCCCCGGCAAGATCGACATCCCGGGGCTCATCCTGGAGCTGCGGCGACGCCTGGTGGTCGAAAACGGCCAGTCGCTGGCCATGAAGGCCATCTTCAGCGTGGTGAACAACCGCCGCCTCTTCCACTCCATGCTGCGCATGGCCTCGGTCACCCAGAAGCCCTTCAAGCAGGGCCGGTTCATCCGGCACCTCCCCCTGTTCCTGTCGGACATGACGGATTTCCGCAGCCTGCCGGCCGTGGCCGAGGTTCCTCTGCGGGACACGATCAAGAAGATTCAGCAGCCCAAGGGCGGCGAGAAGATCGCTTTCTACTCCGGCTGCCTCATTGATTTCTGCTACCCGGAGATGGGCGAGTCCCTGGTGAAGATCCTCAACAAGGCCGGCATCGAAGTCATCTTCCCCGACGGCCAGACCTGCTGCGGCGCCCCCGCCCGCTACAACGGCGCCTACGAAGTGGCGGCGCAGAATGCCCGGGACAACATCAAGGCCCTGCTGGCGACGGAGGTCACCCACGTGGTCTCGGCCTGCCCCACCTGCACCGTGGCCCTCAAGCATGACTTCATTGAGACCTTCAAGAGCGTGGGCATCACCGACACCATGGAGGAGGCCCAGCGGCTCTCCGCCAAGACCATCGACTTCTCCACCCTGGTGAAGAAGCTGGTGGATGCAGGGCGGCTCACCTTCAAGGAGGGCGAGGAACTGGGCAAGATCACCTACCACGATTCCTGCCACCTGAAGCGGACCTTGCATGCCAGCGATGAGCCCCGGGAACTCCTCAAGCAGGCCGGTCATGAGCTCGCTGAGATGTACGAGTGCGACACCTGCTGCGGCATGGCCGGGTCCTACTCCCTGAAGCTGCCCCAGCTCTCCGCCCCCATCCTGGAGCGCAAGCTGAAGCACATCAAGGACACGGGCGCCTCGAAGGTGATCATGGACTGCCCGGGCTGCGTCATGCAGATCCGAGGCGGCCTGCACAAGGACGGGACTCCCATCCATGCCGAGCACACCGTCGAGCGCCTGGCGGACCGGTTCAAATAAGACCAGCTGCGCGCTAGCAGAGTCGAGACCGTGCGTTGCCTCCCTGCCACTAGCCTCCCCACAGACGAACCCTTCTGGATAGAACGCAATGTGTTCTCCCAGAGGTTCGACCAGGAGGACTTCTTCAACAGGGAACGACGTGATGTCCAGATAGCCTACCGAGCCGAGTGGTTCTCTAGATCAGGGGCAGGAGAACTCGCGTTCATGTTGCCGACCGTTGCATTTGTGGCTGGAAGAACCCAGTTCATCAGCGGCCGGCACAGGACCGCGGTGCAGGGCCATCCGAATCTCCTTATGTTTTCAGGATGTCGAGAAGCTTGGCAGCCTTTTCTCGGGCAGAGGCCAACTCGGTTTTGGCCATCTCCGTTGTAACCATAGAGGTCTACAGCCACGTCCTTAGGCGGGCCGATGACCAAGCCTTGCAAATTTCAGGCGGGATTCTGAGCGTTGCCCTGGGGGTCAGTTGAGGGTTCCCCAGACAATCGGGTTGCAAATGGATTGTTCAAAAAACTTCAATCAATGATAGGGAGAAAATAGTTTGGCCCTATAGTTTGGCCTCGGTCCCTTTCTGAGAGAACTGGATGAGGTGCTTGGCCATCAAGCTGTCCTCAACCTTGACGTGGCGCTCAATCCAATCCCGCACAAAAGCAGTGACCTCGGCCGCGAAAACCTCGGGGTCCTTGTTGGATGTATCTGCCATGGCATTGGCTTTAGACCGCAGGCGTTCATGGAAGGCCATATGCTCAGCAAGCCTGGGATATTTTGTGGCCCGCATCTGGAACTCTTCTTCCTCGCAATGCGCATCGAGAAAATCGACCAGGAATTCAATGAGGTTCGCGACATGCTGACCATGAAAATCATCTTTGACTGCATCAAGAAAGTTGTTGAACTCAGATATTAATTCTCTGTGCTGCTCATCGATGACTCGGAAGCCTGTGTCCCACTCAGGATTCCATTCGAGATGGGCCATATCGGTCCCCTTTGGGGTTGAGCTATTTCCAAGGAACCTGTAATTCATCTGTGTCACAAAGATGAGTTCAAGATCCGATATGTCAACCCTGGTTATCTCCTGGAGATCGGGTTACAAGTCGGGTCATGAATGGCGCTTCCGGAAATGGCAATAAAAGTTGCATCAATGTAAGTAATGATTAACCTGCCAGATGGAGATGCCGCATGAACGAGGTCTATTTCTACGGCACCTGTCTGGTGGACCTGTTCTTCCCCGATGCGGGCATGGCGGGCATTCAGCTCCTGCGCCAGGCCGGGGTCAAGGTGTTCTTCCCCGAGGGCCAGACCTGCTGTGGCCAGCCCGCCTTCAACTGCGGCTACTGGGAGGAGGCCCGCGCCGTGGCCCGTACCCAGGTGGCCCTGTTCCCCAAGGACATCCCCGTGATCCTGCCCTCCGGCAGCTGCGCGGGCATGATGAAGGTCCACTACCCCGAGCTGTTCCACGGCCAGCCCGACGAGGTCCAGGTCCGCGCCTTCAGCGCCCGCGTCTTCGAACTGACCCAGTTCCTGGTGGATGTGCTCGATGTGAAGCTGAAGGATCTGGGCGAGCCGGTGAAGGTGACCTGGCACAGCTCCTGTCATGCCGTGCGGGACCTCGGCCTGAAGGGCGAGCCCCAGGCCCTCATCAGCCAGCTAGCCAACGTGGAGCTGGCATCCCTGGCGCGGGAGCAGGAGTGCTGCGGCTTCGGCGGCACCTTCTCCGTGCGCCAGCCGGAGATATCGGGCGTCATGGCCTGCGACAAGGCCGCCGATGCGGAGGCCACGGGCGCCTCGGTGCTGCTCTCCACCGATGGTGGCTGCCTGCTCAACGTGAACGGCACCCTGGAGGCGAAGCGCAGCCCGCTGCGCGTCCAGCACATCGCCGAGTTCCTCTGGGAGCGCACCCATGCACGCTGAGGGCGAGATCCACTTCCGGGATGCGGCCGCCAAGGCCCTGCTCGATCCCCAGCTGCGGGCCAACTTCCGCCGGGCCATGGATGGCCTCATGGCCAAGCGCCTGGCGCAGTTCCCGGAGCCCCGCGACCTGCAGGACCTGCGGGACCTCAGCACGGCTATCCGTTCGCGCAGTCTGCTGAACCTGCCCGCATTGCTGGAGCAGTTCGAAGCCAACGCCACCCGGAACGGCATCCGGGTCCACTGGGCCGAGACCTGCGAACAGGCCAATGAGCTGATCCTGAGCCTCCTCCAGGCCAAGGGCGCGAAGACGCTCGTCAAGGGCAAGAGCATGGTCTCCGAGGAGATGCACCTCAACGCGTTCCTGGAAGCTCA
>CAIYNT010000249.1 GCA_903927605.1 uncultured Holophagaceae bacterium
ATCCCAGTCCTCGAGGAGAAGTAGAACTCCTCGATTTCACACAGCACAAACAGACAGGCCCCTCTACTGAGGGGCCTGTCTGTTTGTGGTACGGTGATCCCGGGTCCCACAGGAGCCCACCGTGCTTTCTTGTTGGCGTAACACAGCAGTCGTTCGTCGCTTCAAAGAGTGGTACAGCGTCCTTTGGGGCTAGAAAAAGAATGGAGGTGGGTCGTGGCCGTATCACCGATTCCCGAGGGCTACCACACGGTCACTCCCTACCTGGTCGTGGCTGATGGGGAGGGCCTCATCGGTTTCCTCCGTGCTGCCTTCGGCGCGGAGGTGCATAGTCGTGCCGTCCGCCCGGATGAGAGCATCGCCAACGCAGAGGTGCAGATCGGCGACTCCATGCTGATGGTGGCCCAGGCCCGGGAACCTTGGAAGCCCATGCCCGTTGGCTTTTACCTTTACGTGCCGGACACGGATGCCACCTACCAGGCGGCCCTGGCGGCAGGTGGGGTCTCCACCTTGGAACCTTCCGATCAGTTTTACGGGGACCGCAACGCGGGTGTGCAGGATCCCTGGGGCAACAACTGCTGGATCGCCACTCACATCGAGGATGTGGACGAGGCGGAGATCCAGCGCCGGATGGCGACCCGGCGTTAGATCTCACCGCCAAGACGCCAACCGCGCCAAGAACCGCAAAGACAGAACCGCTTTGTTCTTATCTGGGCGTTTTGGCGGCAACTGTTTGTCTTTTTGGGGTAATCCCGGGAGTCGAAGGTTGAGTCCCAGGTCCACAACCGAGACAATGGATGAGCGCGGCCTTCCGCCGCGCTTTGTCATGTCTGGGAAATCATGTCTCTCACCGAAGAAATTCAGCGGCGGCGCACCTTCGCCATCATCAGCCACCCCGACGCGGGCAAGACCACCCTGACGGAGAAGCTGCTGCTCTATGGCGGCGCCATCGACCGCGCGGGTTCCGTGAAGGCCCGGGAGGGCGGGGCGGCGGCCCACTCGGACTGGATGAGCATCGAGCAGGAGCGCGGCATCAGCGTCACTTCCGCGGCCATGCAGTTCGAGTACCTGGGCAAGGCCATCAACCTGCTGGATACGCCGGGCCACCAGGACTTCAGCGAGGACACTTACCGGGCCCTCACTGCAGCCGACAGTGTGGTGATGCTCCTGGACTGCGCCAAGGGGGTGGAAGAGCAGACTAAGAAGCTGTTCCGGGTGGCCAGCGAGCGGAAGCTCCCCATCTTCACCTTCGTGAACAAGCTGGACCGCCCCGGTCGTGACCCGGTGGAGCTCATCGACGAGGTGGAGGAGCTCTTCGGCCTCCACGCCGTGCCCATGACTTGGCCCATCGGCTCTGGCACGGATTTCAAGGGTGTCTATGTGCGCGCCACGGGCCAGCTCCAGGTCTTCGAGCGGGCCAAGGCCGGCCGCAAGGCCCGGGTCGCCGGGCAGGGCGAGCTGGACGATCCCGAGATCGCGGCCCTGCTGACTCCTGCGGAATTGCAGCAGCTCAGGGATGACGTGGACCTCATGAACCATGTGCTGCCAGCCTTCGATCGGGAGGCCTTCCTGCGGGGCGAGCAGTCGCCCATGTTTTTCGGCTCGGCCGTGAACAACTTCGGCGTGGCTGAGTTCCTGGAGGAGTTCCTGGAGCTGGCCCCGGCGCCTGGTGCCCGGCCTCTCATGAACGGTGGCGAGATCGAGCCGGAGCAACCCTTCACAGCCTTCGTGTTCAAGGTGCAGGCCAACATGAACAAGGCCCACCGGGACCGCGTGGCCTTCGCCCGCATCGTGTCCGGCCGCTTCGAGCGAGGCATGGACGCCCTGCACGTGCGCGAGAAGAAGTCCATCAAGCTGAACTACCCCCACATGTTCTTCGGCCGCGAACGGCAGATCGTGGACGAGGCCTATCCCGGCGATATCCTGGGCCTCATCAACCCCGGCCTGTTCCGCATCGGTGATGTGCTGAGCGCCGCCGGTCCCGTGGAGTTCCACGCCGTGCCACGCTTCTCGCCTGAGCAGTTCGCCTCCGTGCGCCTGGCGGACCCCGGCGCCCGCAAGGGCTTCCTGAAGGGCCTGGGCCAGATCGCCGAAGAGGGCGTGGTGCAGGTCTTCTGGCCCAAGGGCGGCGCGCCCCTGCCCATCCTCGGCGCCATCGGCCGCCTGCAGTTCGAGGTGCTCCAGCACCGACTCAAAGACGAGTACGCCTGCCCCGTGCTGCTGGAGCCCCGAGGGTTCCAGATGGCCCGCTGGATCGAAGGTGGCTGGCCCGAGCCCAGCAAGTTCTGGGGTGAGCTGGTGGAAGACACCGAGGCCAACCCCGCCATCCTCTTCGAGAACGACTGGCAGCGAAGGACCACGGCCGAGAAGTGCCCGGGGTTGACTTTCCTGGAACATCCACCGAAGTAGATCTGTCAGCTCTGGACCCATTCAGGCATCCTGTCCGGGCAGCCCTTCAGTCGGGGAGTAGAGGATGAGTGGATGGAACAGCCTCAGACTTCTCCGCGCTCGGCTTTACCTCGACCAACGGTCTGAACAGGGTCAGTGGTGGGTCTACCCAATTCGGGAGATCCTCCGGCTGGCTCAGAGGTGTATGCGCCGTCCTGTGACCCACGCCGGGAACCGGCCAGGAGGTTTTGGAGGTGGAAGTGGGCCCTGTCCGGTTCCCTTCAGGGAGATGGTGATCAATTGCGATGGCACGGTCGCGTGCGGATCCACCGCAACGGCGCCTTTACTGGATTCCTATGATGAGCACGCCGGAACGCGGCCTCTATCGAGCGTTTGGAAAGGCTCAGGCTTCCGGGAGATGAGGGCCCGCCTGCTTGCCGGAGATGCCAGCAGATGTGCCGGCTGCTCGCTTCACCGGGACCCTGGATTCGATCCCCTCTCTAGAGAGGAAACGCGGCAGGGTGGCGAGGTCCCTGGGTCCATCCAACAACTTCTCATCGAACCGACCGCACAGTGCAATCTGGACTGCCCGACGGTCTGTGGGCAGAGCTATCCGAATAGGCGTCAACCGGCATCCAGACGCAAGACCCGCTTTCTGCCACTCGATTTACTCAAGAACATCGTCGAGGGCCTGGATTGCCCCATCGAGAAAATCTGCCTCTACAACTATGGCGAACCGCTGCTCCATCCAGATTTTTTCGCCATGTGCGAGCTGCTCCGGAACCGCTGTCCTTTGACCCACCTCGTCACCAGTACCAACGGAACACGACTGAAGGAGCCGACGATTCGCGCTGGGCTTCTCCGTTCTGGCCTCGATGAGATCATTATTTCGGTGGATGGTGCCACTCAATCCACCTATGAAGCGTACCGGCGCGGCGGTCGGCTCGAGGAGATCCTGGAAGGGATGCACCTACTTCGAAAGGAGAGAGACGAGGCTGGGCTGATTCGGCCACGGATTGTCTGGCGCTATATTCTTTTCTCCTGGAACGACAGCGACAGTGAACTCGCCCATGCAGAGCGATTGGCCCAAGAGATCGGCGTGGACCGATATTGCTATCATCTCTCCGATCTGTCCGAGCTGGCTTCACGGATCTACCGCCCCGGATCTCCCGCCTTCGAACGCATCCGCACTCGGTTGTATTGTTGAGGGAAGTCGCAGGATCTGTTCAAACTGACCCGACCCGACATCCAAATTGAGAAGCGGCGCCTCCGCGCCGCTTCTCTCATCTCGGAACGCGCAGCGTTCCGAGCATCAATCACCTACTTCGCCTTCTTGTACAGATCCATCACCGCGTGCAGCAGCTTGATGGCCTCGGCCTTCGGCCGCTGGAAGGCATTGCGCCCCATGATGGAACCGAAGGCCCCACCTGCGGCGATCTCCGCCACTTCCTTCAGCACCGCGTCGGTCCCCTTGGCTTCGCCGCCGCTAAAGATCACGATACGGCGGCCGTTGAAGGCGCTCTGCACGACGTGCGCGATGCGCTCTTTGAGCGTGGCGGTGGGGATGCCGTACTTCTCATAGACCTTCTTGGCCTCGGCCAGTTCCACATGGGCTGTGGGGGGTTTCACCTTGATGACGTGGGCACCCAGCTGGGCGGCGATCTGGGCGGCGTAGGCGCAGACGTCCACGGCGGTCTCGCCTTCCTTGGACAGACCCGCGCCCCGGGGATAGGACCACAAGACGGTGGGTAGGCCGACTGCCTTGGCCTCGAGGATCAGCTCGCGCAGGGCCTCGTACTGCTCGTTGCGGGCACCGCTGCCGGGATAGATGGTGTAGCCGATGGCGGCGCAACCCAGGCGCAGCGCGTCCTCCACGCTGCCGGTGATGGCGCTGCAGGGCTCGATGCCTTTGCTCAGGCTGTCGCTGTTGTTGAGCTTGAGAATGAGGGGGATGTCGCCTGCATAGTCCGCTGCCACATGCTCGATGAAGCCGAGGGGCGCGGCGTAGGCGTTGCAGCCGGACTCGATGGCCAGCTCCACGTGGTAGCGGGGATCATAGCCCGCCGGATTGGGTGCGAAGCTGCGGGCGGGGCCATGCTCGAAGCCCTGGTCCACAGGCAGGATCACGAACTTGCCGGTGCCGGCCAGACGACCAGTGTTCATGATCCGGGCCAGGTTGGCCTTCACACCCGGATTTTCCGAGCTGTACCAGGACAGAATTTCACGCACTTTGGCCGTGGCCATGTCGAACCTCCTGTGAAACGAATGCTTGATTCTACCTAGAAATGGGTGATTCAGGCCCTGCTGTAGTCGTAGAACCCGCGGCCGCTCTTCTTGCCCAGCCAGCCGGCATCCACGTACTTGATGAGCAGGGGGCAGGGGCGGTACTTGGGATCGCCCAGGCCCTCATGCAGCACGTTGAGGATGAAGAGGCAGGTGTCTAGGCCGATAAAATCCGCCAGGGTCAGGGGCCCCATGGGATGGTTCATGCCCAGCTTCATGATGCCGTCGATGCTCTCCACGGTCGCCACGCCTTCGTAGAGGGCATAGATGGCTTCGTTGATCATGGGCAGCAGTACACGATTGCTGACGAAGCCCGGGAAGTCGTTGCAGGGGATGGGCGTCTTGCCCAGTTTCTTGGCAAGCTCCATCACCGCATCGAAGGTGGTGTCGCTGGTGGCCAGGCCTCGGATGACCTCGATGAGTTGCATGACTGGCACGGGGTTCATGAAGTGCATGCCGATGAAGGCCTCGGGGCGCCTGGTGACGGCGGCCAGCTTGGTGATGGAGATGCTGCTGGTGTTCGAGGCCAGGACAGCGCCCGGTTTGCACACGGAATCCAGCGTGTCGAAGAGCTGCTTCTTGACCTCCCATTTCTCGGTGGCGGCCTCGATGACGATGTCGCAGCCCGCCAGGTCCTCCAGCCGGGTCGTCAGCCTCACGCGGTCCAGAACAGCTGCCTTCTCCTCGGCCGTCATCTTCCCCTTGTCCACGCCACGCTGCAGGTTCTTGTCGATGGTGGCGAGGCCCTTGTGCGCGTAGCCTTCCGTGAGGTCCTGCATGAGTACTTGATAGCCCGCCTGGGCGAACACATGGGCGATGCCGTTGCCCATCTGGCCCGCGCCGATGACACCAATGTTCTGAATGCTCATATGGAACTCTCCTGTCCACGAATATAGCCCCAGCGAGAGGGGTTTGTTTGAAGCCGGGCTTGACCTCATTATTCTCATGACCCAAACCAGGAGCCGCCCGATGCTGCGTCCTCCCCACCATCAGATCTTCGCCTTCGACGCCGAGTGGGTGCCGGATCCCGCCACCGGCCGGCGCGTGCTGGATCTTCCAAGTGACATGCCGGATGACGAGATCATCACCCGTATGTGGGCCTACGGGGGCGCTACGGAAGCGGACCCGCGGCCTTACCTGAAGACCATCCTCTGCCGCGTCGTGTCCATCGCGGCGGTGATCCGCACGGTGAAGCATGGCGAGGCCCAGCACAAGCTCTTCGCCCTGCCGGAGGGCCCCGACGCACTGCCGGAGGACGAGCTGTTGCGCCGCTTCCTGCTGGCCCTTGGGGACAAGAAGCCCCAGCTGGTGGGTTTCAATTCCCGGGATGCGGACCTGCCGATCCTGGTGCAGCGGGCCATGGTCCATCGGTTGTCCATCCCAGGTCTGGGCCGTAGCGCGGAGAAATGGGCCCCGGGCGACTTCTTCGACCGCTATGGCAACCAGCACATCGACCTCCGCGAAATCACCGGGGCCTGGGGCAAGGCCTCCTCGACGCTGCACGAGCTGGCCACGGCCTGCGGCATTCCCGGCAAGCTGGGCACCGATGGCAAGAGCGTCATCGACCTCTGGCAGGCCGGGGATGTCAGCGGCATAGTCCGCTACAACCAGTTCGATGCCCTGACCACCTTCCTGGTCTGGCTGCGGGCCATGACCCTATCGGGCCACCTGACCCCCGAGCAGATGGAGGCTGAGGAGGCTCAAGTAAGGAGCCTGATCCAGCAGAAGGCCGCAACAGATCCGGCCTTCGGACGGTACCTTGAAGGCTGGACCCGACTTTCCTGACCCACTTTGGCTTGAATCCCCGCTTGGGATCGGTAAACTAACTGCGATCCTTCATGCATCACACTTTTTATTCCAAGAGGTGACCTGTGAACAAGCGGTTTGCGGCAGAATTTCTTGGAACGCTCTGGCTGGTGCTGGGCGGTTGCGGCAGCGCCGTGCTGGCGGCGACCTTCCCGGGAGTCGGCATCGGGTTCCACGGGGTCAGTCTGGCCTTCGGATTGACCGTGCTGACCATGGCCTTTGCCATCGGGCCCATCTCCGGCTGCCACCTGAACCCGGCCGTGACCCTGGGACTCGCGGTGGGTGGCCGCTTCTCCTACAAGGACCTGCCCCTCTACTGGGCCGCCCAGGTCCTGGGGGCCGTGGCGGCCTCGGCCATCCTTTACGTGATCGCCACAGGGAACGGTTCTGCCATCGGCGGCTTCGCCAGCAATGGCTTCGGGGACCACTCGCCCGGCAAATACGGCCTCGGCGCCGCCTTTTTGACGGAAGTGGTGATGACCTTCTTCTTCCTGATGGTGATCCTGGGCAGCACGGCCAAGAAGGCGGCTCCGGGTTTCGCGCCCATCGCCATCGGCCTCTGCCTGACCCTGATCCACCTCATCAGCATCCCCGTCACCAACACCTCGGTGAATCCGGCCCGCAGCACCGGACCGGCCCTGTTCGTGGGTGGCTGGGCCCTGTCCCAGCTTTGGCTCTTCTGGGTGGCACCGCTGATCGGTGCGGCCGTGGCCGGGTTCGTCTTCCCGAAGCTGGAGCACTGAACCGGCCAGAACTGGCACGGCTTGAGCAAACCCTGAGCTGGGCCGATACACTTTTGACCCGAGGAGTTGCCATGAGCCAGGAGATCCGCCCCGAGGACCTCATCGTCACTGAGCAGGACGGCACCCGCCGCATCAACCACGATGTCATCGAGAGCTACGGCCTCTTCAACCTGCCCCGCGCCACCATGCGCCAGGCCCTGATGGTGTATTACGACAATGCCAGCCGCATGGGCCGGGGTCCGGCACAGACCGTGCGCACCTTCATCACCCTCGCCAGTTCCATCACCCGCTTCCCCCGCCAGGTGGCCATCAACTTCACCCGGGGCGTGGCCTATCGGCGGAACATGCGCATGCTTAGGCGGTTCAGTCGCTGAAACCGCTGCGCGGTTTCAGCGCAGGGTAGAAGATCAAAGCCTGCGCAGGATCCGCTCGATGCTGATAGCCTTTCGGCCTTCGGTGGTGACGAGCACGGCGTGGAGCTGCAGGTCCCCTTCGGCGACTTCGTACCTGGGGCGCTGCACTTTTAGGAAGCGGCCCAGGCTGGCTTCCTTCTTCATGCCAATGACGCCCTCGTAGGGCCCTGTCATGCCGATGTCCGTCACATAGGCGGTGCCGTTGGGCAGGACCTTGGCGTCGAGGGTGGGAACGTGGGTGTGCGTCCCCAGTACGGCGATGGCGCGGCCGTCCAAGTGATGACCCATGGCCTGGGCCTCGCTGGTGGCCTCGGCGTGCATGTCCACGATCACAAGATCAGCCCGTTCCTTCTGCAGGATCGAATCCGCGCAGCGGAAGGGGCAGTCGCAGGGGGGCATGTGCACCCGGCCCATGAGGTTGATGATCAGAACCTCGGCGCCGGATGACGTATGCAGCTTGACCCAGCCGTTGCCGGCCGTGTCCGGAGGATGGTTGGCGGGCCGCAGGAGACGCGGCTCCTGACGGAAATAGGCATCGATGCCCTTCACATCGAAGGCGTGATTGCCCGTGGTGATGACATGGACCCCGTACCGATCGAACCACTCCCGGGCGATGCTGTCCGTAATGCCATGACCGTGGGCGGCGTTCTCGCCGTTCACAATCACCAGGTCGGCCCCGGTCTCCCGTCGCAGGTCAGGCAGGAAGGCCTCCACCAGCCGCCGCCCCGGTTCACCCACCACATCGCCCAACGCCAAGATCCGCATGGAACCAGCTTAATTGAAAAGGGCGGCGCGAGTGCGCCGCCCTTGGGTGCTGCGGGTTGGACTAGAAGGCGAAGCGGGCTCCGAGCTGGACCTGACGGGCCGAGCCGAGCCAGTTCTGCTGCTGCACCAGATTGCTCGCCGAATTGGCGTCCACAGTGGCCGGGGTGACCGGTGCGGTGTAGGAGACCTTCGTCGACAGATAGGTGTCCTGGCGGTTGAGGAGGTTGAAGACATCGGCGGAAAGGGTCAACTTCATCCTCTTGGTGAGGAAGAAGTCACGCCGAAGCCCCAGGTCCATGTAGAGGACCGAGCCCGAGCGCTGGGTGTTGCGGCCCGTGTCCACGCCATTCTGGAAGTAGCGATCGTTGGACGTGTTGCCGTCTCCGTTCACATCCGTACCATAGGTCAGCGTGTAAGGCGTACCGGTCTGGTAGCGGATATTCAGGGAGGACAGGATCCCGGTGTAGTACTTGTCCAGGTAGCTCACGTAGCCGGTGAGCACACTGCGTCGATCGGTGTCGGCGTAGCCCCACTGATTGCCTAGATTGCCGGCATCCTGGATGCTGATGCCCGAGTAGTTGCGCTCGTTGGAATCGCTGTCCTTGTTGATGGAGTAGGTGTAGTAGAGCTGGGCGTCGAAGGCGCTGTCGTCCTTGTGGTATTTCATGCTGATGGTGTAGGCGTGGTAGAGGCTGGTGGCATCGGAGTAGTACATGCCCATGGTGCCGTAGTTGGCATTGGGTCGGACCGCCGTGTAACCGCCACTCCCACTGATGGTGCTGGGGTAGATCAGTCGTCCATAGGCATTCGGAGTGGGAGTGCCGAGGTTCAGATCGGCGGTGCGCTCCAGCTGGTTGCCCTTGGCATAGGTGGCAGACAGGCCGAGCACGAGGTCGCGGAAGAAGGGGCGCTCGGCGCCGAGGTTCACCCGGTCCGTGTAGGGGTTCTTGAAGTCCGGGTTGAAGGACCAGATGTTGTACTTGGCGGGACCCGGGGTGTAGGTAGGAATCCAGTAGGGGTTGCTGGCATTGAAGGCGGCGCCGATGGGAATACCGTTGGCCGCGGCTTGGGCGGCGGTGAACTGCACCGAACCTGTACGCTGTCCATTGGCGGCGAAGGCCTGGTAGAGGAACACGGCGGGCGTGGTGCTGACGTACCGTCCCACGCTGCCACGAACCACGGTCTTGCCGTCGTCGATGGCTGGAGTCCAAGTGAAGGAGAAGCGGGGGGAGAACTGGCTGTCGTTGGGAATCCTGGCGCTGAGGGGCATGGTGGCAGCCAAGGGATTGCTCATGTCCAGGATGGGGAAGTCAGGGTTTTCCTGGCGATCCCAGCGAAGCCCAAGACCCATCTTGAAGGTGTCAGTCAGGCGCCAGTCGGCCTGGATGAAGGCCGCCTCCTGCTTTTCACTGGTGCTGAAGAGGCCGGCCTGCTGCACGGGGCCGTTCAGGCCGAAATTCTGGGTGTAGGTGGACCAGTTCCCGGCGCGGTAGTTGGCGATATTGCTGAAGGCGTAAACCCCGCGCCAGTTGCCGGCGAAGAACTCAGAGACATCGATGGCGTTGTAGTCGATGCCGCCCTTCACCTGGAAGGTGGGCGTGACATAGCTGAGGTTCTCCTGGATCTGCGTCCGGGAGGTGTTGTAGGTCCGGTCGAAGGGATAGGCCCCGTAGTAGCCGACGTTCGTGATGCTCACCTCGGGCGTGGTGGAATAGGGCACCCGCGGCATGTCGTCCTTGGTGTAGTTCACCCGGACCTCGTTCAGCCAGTTGGCATTGAGTACCCAGTTCCACTGGAGCACGTAGGCGTCGGTGGTGATCTGGTCCGAGGAGAGGTTCTCGTAGGCGGCAGTGATGCCTGAGCCCACGTCCCCCTTGAACTTCGAGTGGTTCAGGCGGAACTGGAGGGTCTGGTCGGTGGTGATGTTCCAGTCAAAGCGCGCGAACATCGTATCGGAGTCGGCCTTGCTGGAGTAGGCGCCGGCCTTGGAGATGAGGACGGCGTCCCGGGGGTTGGCGATGGGGTCCAGGGTCACGGGGGTATTGCCGCCCCAGTCCATGCTGATGGGCGTTTTCTGGCGCTGGGCGTCGTAGGCCACGAAGTAGAAGAGCTTGTCCTTGATGATGGGGCCGCCGATGCTGAAGCCGAACTGCTCCTGCTGGAAGTCCCCCACGGGATTGAAGGTGTACTTGCCATTGGGCTGCAGCATCGTGGGTCCTGCGGCGACCATGCTCTCGGGCCGCTTGTAGTAGAACAGGCTGCCGCTGAGTTCGTTGGTGCCATTCTTGGTGATGGCGTTCACGTAGCCGCCGCCCATGCGGCCGAACTCGGCGCTCGCGCCGTCTGTGATGACCTGGTACTCGCGGATGGCTTCGATGGAGACGGTGAAGGGGGTCTTGCCTTCACCCGCACCGATGGCGCCGCCGAAGAAGGGTTCGTTGTTGTCGCCGCCGTCGATGTTGATGGAACTGTTCACGCCGCGCTGACCCGCGATCGCGAGGTTGCCGCGGCTGCTGTCCACCACGACCTGCGGAGTGAGAGTGGCCAGGTTGGTGAAGTTGCGGTTGAAGACGGGCAGATTGGTGAGGTTGTCAGGCGAGATGATGGCGGCGGCGCTGGCGCGTTCGGAATCAACCTGGGCGGCGCTGGCGGTAACTTCCACCACGGCGCCACTCTCAGTCGCCAGGTGGATGACCAGGGGGGCGGCATCGCCGAGGTTGAGGTTCACCTTGAGGTTGCCGGCGGTCTGGAAGCCGGCCTTGGTGACGGTCACGGTGTAAGGGCCCACAGGCAGTAGCGTGGCCAGGTAGCGGCCTTCGCCATCGGTCTGAAGGGTGCGGGTAAGGCCAGTCTCGCCGTTGAGGATGACCACCCTCGCACCAGCCACGGCTGCGCCCTTGGTGTCCAGGACCCGGCCGCCCAGCTGAGTCGATACGCCCTGGGCCATGATCGGTGCCCCGGCGACCAGCAGGGCCATGATGGACAAACTACTTAAATGTCTAAAGCGCATGAAAAGTTCCTCCTACTTTGAGGTTAGCGGGCCCGGACGCGGGAAAAAATGGGTTTATGGGGACTTGGAACGAAAGTCACCGGCGCGACACCACATGGTCACAGAGGGGTCCGCCCGGGGGCCGTCTGTTAGGCTTCCTTGTCCACTTGGGATCCCCATGAATCTGGCCGCCACCGCCCTTGCGTTCACCACCATGACCGCCCTGTTCGCACAGGGGCCGGCCACTTTGGGGGTCTCGGAGATCCGGGCCGGCATGAAGGGTTACGGGAAGACCGTCTTCCAGGGGGGGAAGATCGAACGCTTTGACTTCGAGGTGCTCGGCGTCCAGAAGAACTATGCCCCGGGCCGAAGCCGCATCATGGTGCGGGCTTCCGGGGGACCCCTTGCCACAACGGGCATCCTGGCCGGCATGAGCGGCAGCCCCTGCTATATCGACGGCAAGCTCATCGGCGCCCTCAGCACCGGGATCGCCTGGGAGAAGGAGCCCATCGGGGGCATCACACCCATCGCGGAGATGCTGGACCAGCTGAGGGACATCCCCGAAGCCGCCCCCAGCCGCACGCCCCTGATCCTGCCCAAGCTGGAGCCCCCCAAGGTGCTCAAGGCCGCGCTGCTGGGGCAGATGCTGGATTTCCCGACGCTGATGGGCGACCAGGACCCGCAGGCGCTGCCCATGGCCTTGACCGGGAGTCCCCTGGGTCCCGAGGCCCAGCGTATCTGGTCCGGTTGGCCGGTCACCTTCACGGCGGGCCCGACCCTTTCCGGCGGCCGGGAGGAGGCGAGCCCACTGGAGCCGGGGGGCATGGCCACGGTCACCCTCATGCAGGGGGATCTGGACCTGGGAGCCTCGGGCACCATCACCTATGTCTCTGGCAAGCGGGTCCTGATGTTCGGCCACCAGCTGTTCAACCTGGGCCCGGTGGACCTGCCCCTCTGGTCGGCCACCGTCGCCACCACGGTCCCGGGTTACGAAAGCTCCTTCAAACTGGCCCTGCCGGTGGCGCCCATCGGAGCCCTGCGCCTGGATCGCAGTTCCGGCGTGGCGGGCATTCTGGGGGCCGAGCCCCACATGGTCCCCCTGCGGATCGGCCTGAACCTGGGCGGCCGGCGCAACCTGAACTTCCGGTTCGAGATCATGGATCATCCGGTGGCCACGGCCGCGCTGGCGGCCACCGCCGTAGCCCAGACCCTGGACGCCCACACCCGGGGCGTGGGCCTGCAGAGCCTGTCCATGCAGGGCAACATCAAGCTGGCGGGCCACCCCGCCATCCTGATCGAGAATGTCATCGCGGATCTGAATCCGTCCCGCATGGCCCAGTACGTGGGCGCCATGATCCAGGCGGTCTCTCTGAATCCCTTCGAGAAACCGGTGTTCGAGGGGATCTCGCTCACGATCAAGGCCGAGGAGCGGCTGGATCTGACGGCCATCGCGGGGGTTCGCCTGCTGAAGGCCCGCGCCAAGCGGGGCGAGATCCTGCCGGTGCTGGTGACGCTCCAGAACATCCAGGGCGTACGGGAGACCGCCACCTTCAACATCCAGGTGCCCTCCTCGGCAGCCAAGGGCAAGGCCACGCTGATGGTGGGGGACGGGTACAGCCTGACGGCCGCCGATCCCGACGAACGCATGATCGAAGTCGCCAGCCTCGGAGATGTGGTCCGCCTGCTGAATGGCGCCATGCGCAACAACCACGCCTATGCCCTGCTGGTGCAGACTCAGGCGGGCGCGGGCCTGCGCGGAAGCCGCATCGAGGGCATCCCGCCCACTGTGGCCAGCCTGGTGGGGGCGGACGGTGCCTCCAGCGACAACCGACTGCAGCGCCGCATCATCGGGCGGGCCCTGCTCCCCCTGGAGCGCGAAGTGCGCGGGATCAGCCAACTGGAAGTGGAGATCGAGTAGATGGATTCACGAAGAGGTTCTATGCGCTGGATGACGGTTGTTCTATCGGCCTTTCTGGGTGTGTCCGCTCTGGCGGATCAGCCCAGTGCCACCTTCTCGGCCTTCAACGACTGGCTCGGCTCCGAGACCCGAGGCGTGCGCATCGGCGCCGATGGCCGTTTGCGTCTGGCCCCGAACCTGCGTCGAGTGGGCCAGCTGCCGGAAGGAGTGATCTGGTCCGCCGTGGCGGATGGGACCGGTGGCGCCTATTTGTCTGCCGGCACGGACGGCAAGCTCTTCCACTATGTCGGTGGACAGGTGAAGCCCCTGGGACAGGTGAAGGGCGGCATCGTCTTCGCCATGGCGCGCCTGGGCCAGGATCTGGTGGTGGCTCCCACCGGGGAGGGCAAGCTCCTCCGGGTGACGCCTGCCGGTGATGTGAAGCCCTTCGCGGACATCGATGCCCGCATCGTCTGGGCCCTCGCGGTCGAAGGGGACGCGGTGATCGCCGCGGGCGGCGCCGAGAAGGGCGCCGTGCTTGTGCAGGCCAGGGAGGGCTCCAGCCGACGGTTGGCGGAGCTGGCGGACGAGACGGCCTTTACGGCGCTGGCCCCGGATGGGCAGGGCGGCTGGTACCTGGGCAGCCATGGCCGGGGTCTGGTCCTTCGCTACAACCGCCAGGGCGACCGCCTGGAAACCTTGATGGATACTCCCTTCGAGGAAGTGCGGGCCCTGGCCGTCGCCGATGGCCAGCTCTACATCGGCGCCGACAACGGCCTTACACCCAAGTTCAGCACGGGCCAACTGGAGCGCCGGGAAGGCTATCTCCAGGCGGATACCCCGGCCACCACCCGGTCCGCCGTCATCCGGCTGGACCGGGATCGCGTGCCGGAAACCCTCTGGCAGAGCGCCCAGAGCCAGGTCTATGCACTGGCCGTATGGAAGGGTCAGCTGCTGGTGGGCACGGGCAACCGCTCCCGCCTGTTCTCCCTGCCCCTCGGGAAGGCCCGCGACACCGACCCCTTCGCCGTAGTCCAGGAACTGGGCACGGCCCAGGCCACGGCCTTCCTGCCCTCGGGCGGGGACCTTCTGGTTGTGGGATCCAACCCCGCGGAACTGCATCTGCTCTCCGAGGCCCAGGCCACGGAGGGCACGTTGGAGTCGAAGATACTGAAGGGGGATCCCATCGCGGATTGGGGCCGTGCCTACCTGGATGCGGAGATGCCCACGGGCACCAACGTGGAACTGCAGTTCCGCATCGGCAGCACGGAAACCCCTGACGCCACCTGGAGTCCCTGGACACCACCGCTGCGCAGCGGTGAGCGGCCCGCCCTGCCCACGGCGCGCTTCGCCCAGTTCCGGCTCCGCCTGAGCAGCACCCGGGGCGGCGCCACGCCCATCGTCGAGACCGTGAGCGTCTACTGGGCCCGTCGGAACCTCGCGCCGGTCTGGGAAGGTGTGGACCTGATGCCGCCGGGTCTCGTCATCACCCGCTCCGCACCGCCGGAGGACATCGGCATCGAGCGGGTGCCCCTCCAGACGCAAAAGCTCATTCCCGCCCTGGGCTACCTGGGTGCGGAGAAGCGCAGTTTCCGCCGCGGGGGCCAGAGCTGCATTTTCAAGGTGAACGATCCCAACGGAGATGTCCTCCAGTTCAGCATCCGGCTGCTGCCTGATCGCGGCGCGCCGATCCTGCTGGAAAAGGCCTGGAAGGAGAAGTTCTTCAGCTTCGATACCCTTCCCGTTCCTGATGGCCGCTATCGTCTGGAGGTCACCGCCTCCGACGCGCCCTCCGCCCCCTTCAATGCCGTCCTCTCCAGCACCTGGCGGACGGCGCCCTTCATCATCGACCACACGCCGCCCACCATCTCTGAGCTCAGCGCCATGGCTGAAGGTGAAGGCGTCCGGGTGCGCTTCCTGGCCCGGGATGAGATGTCGATCCTGAAGGAGGCCGCCATCAGCGCAGATGGCGATCGCTGGCTCCAGATCGTGCCCGAGGACCGGGTCTTCGATCAGAAGGAGGAGCGTTTCGACGTCCTCGTGCCCCGGGATGCGATCCGCGGTGACCGCGTCCTGGTGAAGGTGGTGGATCAGCACAACAATGAACAGACCGCTGCCGTCTCCATTGCGGATGGATCGAAGAAACGTTAAGAAGCCACCAGCACACGTTGCAGGGCGGCTAGCAGATCCTGCATCTGGTAGGGCTTCTGGATGAAGCCTCCAAGGGCTTCCTGCCCGATTCCCTGAGCACTCATGTCCATCGGGAATCCGCTGGTCAAGAGGATCCGGGCCTTCGGCTCGATGGCGAGAATCTCCCTGGCGGCGGACCGGCCGTCCATCTTGGGCATATTCAGGTCCATGAGAATCACCTGGATTCTGGGGTGAGCCTGCCGGAACACCTCGCAAGCCTCTGCGCCATCGACGGCCTCAAGCACCTCGAATCCAGCCTGGTGGAGCATGGCCCCTGTGGCTTTTCGGATCTCGGGCTCATCCTCCACCAGGAGAACGACGCCGGGCAGTGGGCTCGCCACTTCGGGGCCGCTCAGGGTCTGGTCTTTGGTCGGACCCAGGTCGGATTCCGGAAAGTAGAGATGGAACTCCGTGCCCTTTCCGGGCTCGCTTGTGATTCCGATTCCCGCATGGTGCGCCCGGAGGATTCCCAGCATGGTGGATAGCCCCAGCCCTCGGCCGGAGAATTTGGTAGTGAAGAACGGATCGAAGATCTGGGCGAGCACTTCGGCGGACATGCCGACGCCAGTATCCTTCACGCAAAGGGTGACGTAGTGGCCAGGGGGAATGGGTGAGCCCGGATGAAGGGTCGCGGCCCGGGTGGCGGTGAGTTCAGTGAGGCCTGTGGCCAGAAGGATGTCCCCTTCGGCTTCGCCAATGGCCTCAGAAGCATTGGTGACCAGGTTCATCACGACCTGCTGGATCTGAGCCGGATCGGCATTGATGCAGGGCAAACCCCTGGAAAAACCGAATTGGAGGCGGACCCGTTTCGAGATGGAAACCTCGATGAGGTTCGTGATCTCTTCCGCCACCTGGCTGAGGTCCAGGGGCTTCACGGTGAGCACGCCCTTCCCGGCATAAGCCAGCATCTGCCGGGTCAATTCGGCGGCTCGAAGGGAGGTGGCCTTTGCCTTATCCAAGAAGCGTTGGATGGGGTGGTCCTCAGATACCTGAAGGCCCGCGAGCCCAAGGTTCCCGAGGATCGCCGTGAGCAGGTTGTTGAAGTCGTGCGCGATGCCACCCGCCAGGACTCCGAGACTCTCCAATTTCTGGGTCTGCCGGACGGCAGCTTCCATGGCCCGCCGCTCCGTGATGTTTTCCGAGATGCCGAGGAGCAGGAAGGGCTCCCCTTTCTCGTCAAACAGCGGGACCTTCCGGGTCTGGAGGGTGATCTCTCCCAGTGCCTTGGTGAGGATCTGTTCTTCCGGGATCTCGACGGATTGTCGGTTCCGGATGACCTCCTCATCCTTGGCCCGGAAGAGATCGGATTGAGCTTTGGGAAAGAGGTCGTAATCGGACCTTCCCAGCACTTCCTCTTTGCGGAGCCCGAAGATCTCTTCGCTGCGGGCGTTCCAGAGCGTGAAGACGTACGCGTGGCGCGGATCCTTCCCGAAAATGGCGACCGGAAGACTTTCTATGACGGTGTGGAGATAGGCTTCCCGGGCGCGGATTTCACGGTTGGCATGTCGGATCTGGAGGGTTGCCCGGGCCACCCGGCGGCGCAGGAACCAGTTCCACGACACAGTAAGGAGGAGGGCCACGGCGACGAAGGCCAGGGTGAAGAGAATGCGCCGGATCAGGGCGGCGTTCTCCTGGGGATTGGGGAGCAATCCGCCGAAGGAGGCCTGGTAGATCTCGGCGTAACGGCCCGTCTGGTTCAGGATGGCGAGGCCGGTGTTGAGCCTGGACAGCAGCTCTGCTTCGCCTTTCCGGGTGGCGAAGCAGAGCTGACGGGTGAAAATCGGTCCACCTACGGTATGGATGGCGAGACGCTTCTCCTTCGCCAGGACCATCCCCTCCAGCTGGGGCGCAGCAGCGGCATCGCCTTCACCGGCTGCCAGTCGGCGGAGGGCCTCTGGTTCCGAATCCACCGGAATCAGGTCGGGCCCGAATCCAGCCGAGCGGAGGTGGTCATGCATCTGGCTCTGCCGCTCCACCAGGATCCGGTGGCCCTTCAGTCCGGTTTCATCCTGGATGCGCGCATCGCCCCGGCGGACAAAGATGGCGTAGTGGACCACCAGATGAGGCGTGGAGAAATCGGCGAAGGCCTGCCTCTCCTTGGAGTACAGGAGCCCGGGCAGCAGGTCCAGCCGGGACTCCCGCAGGGCATTCAGGGTGTTGTCCCAGGTGTCGGCTCGGAACTCCAGGTCCAGGCTCTCGACCTCAGCCACCGCCCGAAGGAGGTCCACGTCGTAGCCTGCCGGTTTGCCCTTGGCGTCCAAATACTCGTAAGGGGGAAAGTCCCGGTTGATGCCAACGACGACCTTCATCTTCGCGGGCTCAGCGGAGGCAAAGGAAGCCATGAAGAGGGAGAGCAACAGGGTTCGGCCGATAGAAATGATCCCGGGCCATGAAGGACGCTTCACTAGGGAGGCACCCTCAGCCCGTCCAAACCACCGCATGACGCCTCCGGAACCCCAGGATCACCTTGTCGGCCGAAATACGGAAGGGTGGAGAAGTGATTCTTCGGGGATTCACAGTCCTTTGAACTGGGCCTGACGCTTCTCCAGGAAGGCGCCCATGCCTTCCTGCATATCCTCGGTGGCGGCCAGGAGGCCGAAGAGCGCGGCTTCATACTGGAGGCCCTGTTCCTGGGGCATCTCGATACCCTCGTTCACGGCGGCGAGGGCGCTACGCAGGGCGAGGGGGCCGCGGGAGAGGATGGTCTTCGCCAGCTTTTCGGCGGTGGCCCGGAGCTCCGCCTGAGGTACGACACGGCTCACGAGACCCATTCGCAAGGCATCGGCGGCCAGAGTCAGCTCACCGCTGAGGATCATGTCCAAAGCGATGCCCTTGCCTACCAGGCGGGAGAGGCGCTGGGTGCCACCATAGCCCGGGATGATGCCGAGGCTCACTTCCGGCAGGCCGAACTTCGCATTCTCGCTGGCGATGCGGAGGTGGCAGGCCAGGGCCAGCTCGCAGCCCCCGCCCAGGGCGAAGCCGTTCACCGCTGCAATCACGGGTTTGGGCATGGCTTCGATGCGCTGGTAGACGGCCTGGCCTCGCAGGGCCTGCACCCGGGCCCCGGCGGTATCGAGGCTCTTCAGCTCAGAGATATCCGCGCCGGCCACGAAGGCCTTTTCGCCCGCGCCTGTCACCACCACCACGCCCACTGCAGCATCCTGCTCCAGATCCGCGAAGGTCTGTTCCAGCTCCTTCAGGACCTCGTTGTTGAGGGCGTTGAGTTTTTCCGGGCGGTTGAGGGTGACCCAGGCGATGCGATCAGCTTTCTCGACGAGGACGAAGGACATAGAAGCTCCTGGTTTGGGATCATTGTACGCTGGGGTGGGAGTGATCCATGTTCCATCCCCCGCATCCCGAAACCTACCGTGATCAGCTGCGCGCCTTCCTGCGGGAGGACTGGGGCACCCAGGACTGGTCCACAGCGGCGGTCCCGGACCGGCCCATGGTGGCCCGCGTGGTCGCGAAAGACGAGCTCGTGCTGGCGGGGCTTCCCATGGCCCTGGAAGTGTTCCGTCTGGCGGATCCCACCCTTTCCTGTTCTCAGCTCGCAGGGGACGGCCAGCTGGTGGCCAAGGGCACCGAGGTGCTGCGCATCGAGGGCTCCAGCCACGGCATCCTGCTGGCCGAGCGGGTGATGCTCAACCTGCTCCAGCGCCTCTCGGGCACGGCCACCCTCACGCGGAAGTTCGTGGACGCCATCGAGGGCACGGGCGCGCGCATCCTCGATACGCGCAAGACCACGCCGGGCCTCAAGCTGCTGGAGAAGTACGCCGTGCGCTGTGGCGGCGGCGTCAACCACCGGCTGACCCTGGGCGATGGTGTGCTGCTCAAGGAGAATCACCTGGCGGCGGCGGGCGGCATCCGCGCGGCGGTGGAGGCTGCCAGGAGATCCGCTCCCAATCTGGTGAAAATCGAGGTCGAGGTGGAGACGCTAGGCCAGCTCAAGGCCTGCCTGGATCTGCCGGACGTGGACGGCGTGCTGCTGGACAACATGGCCCTGGACCAGATGCGCGAGGCCGTGGCGCTGCGGGACCGCAGCGGGCGGCGCCTCTTTCTGGAAGCCAGCGGCAACCTCACCCTGGACCGGGCGCGAGTGGTGGCCGAAACCGGCGTGGACTTCCTCAGCGTCGGCGCGCTCACCCACAGTGCGCCCGCGGTGGATCTCAGCCTGCGCATGGATTGAAGTGGCAGGCTTCGCCGCTCCGCGGCGGGGTTGACTCCGAAACGAGCCCCGATTGGGACCCGTTCTGGAGCAGGCGCTTGGAACTACTTTATTTGGAGGTGCCTGGCCTGCAGGAGGCGGCCCAGGGCTTGGTCGAAGGCCGTCACGGCATTGGCATAATTGATCCGAGCTTGCAGCTCATTGCCCTTGGAGGTGTTGAGGTCGTTGAGCGCGGTCAGCACCAGGAAGCTCGTGCTCATGCCGTTGTCGAGCTTCTTCTTCTCGGCATCGAGGTTCTGCTCGCGGAAGACCCGGGTCTTCTCAGCCGCGACCACGCCCTTGGCGAGGGAGTCCAGGTTGCGGTAGGCGGTACGGACCTGCAGGATGACGGTCAGTTCCTGGTCGTGGCGGGACAGCTCGCTGCTCCGGCGGTTGGCCCGGGCCACGGCCAGGTTCCCCTTGGCGGCCCGGTTCTGAAGGGGCAGGGCGAATTGCAGACCCACGGAGTAACCGGGGCTCTTGGCCTGAAACAGGTCGGTGTTCACCGGGCTGAGGGAGGCATAGGGCGAGGTCTGGCCGTTGTAGGCCACCGTGAGGTCGAGCTGGGGCCGGGTGCGGTTCTTGGCGGCGGTTTCCTGGTTCTGCTTGGCGAGCAGGTCTAGGTCGGCGCTCTTGAGTTCCACGCGGTTGGCCAGGGCCAGCTTGGTAGCGGTGTCCTCATCCATCTCCATGGATTTCACGGTCGGCAGATCCACGGTATCCAAGCTGTCCGGGCGAGCCGGAATGGGATAGATGGTCCGGATGAGGGTGTCTTTGGCATTGAGGAAGTTGGCCTCAGAAGCAATGATGTCCTGTTCGGCCTGGGCGGCGGAGGCTTCGTCCTGGAGGAGCCCAAGGGGAGCCAGGGTACCCACCTTGACCCGAAGGGTGTCCTCCTTGAGCTGCTGCTGGGCCAGGGTCCGGGCCACCCGCTTGTTCTCCAGGTCGAGCTTGGCGAAGACCACAGCCCAGTAGGCCGATTCAGTGCTGGCCGCCAAGTTGATGACCGCCAGCTGGAAAGCATAGTCCGCAGCCTTCGACCCGTACTGGGCCACGATGAGGTTGCTGGCGGCGGTATCGCGCCCGAAGTTCCGCAGCAGGCTCTGGGTGAAGGAGGCCGACAGATAGCCAGAGTAGGGGGTGGGGGTGCTGGTAGTGGTGTTGGTGTAGTTGTATTCGGTATAGGTGTAGGTGGGGTTGTAGTTCAGCTGGAAGGTGCCGCCCCACTGTGTAGGTTTGCTCAGGCCCACTGTCAGGTTGTGGTAGTCCGTGACCTGGTCGCCTGACTGCGAGGGATACAGAGGGCTGATCTGCCTGTCGGCGAACACCAGCTTGGAGTAGCTGAGGTTGAGGGCACTGGTGAGCTGCCAGTCGAAGGTGCCCTCATTGATCGTTACCCCTGCATGTGAGACGTTGCGGGTCTCCGCCGAGATCTGCACCTGCAGGTTATTCCTCAGCGAGGTCTCGATGGCCTCCTGCAGGGTCAGGTGGGAGGCATCCACCTTCGGCGCAGTCTGCGCCACCAGGGAGAAAGCCACCAGCAGGGCTGGGAAGATCGGGAGACGCGTCATCACCACTCCTTGAACATCAACAACAGGACCGCCACGGGGACAGGGTGCCTACGGACAAGCCCAGGGGCCGGTTTAGATGGGTCCCGTCCCTTAGAATGCCTCCCTCGCATGGTGAGGGCAAGCCGAGTTCCTTCCAGTGCTGGGTTGTCTACTTCAACAACTCGCGGGCGATGACCATGCGCTGGATCTCGCTGGTGCCCTCGTAGATGGTGGTCACCCTCACATCGCGGTAGAGGCGCTCGACCAGGTACTCGCGGGAATAGCCATAGCCGCCGTGGATCTGGACGGCCCGATCGCAGAGCCAGACGGCGCTTTCGGTGGTGAAGAGCTTGGCGGTGGCGGCCTCCACCGTGCAGGTCTTCCCGGCCTCTTTCATGGCTGCGGCCCGGTAGACCAGCAGGCGCGCGGCCTGGAGGTGGGACTCCATCTCGGCCAGGTAAGTCTGGATCATCTGGTGCTCGCCGATGGCCTTGCCGAAGGAACGACGGGTTTTAGCGTAGGCCACACTCTCGTCCATGGCCCGCTGGGCGAT
>CAIYNT010000250.1 GCA_903927605.1 uncultured Holophagaceae bacterium
CCGCCGACGCGTAGGAGAACCGCGTCCGGGTCGAGTTGTCCCGGAAGATCGAAATCGCCAGCCCCGTGTCGAAGGCCCGGTAGGACTGCCCCGCCTGGTGGATCTGCTTCAGCGTCTCCGCCAGCGTCAGGATCGCCGTGATCTCCTCCGTCGAATGCTCCCACGTCAGCAGAAAATCCTTGTGATACAGATGGCTCTTCAGCGCCTCGAAGGCTTTCAACTGCTCTTGGATCGCTCGCTTCGTCATGGGGGGTCCTTTCAAGGTCGGTTCGAAGTCGGTTTCAGCCCCAGCGCTCAGGCCGGGCCCTGGAGGGGTACGCCGCGAGGATGAGCGGGATCAAGGAGGTGGTCTTCCTCCACCACCGGGATGCCCCGGAGGAATACCGCACGGAAGGAAAGCGGTGATGTGAATCCGGGATAGGGCTCTGGAGCATCGGAGAGGGAAGATCGGATCGGCCGTTCAGGCCCCTGGGGATCCAGCAGGACCACATCCGCGTCGAGCCCTGGGCGCAGCGCCCCTTTGCGATGGTCCTGTCCCAGGCGCCGGGCGGGATTCTCGGACAGGCGCTGGGCCAGTTCCAGGGCGGCCCGGTCCGGGTCATCCTCCCAGAGCTTCCAGGCCAGGTGGGGCAAGGATCCCAACCCGCCCAGGCCGTTGGCGACCCCGCGAATGTCCCGGCCATCCCAGTCATCCTTGTCGGCCTGGCAGAAGGCACAGTGGTCGGTGGCGATCATGTCAAAGGCGCCTTCCCGCGCCAGGGCCCGGAAGGCTTCCCGCCCACCGCGAAGCGGCGGAGAGCAGATCCACCGGTAGCCGTCCGGCCGGTCCAGCCAGGACTCATCCAGCCAGAGGTACTGAGGGCAAGTCTCGTTGGTGACATCCTGCGAACCACGGGAGGCCTGGATGTGCCGGGCGGCCTCCGTTGTGGACACATGGACCACATGCAGGGGCACCTGCCTGCGGGCCGCAAGTGATACCAGGGCTTCCACGGACCGGACTTCCGCGGCCCCGGGACGCAGGCGGGCATGGGCCGAAGCCTTGGAGAGGTCCAGAGCACCCGCATCCACCGCGGCCAGCAGGTCATCGTCTTCGCAGTGGATCAGGAAGCGCACACCCTGGGGACCCATCCGCCGGAAGGCCTCGTCCAGGCGCTCCTGATCTACGAAGAGGCCTGCGCCCCGATAGGTCGTATAAAACTTCAGCGTGCGGTAGCCAGCCTCGGCGAATCGCCCCAGGTCTTCCCAGTCCCCTTCCCCGAAGGTGGTGGGTGTGAGGTGCCAGGCCACGTCCGAGTGGCACTGGCCCTCGGCCCGTCCACGCGCAAGCTGCAGCGCTTCACGCAAGGTTCCGTCAGGCCCCTGGGTGACGAACGTGCAGAGGGTGGTGATGCCGTTCAGGGCCGCGACGCGGGTGCCACTCTCATAGTCGTCCACCAGTTCGAAGCGCCCGATGCGGTCCCCCACATGGGTGTGGAAGTCGATGAAGCCCGGCAAGACGTAGCATCCCCGGGCATCCACGACCCGGTCCGGGGAAGCCGTGAAACCGTTTCCGATCCCAGCGATGAGATCCCCATCGAGCAGAAGATCCGCGTTTTCCAGGCGGCCGCCGACGGCGATCCTGCCGTTCTGGATGAGGGTCCTCATCGGCCCAGGACCTCCAGCCTCGGCTCCACCGCCTCTGGAATCTGGATGCGCCCAAGGGGAGCTTCGATATCTTTCAAGCCATGACCGGTGGCCAGGACTACGACCTTGGCGTCCTGCGGCAAGGCGTCGGGACCGGCCTGTAGTTTCACGAGTCCCGCCAGGGCTGTGGCTCCAGCGGGTTCGGTGAAGATGCCCGTGCGGCTGGTCAGGCGGCTCTGGGCGGTGAGTATCTCTTCGTCCGTGACGGTGAGCGTCCGTCCCTGGCTTTCCAGGATGGCGCGCCGGGCGCCATGAGCGTTGCTGGGACAGGTCACGGAAATGGAATCGGCTTGGGTTGTGGGATGCACTGCATCTGAATAGATGCCCGTCTGGACGTACCGGTGGATCGCATCGGAGGACTCCGCCTGGACACCGATCAACTTCGGCAGGGTAGCGATGAGCCCAGCCCGCTTCAGGTCCACGAAGGCTTTGTGCACACCACCGAGGATCACGCCATCGCCCACCGACACGAAGATGGCATCCGGCACCCGGTAGCCCAGCTGCGCCCAGATCTCCAGACCAGCGGTCTTCTTCCCCTCGATGGTGAGGGGATGGTAGGCAGTGTTGCGGTTCAACCCTTCGCGTTTCTCCGTGTACTCCAGGGAAAGGCGGAAGGCGTCGTCATAAGTGCCCTTCACCGGGATCACCGTGGCTCCGCAGAGGAGCATCTGCACGAGCTTAGCCTTCGGTGCGCTCTGCGGCACGAAGATGAGGGCCTGCAGTCCCGCTGAAGCGCATACCGCCGCCAGGGCCGAAGCAGCATTGCCGGTGGAAGCGGCCACGATGAGGTCGATGCCCAGACGCTTGGCTTCGGCAACTACCAGGAAGGAGGCCCGGTCCTTGAGGCTGCCACTGGGATTGAGGCCATCGTTCTTCACCCACAGGCTGCTCAGACCCAGTTCTGCACCTAGGCGGTCTACTCGAGCCAGGGGGGTATTGCCCACGGGCAGCGGCGGATGGAACTCAGCCTCCACGGGGCAGAAGAGATTCCAGTCCGGGTGCTCCGGGTCGAAAGCGGCTCGAATCGCCGAGTAGTCGAACTCCACCTCCAACACGCCCGTGAGGGGAATGCCGGGGTGGTAGCTCTTCCCGCATTCCGGGCACAAATAGCGGACCTGCTCGCGGTAGTAATGCTGCCCGCAGTCCGTGCATCGGTAGGTGAATGGGGTCATGACGGGAAGCCCAGACAAAATCCGCGCGGGAGGGGGCCCCCGCGCGGGTGTTCAGAAACAGCTAGAAGTGGATTTCGGCCGAGAGCATCAAGGCGGTGGTCTGCTGGTTGTTGTTCCAGGGACCCTTGCCGGTCGCGGGATCGAAGGCGGCCGGAGCAGAGAAGTTCACGCCGCCGAACTTGTTGTTCCAGTACTCGAAGCCGGGGCCGATGAAGACAGCGCCATTCTTGCGGCCGAAGAGGCCGCTGATGTCGAACATCAGGTACATGTCGCCGACGGTCTCGGCCTTTGTATCAACCCCAAAGCCATCCTTGCCCTTGGGTCCGACGTAGTTCATCCAGCCCTTGAAGGTGACGGGCACACCCATGTCGAAGCCCTTGTGCCACGCGGTCCAGATCATGTACTGGGTCTTGAAGTCCACTTCCTTCTGCACGACGCCGTTGTAATTCGCCTCGCGGCAGGCGCCGATGCCCAGGTTCCAGAAGCCGTGGGAGATGTCGAACCCGAACTGGGGGCCGGCCATCATCAGCTTCTTGTTGGACGCGAACTGATTGTCCTGGGAGTCGAAATCGAAGCCAACCGTGAAGTCCACCTCCCGCACGGGGCCGAAGCCCAGGTTGGTCTTGAAGATCTTCCCGAGGTCGAAGCTGGAGCGGTAGACCACATACACTTCAGTGTTGCCGGGCACGCCCTTCTGGGGCTGACCAGAGGTATCGTTGGCGGGTGAACTCTTGGTGGCAGAGAGCATGTTCACGTCGAAAAAGTTCGTGCCGTAGTCCCAGCCGGCGGCGCCGCTGAGTTCGAGACGGTTCTTGACCTGCGTGCCCACGAGACCCGGGTCGCGGAACTGATTGCTGTACTGGTAGCCGACGAAGGTGTCGCTCCAGTTGGCGGCGCTGACGGGCAGCGCGGCCAGGGCGATGATGCCCAAAGTGGCGAGGGTGAACTTCTTCATGCTGGATCTCCTTGGGAGACGGCCCGCTGGGAGGGTGGGCCTTGGGTTGGGGGGGTGGGAGTGAGACGAATGACAAATGTCGCTTCAGGGAACTCAAGACCGATCGCCACCGTAATCAGAGGCCGGTTGTCCTGCCTCCCCGGGAGGTCGATGGCATGGAGAAAGCTCCGTTAAAATTTAATGGATCAAATCAGACATGGCAATAGTTTATACCGCTGAGATAATTTTTTTTCGTCCCCTTGCCGGGCCGCCCATTTATTCAAACCGGGAGTGCTTTTTCGGCGGGGAGCAGGGCCAGCATGGTCCCCAGTGGCAGGAGGTCCAGGGCGCAACCCTCTTCGATGGGTCCTCGCGGCTCGAACCTCTGCACCGCATAGGTGGTGGGCTCCAGTTCGGCTCGCAGCCTGGGGGGGAGGTACTCAACTCCCCTAGGCGACTGGGTCAGTCGATGGCGCAGCCCGCCCAGCTTGGCTTCAAGCACCAGGGATTCCCCCTGCCTCTGGAACCGGTAGCAATCCACTTCGGATTCCTCAAAGGCCTGCTCGTCGGCCCAGAACCTGGGTTTGTCCTTGTAGGGCGCGCCGCTGGTGGGGCAGAACGGCGTGCAGTTGCCGCAGTCATTGCAGGCATCGCCGAGATTGACGATCTGGACCGGCTGAGTGATCCGGAATGGTCGGAACCCTTCCTGGCGGAGCCGTCCCCCCCGCTGAACCAGGATGGGCAGCTGCAGGTCCAGGGGCTCCATGGCGTAGGCGAGGTTGGCCCGGTTGGGACAGACGGTCACGCAGAGGCTGCAGAGGTCGTCGCAGTCCAGGCAGCGGCTGGCCTCCTTCACCGCGGCTTCGGCATCGAAGGGCTTGAGCACCTCGTCGAAGCCGTGGCGGTCCGTCAGGGGCAGCACCGGCACCTTCTGGGCCCCCAAGAGCCGGGCCTTCTTCTCCATCAGAGCCACGTCCGCCTGGCCCTTCTCCAGCAGAGGCTCAGGCTTCAGCGCCACGCCATGGCGGGTGGCGATGGCCTCGGCCACGGCGCGGCCATCGGCGATGGCCAGAATGACGGAGGAGGCGCCGTGCACCACGTCGCCGCCCGCAAAGAGGCCGGGCACCGAGGTCTCCCGGGTACTGGGGTCCACCACCAGGTAGCCGTTGCTGTTCCGCTGGATCTCCAGGCCCTCCAGGAAGTCCAGTACGGCTTCCTGGCTGATGGCCGAGATGATGGTGTCGGCGGGCAGGACCACTTCGCTGCCCTCCATGGGCACCGGGCGGGGCCGGCCCGAGGCATCCCGCTCGCCCAGCCGCATGCGGGTGCAGGCAAGACCCGTTACCCGGCTGCCTTCTGAGACGACCGAGGCCGGAGCCAGCAGGTCGCGGATCTGGATGCCCTCCTCGATGCAGTCGTGGACTTCGGCGGGATCCGCCGGCATCTGGGCCCGGGTGCGGCGGTAGACAATGGTCACCTCGCCGCCTGGCACCAGCCGGATGGCAGAACGCACCGCATCCATGGCGGAGTTGCCCGCGCCGATGACCAGGATGCGCCTGCCCAGGTCCATGGGCGTGCCGGCCCGCACCTTGTCGAGGAAGTCCAGGGCATCCATGACGCCGGGCGTATCCTCGCCGGGGATGCCCAGGCGCTTGCCCTTCTGGGCCCCCACCGCCAGGAAGACGGAGGCGTAGTCCCTGCGGAGGCCCGCCAGGGTGAAGTCGCGGCCCAGCACCTGACCCAGGTGGATCGGGACGCCCAGCTCCCGCAGGCGGACCAGATCTCCCTCGAGGGTTTCGTTCGGGAGGCGGTAGGCCGGGATCAGGCCGCCCACCATACCGCCCAGTTCCTGCTTGGCCTCGAAGACTTCCGCCTCGAAGCCCAGCTTGGCCAGGAAGTAGGCCGCGGAAAGGCCCGCGGGACCGGCGCCCACGATGGCCACCTTCACGCCCAGTGTCTTGCCCCGCACCTCGGCTGGGCGCTTCCCGGCGCTCTCAAAGGCGAAGCGCTTGATCTCGCGGATGGCCAGCGGCGCGTCATAGAAGTTGCGGACGCAGCGCTCGGTGCAGGGGTGGTCGCAGACGCTGCCGGTGATACCCGGCTGAGGATTGGTGCGGAGGATCACCTCCATGGCCTCCTCGGGCTTGCCGTGGGCCACCAGCCACAGGTAATCGGGGATGTTCTGGTTGGTGGGGCAGGCGTCCACGCAGGGCGCGTTGATGCAGTCGAAGTGGCCCAGGGGCCGGTCGCCCTTGAAGTCCAGGGGGCGGATGCGACGCACATAGCTGTCGTCGCCCAGCACCTTCACCGCGTGGCGGGCCAGATTGAAACGGGCGCCATGCCCGCCGGAACTGGCCTGGACGAAGGCGTCGAGGCTATCCGCTCCCGCCTCGTCCATGGCCGCCTCGAGGTTCACCAGGTACTGCTGGAGGCGGGCGTAGCCGCCGGGCTTGAGCAGGTCCGTGCAGACCGTCACAGGGCCCAGGTTGTCGGCGATGAGGTCCGGGAAATTCCGCGCGTCGGCCCCGCCACAGAAGCTGAGCGGCACCTTCCCTACCGTTGCCTCCATCACCAGATGGGCAAGCGTGAGGGTGAGGGGATGGAGGGCCCGCCCCGAGAGGTACATCATCTTTTCGTTGACGGGGAAGACGGGCCGGTGGTTCACCACCTCGAGGGTGTTGGTCAGCTTGAGGCCGAAGCCGTTCTCGCGCCCCTCTGCCATCTGCGCCAGCCGCTTCACCATGGCCAGGGCATCATCCCACTTGGGGTCGTGGCCGAAGGCTTCATCGGGCACGGTGATGTCGAAGCCCAGGGTGTCGTTCAGCAGTCCCCGCAGCCGTTCCGGGCCCAGCAGGGTGGGATTGAGCTTCACCCAGGTATGCACGCCCAGTTCGGCGAGCAGGAACGTGGCGATCCGTTCGATCTCCGCCGGCGGACAGCCATGCATGGTGGACAGCGTGATTTGGTTGGAAAGCTGCCGAGGGATCTCGATGTCCCGCACGCCCGGGTACACCCTGGCCACGGTATCGATGGCCTCGGCCAGGCGCGGTCCGCCATTTCGCATGTCCGCGATGAACTTCTGGACCCGCGGATGCTGGATGCCCTCCAGGTTGTAGCCCACGCTCATGCTGAAGTGGGTGCCGGGATCCTTGAGCCCCATCTGGTGGGCCAGGGCATGGATGAGCACCCAGCCGTGGAGGTACTCCGTGAAGGACTCCTCCAGTTTCAGTTCCTGGGACCACTCGCAGTTGTAGGTCTCGTCCATGGCATCGATGCAGGGTCGGCTCACCTCGATCTCGTCGAGGATCTGGACCGTCTTCAGCTCGATGAACCGGGCGCCGCAGAGCCAGCTGCACACGATGTTCTGCGCCAGCTGGGTGTGCGGCCCGGCGGCCACGCCCAGGGGCGCGGCCACGGTGTGGCCGAACATCTTCCGGGCGAGCTTGGGATGCGGGACCTGGAAGTTCTGCTTCGGGATGCCGAGGACCGTGTCCTGGTGTTCCAGACCTTCAAAGACCCAGCGGGCCAGCCGGTCAAGGGGGAGGGGGCGGAAGGGTTTTTCCATGGTAGTCATGGGGCTAGACCTTGGGCTTTCTGCCCAGCAGGCGCATCTCTTTCAGAGGAAGGGTGGTGCGGCGGATACCGTCGAACTGGCAGAGGGCGTTGGCCACAGCGCCGGCGGTGGGGACCAGGCCGATCTCGCCCACGCCCTTCGCCCCGTAGGGACCGACCGCATCCGGGACCTCGATCCCGATGATCTCCATGGGCGGCATGTCCTTGGCCCTGATGAGGCCCAGATCGGCCATCTTGAGGGACACCGGCCAGCCGTCCTTGTAGGGGAACTCCTCGGTCACGGCGTAGCCCAGGCCCATGTGCAGGGAGCCCTCGATCTGGCCCTCGTACAAAGTGGGATTCATGATCTTCCCGGCATCGTGGGCGGCGGTGATCCGGGTGATCTTCCCGGTCTCGTCCAGTTCCACCAGCTGCGCGGCGAAGCCGAAGGAGTAATGGGTGATCACGTCGTAGCCGGGCTTGGGTGGCTTGCCGGGCGGCACCGTCCAGTCGCAGACCCAACTGCCCCGGTATTCCTTCCCCACCAGATCCTTCAGGGTCAGGCCCGAGGCCAGATCCTTCTTGAGTTCCTTGCAGGCGGCGATCACGGAGTTGGCCAGGAGGGAGGTCCCACGGGAGCCGGTGGTCATGCCGGCCTCCGCCTCCTCGTTGGTCTCCACGAGCACCTCGATGAGCTCCGGGGCAATGCCGGTCTCTTCCACCAGGGTCTGCACGCCCATAGTGAAGTTGCCCTGACCCATCTCGCACCAACCATGGTGGAGCTCCACCCGGTTCGCGGCCCGGATCACGATCTTGGCGTGGCTGAAGTCGGGCAGGCCGCAGCCGATGCCCGTGTTCTTGATCCCCGAGGCCAGCCCGGCACACTTGGCGGCGTAGAAGCGGTCCTTGAGGGCCTCCAGGCACTTGCGAACGCCCACACCGGCTTTGAGGACCTGGCCCGTGGCGAAGGTGCGGCCTTCGGTAAGGGCGTTGTCCCAGCGGAACTGCCAGCGGTCGAAGCCACCCTGCTTGCACAACTCATCGAGACACGATTCGAAGGCGAAGTTGGACTGGTTTACGCCAAAACCTCGGAAAGCGCCACAGGGGGCGTTATTGGTGACCACTGCCGTGCCGTTCACCTGCACGTTGGGCACGTAGTAGGCCGCCGCCGAGTGCGACACTGCCCGCTCAATCACCGCCAGACCCACGCTGGAGTAGGCGCCGCTGTCCGAGTGCATGGTGACCACCATGCCCGTCAGGTTCCCTTCCCTGTCGCAACCCACGGCGTAGTCCATGACGATGGGGTGGCGCTTGGTGTGCATGCGCAGGGATTCCTGGCGAGTGAGCTTTACCATGGCGGGCTTGCCCGTCAGCCAGGCCAGCAGGACCGCGTGGCTCTGAGTGGTGATGTCCTCCTTGCCACCGAAGCCGCCGCCGTTCTGGACCTGCACCACGTTCACCAGGGCATTGGGGAGGCCCAGAAGCTGCGCGAGCTGGTGGCGGTCTTCATAGACACCCTGGCTGCAGCTATAGACCTTCACTCCAGGCTGGCCGTCCTTCTCCCAGGGGAGGGCCAGGGTGGCCTCGGGTTCCAGGAAGGCATGCTCGACGCGCTGCGTGGTGAAGCGGTTGCGCGTCACGTAGGCTGAGCCCGCCAGGGCCGCCTCGGCATCACCCACCTTCACCGAAGCCCGGTGCAGCACGTTGCCCGGGAACATGGGATGAACCTGATCGGACCCGGGCTGCAGGGCCTCGAATAGGTCAATGACCGGGCGGAGCACCTCGTACTCCACCTTCACCTTCGCCGCAGCCTCCCGCGCGATCGCCTCCGTCTCGGCCGCCACTGTGGCCAGCACGTCGCCAACGAAGCAGGTGGTCTCGCCCTCGGTCACCAGTACGGGCCAGTCCATGGTGATGGAGCCCATCTGGCGCTTGCCGGGGACGTCCTGCGCGGTGAGTACCCTGATCACGCCGGGCACCGCCTGGGCTTCTGAGACGTCGATCCTGAGCACCTTAGCCCTCGGGTGATCCGAGAAGCGCAGTGCCCCGAAGATCATGCCGGGTTCCTTCATATCGCCTACAAAGACCCGATCGCCCAGCACGGCCTCCCGGCCTGTGTACTTCCCGTGCCGCGTGCCGACGCGGCCCGTGCCCTGAGGCATGTCCACCGACTTGCCTCCTCGGAGGGCCTCCGCAGCGCACTCGATGGAGTCGATGACCTTCTTGTAGCCCGTGCAGCGGCAGATGTTCCCCGAGAGCCACCCGGCGATCTCATCCCGCGTAGGGCTCGGGTTCTTGTCCAGCATCGCCTTGGCCTTCATGACAATGCCCGGCGTGCAGAAGCCGCACTGCACGCCACCCTTGACCACGAAGGCGTCCGCGAACGCGTCCCGCTCCCGCGTCGGCAGGCCCTCGGCGGTGGTCAGTGACCGGCCCTCCAGGTCCTTCATCTTCATCCGGCAGCTCAGGCGGGACGCACCGTCCACCAGCACCGTGCAGCAGCCGCAGACACCCTCGCCGGAGCACCCATCCTTGGGGCTGATGAGGCCCGCCACCTCCCGCAGGTAAGTGAGCACATTGAGATCGGGGTTGCCTGCGAAGGCCCGGCTTTGACCATTGAGAGTGAATTCCATGGGGTACCTCAGCTCAAGCCTTCAGGGGTGGATGGGCCCCGGGGTTCTGTTAAGTGTGATCTGGGCAGGTCGGACGGGAGGGCTCTGTGAATAGATTTCATCTTTGAGTGTTATGCCTGCCCATTCTAGAGGCGGGAGAAGCAGGAGGCGATAAAAAATTCTACTCGTAGAAAAATTATTGACTATCGGCACTCCCGAGGGTTAGATTTTCCCCTGCCTGGAAGCGTTCTTCCAGCACCTGCCTGGAAGCGTTCTTCCAGCATTGGAGGATTTATGTCGGATCTGGATGCCCGAATCGCCTCGTTGGCGGCGAAGTACCTTCCCTTGGCTGCCGAGATGCTGGCTGAAGTGATCCGGATCCCCGCCGACTATGTGGACAAGCCCGTGGACCTGGGTGGCGATCCCAAGTGCGGCACCTCCAACCACGAGTTCCCCCGCATTGACTACCTCCGGAAGAAAATCGTCGAGATCAAGGCTGTCCGCCGCCCGGAGGATGCGTTCTTCGATGATTTCGGCAACCTGGTCTGGTGGGTAGAAGACGCCAATGACGGCATTCCCTCCGATCAGAAGAAGGTCGTCTACATTGACGGCCACACGGATACCGTGAAGCCGCTGCGGGCCCAGTGGCTCGAGAACAGCGGCGTGGACTGCTTCGACGGGATCGTGGACCCTGCCAAGGTCAACAAGGCCTTCCTCAACAAGGAGCTGGGCTACTTGCCCCCCGAGAATGAGTGGAACCACCTCATCTTTGGCCGCGGCTCCGCGGACCAACTGGGCGGCGTGATCTCCGCCGCGATCGCCACCAAGATCATGCTGGAGCTGGAGTCCGAGGGCGCCCTCAAGGGCGTCATCGTGCGCTCCTACGCCACGGTCTGCGAGGAGGACAACGACGGTGCCGGTCCCATGTACCTCAACCGCAAGGTTTTCCCCACCGCCAAGCCCCAGATCGTGCCTGACGTGGTGATTCTCACCGACAGCACCGGCTGCTCCAAGAACGGTGCCCTTGGCATCTACCGCGGCCAGCGAGGTCGCATGCAGATCGAGGTGACTGTCACGGGCAAGTCCTGCCATGGTTCCATGCCCTGGGAAGGCAAGAACCCCCTGGAATTCGGCGGCGCCATCGTGAAAGAGGCCGCAGAGAAGTACGACAAGCGCATCGGTTTCAAGGACGACAAGTTCCTGGGCCATGGAACCCGCACCGCCTCCTGGGCCAAGCTCGACACCCCCAGCGACTGCGCCGTGCCAGAGAAGTTCACCTTCCGCTTCGACCGCCGCCTCACCGTCGGGGAAACCCCCGAGCAGTCCTGCGCCGATGTGGAGGCTCTGGGTGCCGTGGCAGCGGCACGCCAGGCTGGTCTCCAGGTGGAGGTCTCCATCCCCGTCTACACGGAAGCCTCCTGGAAGGGGTATGTGCTCAACAATCCCCAGGTGTACCTGGGTTGGGTCACACCCGAGGACCACCCGGCCATCCAGGCCGCGGTGAGCGCCTACCGCAAGGTCATCAGCCCCCACGTGGACGGGAAGATTGGAACCGGCGGAGTCATTACTAAGGAACCCCGAGTGGACCGCTGGGTCTTCTCCACGGACGGCGTGGGCTACCCCATCCCCAAGGAGACCAGCGTCCCCGGCGCTGCGAATAAGAAATGGGTGGTCAACGATGTCTACAAGCACCCGGCCATGATCGGATTCGGGACCGGCATCGAGCAGAACACGCACAAGATTGCCGAATGCCTGGATGAGCGGGAACTGCAGCACTCCGCCGCCTTCCTGGCCCGCTTCCCCAGCGTATTCGCGCACTCCTAAGGAACGGCATTTCCAAAAAGCAACAATGGCCTGATTCGCTGCGGAAGGCGATTCAGGCCATTGCTTTGGCGCGGGCCGAAATCAGTTGCCCGTATCGTTGCTGATACCCAGGTTGTCGAAGCCCCAGAAGAACAGGCTCAACACGATGGCCACCATGGTACCCAGGGCCATGCCCTTGAGCTGCACGGTGCCCAGGTTGATCGCGGCGCCACTGATGCCGCTGATCAGTACCACGGACGTGAGGATCAGGTTGCGGGACTTGGTGTAGTCCACCTTCTTCTCCACGAGCATCCGGATGCCCGCGGCGGCGATGATGCCGAAGAGGAGGATGCACACGCCGCCCATGACGGGTGTGGGGATGCTGCGGATGATGGCGGCGAGCTTGCCGGAGAAGGACACCACGATGGCGATGATGGCGGTGCCGGCGATGACCCACACGCTATAGACCTTGGTGATGGCCATGACGCCGATGTTCTCGCCGTAGGTGGTATTGGGGGTGGC
>CAIYNT010000251.1 GCA_903927605.1 uncultured Holophagaceae bacterium
CTCTTGCCGGCCATGGCGAACTTGGCGCCGGCACCCATGGGCGTGGCCTTGGAGGCCTGGCCGCCGGTGTTGGAGTAGACCTCGGTATCGAGCACCAGCACGTTCACGTTGCGGCCGGAGGCGAGCACGTGATCCAGACCGCCGTAGCCGATGTCATAGGCCCAGCCATCACCACCCACGATCCAGACGCTCTTGTCGACGAGGTAGTCGGCCAGGTCCAGGAGCATCTTCGCCTCGGGTTCGGTGAGCGCGGCCAGCTTCTGCTTGAGAACCACCACCCGCTCACGCTGGGCCTTGATGCCGGCTTCCGTGGTCTGGTCGGCGGTGGCGATGCCGGCGATGAGTTCGTCGCCGAGCTTCGCAGAGAGGCGGTGCATCAGCTCCAGGGCGAACTCCTGGTGCTTGTCCACCGAGAGGCGCATGCCCAGGCCGAACTCCGCGTTGTCCTCGAAGAGGCTGTTGGCCCAGGCGGGACCGCGGCCGTCCTTGTTGGTGGTGTACGGGGTAGTGGGCAGGTTGCCGCCGTAGATGCTGGAGCAACCCGTGGCATTGGCGATGAGGGTGCGATCCCCGAAGAGCTGGGTGAGCAGCTTGATGTAGGGCGTCTCGCCGCAGCCGGAGCACGCACCGCTGTACTCGAACAGGGGCTCCAGGAACTGGGTGCCCTTCACGTCCAGCTTCACCGTGGTCCGGTCGGCTTCGGGGAGGTCCAGGAAGAAGCTGTAGTTGGCGGCTTCGGCCTCGCGCAGCGGAGCCTGGGCCACCATGTCGATGGCCTTGTGCTTGGGGTTGCTCTTGTCCTTGGCGGGGCAGACCTCGACGCAGAGGGTGCAGCCCGTGCAGTCCTCGGGGGCCACCTGGAGGGTGTACTTCTGGCCCTTGTATTCGGCGCCTTTGTAGTCCACAGCCTTGAAGGTGCCCGGTGCGCCGGTGAGGTGGACAGGCTCGTAGACTTTGGCGCGGATGGCGGCATGGGGGCAGACCAGCACGCACTTGTTGCACTGGATGCAGATGCCGCTGTCCCACTCGGGGATCTCCAGGGCAATGTTACGCTTCTCCCACTTGGTGGTGCCCGTGGGCCAGGTGCCGTCGATGGGGAAGGCGCTGACGGGGAGCAGGTCGCCCTTGCCCTCCATCATCACGGCCGTGACGCGCTGGACGAAGTCTGGGGCCTCAACGGAGACTGTGGGCGGCCGCATGCGGGTGGAGCTGACGGTAGCGGGGACCTTCACTTCGTGGAGGTGGGCCAGGGTCTCGTCCACGGCCTGGTAGTTCTGCTGTACCACCGCCTCGCCCTTCTTGCCATAGGTCTTGTAGATGGCCTTCTTGATCTGGGCGATGGCCTCTTCCCGGGGCAGCACGCCGGAGATGGCGAAGAAGCAGGTCTGCATGATGGTGTTGATGCGGACGCCCATGCCTGTGTTCTTGGCGACTTCATAGGCGTCGATCACGAAGAACTTGAGCTGCTTCTCGACGATGGCTTCCTGCACTTCCCTCGGCAACGTCTCCCACACGGTTTCAGAGGAGTGGGGCGTGTTCAGCAGGAAGGTGGCGCCGGGGCCCGCGGCCTCGAGCATTTCGTACTTGTCGAGGAAGCTGGTCTGGTGGCAGGCGATGAAGTTGGCCTTGGTCACCAGGTAGGCGCTCTTGATGGGGCGGGGGCCGAAACGGAGGTGGCTGATGGTGATGGCGCCGGACTTCTTGGAGTCGTAGACGAAGTAGCCCTGGCCGTAGTTGGGAGTTTCCTCCGCGATGATCTTGATGGAGTTCTTGTTGGCGCCCACGGTGCCATCGGCGCCCAGACCATAGAAGAGGGCGCGGGTCACGTCTGCGGGTTCCACATCGAAGCTGGCGTCGTAGGACAGCGAGGTGTGGCTGACGTCGTCCATGATGCCGACGGTGAAGTGGTTCTTTGGGGTGTCCTTGGCCAGGTTGTCGTAGACGGCCTTGACCATGGCGGGGGTGAATTCCTTGGAGGACAGGCCGTAGCGTCCGCCGACAACGACGGGGTCGAGCTTGGTATGGCCTTCCTCCCGGCCCTCGCGCAGGGCGGCGATCACGTCCAGGTGCATGGGCTCCGCGGGGGAGCCAGGCTCCTTGCAGCGGTCCAGGACTGCCAGCTTCTTCACGGAGGCGGGCAGGGCGCGCACGAACTCTTCGATGGCGAAGGGCCTGAACAGGCGGACCTTCAGGACGCCGACCTTCTCGCCCTGCTTCATGGCCCACTCGACGTACTCGTGGGTGGTGTCGCAGCCGGAACCCATGATCACGACGACCCGCTCGGCCTCGGGGTGGCCGTAATAGTCATAGAGCCGGTACTGGCGGCCGGTCAGGGCGGCGAAGCGGTCCATCTCCTGTTGCACGATGGCCGGGAAGGCCTCATAGAAGGGATTGCAGGCCTCCCGGGCCTGGAAGAAGGAGTCGGGGTTCTGCGCGGTGCCGCGGATGACGGGCGCATCCGGCGTCAAGGCCATCTTGCGGAACCGCGCCACCAGCTCGTCGGGCACCATGTGGCGCAGATCCTCGTCGTTGAGGATCTCGATCTTGGCGACTTCGTGGCTGGTGCGGAAGCCGTCAAAGAAATGGAGGATCGGCACCCGGCTGCGGAGGGTGGCGGCGTGGCAGATGGCGGCGAAGTCGTGGGCCTGCTGGACGCTCTCCGAGGACAGCATGGCGAAGCCGGTCATGCGGCAGGACATCACGTCCGAGTGGTCGCCGAAGATGCTGAGGGCGTGGGTGGCCAGGGTGCGGGCGCTGACGTGCATGCAGAAGGGCGTCAACTCGCCGGCGATCTTGTACATGTTTGGAATCATCAGGAGCAGACCCTGGGACGCTGTGAAGGTCGTCGTGAGGCTGCCGGCCTGGAGCGCGCCGTGGACGGCGCCGGCGGCGCCGCCCTCGGACTGCATCTCGATCACCGAGGGGATCGTCTTCCAGACGTTGGTCTTGCCCTGAGAGCTCCACTCATCTGCCCATTCGCCCATGTTCGAGGAGGGCGTGATGGGATAAATGGCGATCACTTCGCTAAGCCGATGGGCGACCGAGGCGGTAGCCTCATTCCCGTCGAGAGTTTTTATCACTCGCTGGCTCATGGTTCACTCCTTCCGGAGGCCCCAGGGACCTATCCGGCGATGGGTATCAGGACGGAAATCACACCAGGAATATCATACATGATGGTTCGGTCAGATTGATCACAAAGGTCAGGTGGTCAGACCGCGGTTTGAGCCTCGCCCATGAGCTGTTTGTGGATGGCGCCCGCGGCCCGACGGCCCTGGCCCATGGCCAGGATGACGGTGGCTCCACCGGTGATGACATCGCCCCCGGCATAGACGCCCGGGACAGAGGTTTCGCCGGTTTCTTCATCCACCACCACGACGCCACCCTTGAGGGTCCTCAGGCCCTTCTCGGTCATCGCGATCAGCGGGTTCACATCAAAGCCCAACGCAACCACCAGGGTTTCGCAGGGGATCATGATCCGCTCGTCGGTCATCTTGGGGCTGCGGCGGCCATCCGGGCCGGGCTCACCCAGTTCCATGACGGCGCACTCGGCGTGGGTCATCCAGCCCTTGTCGTTGCCATGAAGCTGCACGGGCGTTGTGAGGAACTTGAACTCGACGCCTTCTTCGTGCGCGTGCTCCAGTTCCTCCTTGCGGGCGGTGGACTCCTTGATGGTGCGGCGGTAGACGATGGTCACGTGCTCGGCGCCCATGCGGCGGGCCGCGCGGGCGGCGTCCATAGCGGTGTTGCCCGCGCCCACGATGATGACGTTCTTCCCGATCGTCACGGGGGTGCCGTATTCAGGGAAGAGGTCCGCGCGCATGAGGTTGATGCGGGTGAGGAACTCGTTGGCGGTGTAGACGCCCTTGTACTCCTCGCCGGGGATGCCCATCATCTTGGGCAGGCCTGCGCCGGTGCCCATGAAGATGGCATCGTTCTCCTTGCGGAGATCCTCCAGGGTCATGCTGCGGCCCACCAGGGTGTTCATGACGAATTTCACGCCGATGCGGCGGAGGGTGTCCACTTCCTGATCCACGATCTTGTTGGGCAGGCGGAATTCGGGAATGCCGTAGAGCATCACGCCACCCGGCTTGTGGAGGGCATCGTAGACCGTAACCTGATGGCCCTTTTTGATGAGCTCACCGGCGACCGTGAGGCCCGCAGGACCAGCGCCGACGACAGCGACCTTCTTGCCAGTGGGGGGCTGGACGGGGGGAAGTTCCTGAGAACCCAACATCGAATCGGCGGCGAAGCGTTCCAGGCGGCCGATGGAGACGGGGTCACCCTTGATGCCCACCACGCACTTGATCTCGCACTGTTTCTCCTGTGGACAGACCCGGCCGCAGACCGAACCCAGCGAGGAGCTCTCCTTGATGACCCGAGCGGCGCCCTGGGGATCGTCCTGCACAATTTTCAGAAGGAAGGCTGGGATATCAATGCTCACCGGGCAGCCGTCGATGCAGGCCGGGTGCTTGCACATGATGCAGCGGGCGGCCTCCAGCTTGGCCTGTTCGGGAGAGAGGCCCAGGCTCACTTCATCGAAGTTGCAGACCCGCAGCTCCGGCGGCTGGCAGGCCATCTCCTGGCGGGGAATCTTCATCTTCTGGCTGGGCTTGATGGCGCCCAGGTCCATGGTCTTCCAATCCACCAGATCCGTGACGGGGGCGTTCAGGTACCGGGAATAGTCCACCGGGCCCGTGGCCGCCACGCGGCCGATCTTGCACTCGGAGGGGTCGCTGCAGACGTCCTTCTCCTCCGCTTTATACCAATCCTGGCGATTGCGGAGCATGTTGAAGTCCACCTTGTGGCCATCGAAATCGGGGCCGTCAAAACAGGCGAACTTGACCTCGCCACCCACACTGACTCGGCAGCCGCCGCACATGCCCGTGCCATCCACCATCAGGGCGTTGAGGCTCACGAGGGTGAAGATGCCATGGGGTTTCGTGAGGTCGGAGACGGCGCGCATCATGGGCAGGGGGCCCACGGCCACGACCTGGGCGACCGGTTCGCGGGCGATGATGTCCTTCAGGGCATCGGTGACCAGGCCCTTGCGGCCCAGAGTGCCGTCATCGGTGGTGACGATCAGTTCCGCGGAGGCCGCACTCAATTCATCAGCCAGCAGGACGCGCTCCTTGCTACGGCCACCCAGGATGGTGATGACCCGGCGGCCCTTGGCGTGGAGTTCCTCGGCCGCGGGCAGGATGGCGGCGGAGCCATAGCCCCCGGCCATCAGCACGATGGTGCCTTCTTCCACCAGCTCGGTCGGCGTGCCCATGGGTCCGGCCACGGCGAACAGGCGGTCGCCCGCGCTGAGCTTGCCCATGGCCTGGGTCGTGGCACCCACCTCCTGCATGATGAAGTGGATGTAGCCCTTCCGGGCGTCGCCACCGGCCAGCGTGAGGGGGATGCGCTCACTCTCGGGGAAGGGGGCCACCATGAAGAACTGGCCGGGCTTGCGACCTCGCGCCACCTGGGGTGCCTGCACGATGAAGGACCAGGTCTCGGGAGCGATGAGCTTCTTCTCCAGGATCAGGTAGCCGTCCTGGGTCTCCTCATCGGACCAGTACAGCGACTTGCCCTTGAGGAGGGGGAGCATCAGGCGTTCCTCGGCTTCGATGTGCTCGCGGGTCAGGTCCACCAGCCGCTGGCCCAGCAGGGTGATCGAGCGGGGCGCGCGCACCTGGCCTTCGCTGATCTCGGTGAGCAGTTGCAGGGTCAGATCCCACATCTGGCGATGGTCATCCTGGAGGCGCTGGTAGAGGGTTTCCGCGCCCAGTTCATCGAGCAAGGGGAACAGTTCGCGCTCCTCTGCCTCGTTGTGAGGGCGCAACACCTCGTAGATCCATTTCGCACCGCGATCCACCTCCTGCCAATCCGCAGCCGCGAGGGCATCGGCCATGCGGGTCAACCGGGTTTGGGCCTCTTCGTGGGTGGCGTGCCAGTTGGGAGTGGGCAGGTTCTCAGAGCTGATCAGCTGTGGGGCCGGGTTGGACATGAATGCCTCCAGATCCGATCAGTCTGAGTGGTTCGCGCCTTGATTTCTCTGTCTAAAGATCCAAATGAGACCAGTTGTGATCAAGGGCACAGAACGCTGTCGTCGCAAGGACTTAGCGGATGATTTTATATGTCTTAATGCTTATTCGGTTTTGGATATCACCTCTTGATCCCGGAGGATGCCCCGCACCTTGTTGACCAGTTCCCGGACCCGGAAGGGTTTCTGCAGGAACCCGTCCGGGGGCAGGTCCGCCAGAGACTCCAGGGACTCCTTCTGGGTGTAGCCGCTGGTCAGCAGGACCCGCACGGTCGGTGACAGGCTGCGGATGCGGCGGAAGGCCTCGGCCCCCCCCATCCTGGGCATGGTCATGTCGAGGAGGACGAGGTCCACGATGTCCTTTTTCTCCGCAAACCGCTCCACGGCCTCCAGGCCATCCCTGGCCTCCAGCACTCGGAATCCGGCGTTTTCCAGGGCGTTCCTGGCCAGGTCGCGGATGATGCCCTCGTCATCCACCACCAACACGGTGCCGGTCATCGGTTGCGATATTTCCTCCTGGGGCCTGGGAACAGCCACGGTGGATTCGGAGGCCGGGAAAAGCAGGATGAAGGTCGTCCCCGCTCCGGGAGCACTCTCCACCCGGATGCCGGCGCGGTGACCCCGGACGATGCCCAGCATGGCCGACAGTCCCAGGCCCCGGCCCGTGAACTTGGTGGTGAAGAAGGGATCGAAGATGCGTCCGATGGTTTCGGCGTCCATGCCGCAGCCGTCGTCCTGCACTTCCAGGCGCACATAGGGGCCTGGATGCAGAACCTGGCCAGGGAAGATGGCAGAGAGCTGCGCCTGGTCATAGGTCATGCTTCGGGTGCGCAGGGTGATGGTGCCGGGCGCATCTCCGATGGCCTCGGAAGCGTTGATCACGAGGTTCATCACGACCTGCTGGAACTGGGCGCTGTCGGCATCCACGGGGAGCAGCCCGGCCTGAAGATCCGTCCGGAGCGCGACCTTCTTGGAGACGGAGACTGAAAGCAGATCGCCCATCTCCAGGATGATGGTGTTCAGGTCGAGGGGCATGATCGAGAAATGGGCCTTGCCGGCATAGGCGAGGAGTTGCCGGGCGAGGTCGGAGCCGCGCTGGGAGGTCGCCTCAATGCGCTGCAGGGCCCCGCGGAGGATGGGGTCGTCGTGGAAGCGATCCAGTGCCACCTCGGTGTTGCCCAGGATGGCCGTGAGCAGGTTGTTGAAGTCGTGGGCGATGCCACCCGACAGCACGCCCAGACTTTCGAGTTTTTGCGCCTGTCGCAGGGCGTCTTCGGCACGGCGGCGGTCGGTGACATCGTCTGCGAGAAAAATGGCTCCGATGAACTGGCCACGCTCGTCCCTCAGAGCTGTGTTGTACCACTCGCACCGGATCCGCTGCCCGGTCCGGGTGAGATTCTCCGTGGAGTCGCGGGTGCCGGTCTCGCTTTCGAGCAGGGCTTGGCGCCGGGCGGAGACCTCAGACTGACCCTCTTTCGGGATGAGCAGGCGGGGATCCTGGCCTAGGATTTCCTGCTTCGAGAAGCCGAAGATCCGCTCTGCGGAGGCATTCCACTCGCTCACCTTGAAGGACGAATCCGTCTCGATCACCGCCAGGGGCGTGTAGGCCAGATGGCTGCGGTTGCGTTGCAGGGCTTCGTGCAGCGAGGCGGTCATGGTGTTGGCCAGATCCATGGCCCGCTTCCGGGTGCCCGCCAGGGACCAGATCAACGCAGCCAGGGCGAGGCTCACCACGAGGCCTCCCACCAGAACAATCAGGGGCTGGTTGCGACCCCCTACCCGGTAGAACTCGGGCTTGATGGCGTAGCGAACCTGCCAGCCGCGCCCGATGACCTCCAGAGTCTGGATAACATCCGCTTTGGCATCCCGGGGCCAGTCCTGGGTGGCGTAGAGCCTCTGGGGACCCTGGGTAGCGAAGGCGTCCACCAATTCGAAGGCCACACCCTGATCCTCTCCCCGCAGGATGTCTTCGATCAGGGGCTTGATCAGGATGCCCGCCGAGACCCAGCCCTTGATGGACCGGCGACGCGCTTCGAGGCTCTCTGGCAGTCCCTGATACACGGGCACGTAGATGGCCAACGCATCGTCATGGTCTGCGGTCCCCGCGAAGTAGAGCAGGCCCGAAAGGGCTGGCTGGCCGGTGTCCCGGGCCCGCTCGGCCGCCACCCGCTGAGTGTGGCTGACGCCGACATCGAGCCCGAGGGCGGCAGAGGCCAGGTCGCCGGGCTCGCACAACTCGATGATCAGGCGTTCCGCGTCCGGGTTGGGGTCCTGGGCGGGAACGGGGTCGGTGAGCGGTCGATGGTAACGCCCGGTCAACTGCGGACGGACTTTCAGGAAAGCATCCAGATCCCAGGGCCGGACCGGACTGATGAAAGCCAGGCTCGCCATGCCCGGATGGCGCTTGGGCAGGTCCAGGTGATTGACATAGGTCCGCCACTGTTCGACCGACAGGATGGTGGGCTCATTGGAGAAGAACCCCTGGGCTCCGCGGGTGATGTCCTCGTAGCGGTCCAGTCGGTACCTGAGGTCCTGCTCGGTCCGGCTTACGAACCGGTTCAAGCGTCCGCGGTCGCGTTGGACCTGTCCCTGGCGGGCAATCACCCAGGCCACCAGGGTCCCAGCAAGGCCCACCAGAAGGACCGCCAGCGACAGAACCCAGGGCCGGCGGAAGAGGCCGGATTCCGGGGCGGGCAGATTAGATAAAACAGCCATGAGGTGGCTCGAGCATCGATTCATGTTAGCGATCTTTAAGCTTTTGCGGCGGGTGCCCGGTGATTATCAGTGCGGTAGGGTGGAGGCTGCCGGAGGCTGCGCCTTGGATCTGCTCGACGATTTCCTGCCCTATGCCCAGGGTTGCCTCAAACACCCGTCGGAACGGGCCCGTCTGGTGGCCATCCTCACCCAATGGACGGCCCAGTGGCGGGGCAAGCACCGGGTCTTCGACTACTCCCGCAGCCACCACGGGGCCTTCTTCCACTTCAATCAGTTCATGGACGGGAAGTGGGTCCAGGCCTTCACTTTCGTGGCCACCAAGCGCGAAGGTGTATGCATGCGGGGTCCTGAGCCGGATCGCACGCGCAAATCCCACAAGTTCCGCCACAACCCCCTGAACGCCGCGCCCCTGGATGCTCTCTTTGAGGCCTGGTCCCAGCATCCCGAGGCCCGGCCCGCCGGACATGCAGTGGAGTTCTTCCTGGAAGAGACCCCGGACGAGGTCTGGGCGGCCTGCCTGACCGAAGCCCTGGTCCACTTAGGTGCCTGAGCCCTTGCGAATTCGGTCCACTTCAGGCAAGGTGTCAGGACTGCCATGTTGATCTCCCGCCGCTTTTTCGCCTTTAGCTTTCGCACCTTGGGTGCGAGGGCCGGCGGCATCTAGATCCAGACCGCTTCCGCCATCGCCCCCGAGACCTTACGGCTCGGGGGCTACTTCTTATCAGGAGCACCCATGACCCAGCCCGACGCCAAGACCCTCGCCAGCCTCCGCCAGACCATCGATGCCGTGGACGATGAGGTGCTGGCCCTGCTCAACCGTAGGGCGGAGCTCGCCGCGGAGGTGGGGCGCCTGAAATCGGAAGCCTCGCCGGAGGCCCTCTTCCACGTCCCGAAGCGCGAGCGGGAAGTCCTCGCCCGACTGGAGGCGGAGAATGGTGGGCCCTTCCCGGATGCGGCTGTACGCACAATCTTCCAGGAGATCATGAGTGCCTGTCTCAGCCTGGAGAAGCCACTGCGGGTGGCCTTCCTCGGTCCTGAAGGCACCTTCACGCACCTGGCGGCCCGCCACCAGTTCGGCGGCTCCAGCCAGGCCCTGCCCCAGGGCACCATCCAGGCCGTCTTCCAGGCCGTGGAGCGGGCCCGGGCCGACTACGGCGTGGTGCCCGTGGAGAACGCCACGGAAGGGGCCGTGGACTCCACGCTGGACGCCTTCCTCGACAGCCCCCTGCGCATCTGCGCCGAGATCCTGCTGCCCGTGGATCAGGCGCTGCTCCTCCGCCCGGGCCTCGACCTCGATGGCGTGCGGCGGGTCTACTCCCATCCCCAGGCCCTAGGGCAGTGTCGCCGCTGGCTGGAGGCGCACCTTCCCCAGGCGGACCGCATCGAGGCGCCCTCCACCTCCGAGGCCGCGCGGCTCGCGCGGGAGGATGGCGAAGGCGCCGCCGTGGCTTCGGAAATGGCCGCGGAGCTGTTCGGCCTCCGGGTCGCCGAGACGAAGATCCAGGATCTGGCGGCCAACGCCACCCGCTTCCTGGTCCTGGGACCCAGATCCGCCGAGCCCACCGGCCGCGACCGCACGACCCTGGTGGCCATGGCCCAGGATGGTCCCGGCGCCCTGCTGCGGCTGCTGGAACCCCTGGCCCGGCGGGGCCTGAACCTGAGCCGCATCCAGAGCCGCCCCACCCGGCGGAAGCTCTGGGAGTACGCCTTCTTTCTCGATGTGGAAGGCCACAGCGAAGATCCCCTCATGGCCGAGGCCCTGGTCGAACTCCAGAGCGCCTGCGCTTCGCTGAAGCTGCTGGGCAGCTACCCGCAAGCGGTGATGGAGGTCCTGCGATGAGCCCGGAGAGTACCAACATGAATCCTTCCTTGATGTCGCCCTGGAGCCCCGACTCCTGGCGCGGCCTGCCGGCGGCGCAGCAGCCCGTCTATCGGGATCCGGCCGCCGTGGAGGCCGTGCTGGCGGAGTTGCGCGAGCTCCCATCCCTGGTGGTGGCCGAGGAAGTGGACTTCCTGCACCGATTGCTGGCGGAGGCCGCCGAGGGGAAGCGCTTCCTGCTGCAAGGCGGCGATTGCGCCGAGGCCTTCGCGGATTGCAGGGGGGGCATCATCCAGGACAAGCTGCGGGTGCTGCTGCAGATGTCCGTGCTCATCACCCATGGCGGCCGCACGGGGGTGATCCATCTGGGGCGCATCGCCGGCCAGTACGCCAAGCCCCGTAGTGGCCTCACTGAGCAGGTCAACGGCCAGGAGGTGCCGGTTTATCGGGGCGACCTCATCAATGGCCTGGCGCCGGACCAGCGGGAAGCGGATCCCCGACGGCTGATGGAGGCCTACCACCGCGCCGCAGCCACCTTGAACCATCTGCGGGCCCTGATGGATGGCGGGTTCGCGGACCTCCACCATCCCGAGCACTGGGACCTGTCCTGGAGTCGGGAGGACGCGGGGCACTACCTCGAGACCCTGGATCAGGTGCGCAACTCCATGGATTTCATCCAGCGGCTGGGGGGTCTCCCCGAGCACCTCCGCACTGGCGAGATGTTCACCAGCCACGAGGCTCTGCACCTGCCCTACGAGACCGCGCTCACCCGCTTCGTGCCCGAACAGGGTCGCCACTACAATCTGGGGGCCCACTTCGTCTGGGTTGGCGAGCGCACCCGGCAGCTCGACGGCGCGCACCTGGAGTACATCCGGGGCATCGCCAACCCCATTGGCCTGAAAGTGGGCGCGTCCATGCAACCCGATACGCTTCGCCAAGTCCTGTCCAAACTGGATCCGGAGCGCAAGCCAGGTCGTCTCACCTTGATTACACGCTTCGGCGCGGGCCGGGCCGCGACCGTATTGCCGGCCCTGATCGAGACCGCCCGGGCCGAGGGCCATCCCGTGTTGTGGAGCTGCGACCCCATGCACGGCAACGGCCGCCAGGCCGCAGGAGGGCTGAAAACGAGGGCCTTCGGGGACATCCTCCAGGAACTGCAGGAGGTGGCCACCCTCCATCGCGCCCATGGTTCGCGCATGGGTGCCGTACACTTCGAGCTCACGGGCGAGCCGGTGACGGAATGCACCGGCGGGGTGGAGGGCCTGGACGAGGCTGGCCTACAGGAGGCCTACCGCAGCGGCTGCGATCCGCGCCTGAACCGCAGTCAGAGCCTGGAGATGGCCTTCCTCATCGCCCAGATGATCCGGGAAGGCTGATCATCTCCCCACGCTCCATGCCATCTGGTTCCGGTAGTCCCGGAGGACGTAGGCCTTCTTCTCGGCGGAGTAATTGCACCCGCCGCCGGTGCTAGTCGGGCTGATGGCGACGAGGCCCAGGTCGATGGTGGAAGGGAAATCAGCCAGCGCACGGTCCACGGCTTTCTGCGCGGAGAAGCCCTTCGCCAGCAGGTCGTAGGTGGTTCTGGCGACCAGGTGCTTGACGATGTCCTCCCCGTTGCCTGTGCACGCCACGGCGCCCTTGGGTCCGGCGTAGATGCCCGCACCGTACATAGGCACGTCGCCGACGCGGCCGTAGAAGGTGATGGTGGTGCCGCCGGTGCTGATGGCCGCGGCGAAGCGGCCCTTCGCATCCCGCGTGACACAGCCCACGGTGTCCGACGGGCCCAGGGCCTCTTTGAGCGGCGTGGGGAAGTTCCAGCCCTGTCTCCAGTCGTAGCGCTTCCAGGCTTCGATCTGGCCTGGCTCCAAGCCCAGGAGAATGGCCTTCACCCGCTGAAAGCGGGCCCTGTTCTCGGCGCAGGAGGGATCATAGTCGGGGAAGCCCATGGCCCGGGCGAAGCGAGTGGCCCCTTCGCCAACGATGAGGAGGTGGGGCGTGTCCATGACCTTCCGGGCCACCAGGACGGGGTTCTTCACGCGCTCGATGGCGGCCACGGCGCCGAAGGATCCCGTCTCACCATCCATGCAGGCTGCATCCATCTGGATGGTCTTGCCATCGAGGCGGATGTTGGCGCCGGTGCCCGCATTGAACCTGGGATCGTCCTCCAGGACCACGACAGCAGCAAGGGCCGCGTCCAGGGCATCACAACTGCCTTTCATGACTTCCATGGCCTTCGTGGCCGCCCGATCCGTGCCATCCATGCGCATGCGCAGGCTGCCCGCGCCGCCATGGACGACTGCGGCAGGTGGAACGGCCTGGAGAAGGGTGGTCAGGATTCCGAAAAGCAGGGGCAGATGGGATCGCATGGCGCTCCTCGGGTCAGCCACCGATGCGGGACATCTCGACCCTGGGCAGACCGATGGTGTCGGCGCTCCTCAGCTCCGAGTAGCGGTCCGCGCGGCGTGTCCAGTGGGAGGCCAGGAGTGCAGCGAGGTCTGCGTCCCTGTGTCCAGCGCGGAGAAACGCTTTGAGATCCAGGCCTTCTCCGGCGAAAAGGCAGGTGAAGAGGTGACCGTCGGCGGACAGGCGCGCGCGGTCACAGTCCGCGCAGAAGGGTGCGGTCACCGAGGCGATAAGGCCCACTTCGCCCCCGCCATCCACATAACGCCAACGCCGCGCCACGCCCCTTTCGTCCGCGGTGATGAGCTCCAGGGGCCATTGCGCGTGGAGGATCCGATGGACCTCAGTGGTCCGAACCACGGAGTCCAACTGCCAGCCGTTGGTGGTGCCCACATCCATGAATTCGATGAAGCGCAGGGTGTGTCCACACTCCCGAGCGAAGGCCGCGAGATCGAGGATCTCATCGTCGTTGACGCCGCGTTGGAGGACGCAGTTCAGCTTGAGGGGACCAAACCCCGCCGCACGGGCGACCTCCAGGCCCTCCAGGATCGTAGCAAGGGGCAGGTCTGTGTCGCTGAGGGCGCGCAGGCGCTCTGGGCGCAGGGTGTCCAGGCTCACAGTCAGCCGCTTCAGCCCGGCCGTGAAGAGGGCAGGTGCCAGTCCCGAGAGCAGGACACCATTGGTGGTGAGGGCGAGATCCTCAATGCCGGGAACGGCGGCCAGCATCTGCACCAAGTTCGGCAGCTCCCGGCGCAGGAGGGGCTCGCCGCCCGTTAGACGGACCTTGGTGACGCCGAGGCCGACGAAGATCCGGACGAGACGGGTGATCTCCTCAAAGCTGAGGATGGCCTCCCGGGGCAGGAAGGCATAGTCGGGGCCGAAGACCTCGCTGGGCATGCAATAGGTGCAGCGGAAATTGCAGCGGTCCGTGACCGAGATGCGGAGGGCCTTGAGAGGGCGGCCCAGGGAGTCTAGGGGTGCCATATCCCTTAAGCATAAATTCCTTTCCTGGGTCACAATGGATTGTTTGGATGGATACGCAGATATGGGCTTTTTTGACCGATTTCGTTCCCGCGCCGATGAGGCGCCCCTGCCGGGCCTGGAGATCCTGCTGGAGGCTCGGGGCCTGACCCTGGATCTGCCGGGACTGCCTGCATTGATCCCTGGGTTCGAGGCGCATCGCAAGGCGGAGGAGCGGGAGGCCTGGGTCGACGCGGTCGTGGAGAACCATGCCCTGGGCCTTCCCCTGCCGGAACCCTGGGTCGAGGCCCAGGATCACCTCCTGCCTGAGGTTGTCCCAGCCTGGCGGGCAGAGCGTGAGGGACGCTGGAGCCGGGGTTTCATCGATGGCCTGAGCCAGCGCATCCGCGTGGGCGACGTGGTGATGCCCACTGCCTGGCTGGCCCTCTGGGACCAGTCCGCGGATGACGTGCTGGATCTGGCCCTGGATCACCTGCGGCACCGGAGCGAGGACGCCTTCGAGCGCCTGCCCTCGGGGGCCTACCGCAGCCCTTGGCGCGATGGCCTGGATGCCGCGCGGCTTCTGCTGCCAGAGGTGTGGCAGGGCCTCTTCAAGGACCAGCATCCCTTCCTCGCCATTCCAGAGGCCGACACCCTGCTGGCCGTGCCCCAGATCCTGCTGCCCAAGCTCATGGACGAGGTGGGCCGCAGCCTCAAGTCCGGCGCGAAGCCCCTGCAACTGGCCGTGATCGAGCGTATCGGCGATCAGCTGATGACCGCCCGGCTTCAGGATCCCCATCCCATGTCCGCCCCCCAGAGGGAGCTGAAGCATATGGACCTCATCGAGGCCCTTCGCCAGCAGGAGCAGGATCTCGACCCGGCCCTGGGACGACCCGCCGGCGTCTCCATGGTCAAGAACAGCCAGGGCAAGCCCCTCACGGTGGCGCACTGGACTGAGGGTGCGCCGGTGCTGCTGCCGGAGACGGACCTCATCGCCTTCTCGGATGGAAGGGGAGAACCCCTGGGCCTCTTTTCCCGCCAGACCCTGCCCCGCATTCAGGAGATTCGAGGCGAGGCCGTGGCCATCTGGGGACCCCGCCGGGTGCGCTACGAAGGATTCCCCACGGCCGAACAGCTGTCCCGGCTGGAGCGCGTCGCCACCGCCGAGCAGATGAAGGCCCTCCAGGCCCCCGCAAAGGAACGACGAGCGGTTGCCAGGCCAGGTTCCGTCCCGCCCGCGAACGTCCAGGGGATCCAGGGTTCCGCGCCCCTGCCGCAAAATCTCCAGGGTGTGGGGCTGGGCGTGCAGGATCCCGAGTAGTCCTCCCTACGCCATGCTTCTGTCTCGGTGCATACGAGGTTCAGGGCTTATAAAAGAGCGGGACTCTGTGTCCTCTGTGTTCCAGATTTCATTTTCTAGGATTGGGCTGATCTAAAAAACGGCGACGGACCTGGGGCCCGCCGCCGTCTGCCGACCCCTTCCAAGGGCACGCAGGGGAATGGGGTTTAGACTTCCACGCTGGCCTTCATGCCAAGGCGCTCGCGGATGAGGCCTTCGACTTCGTCCGCCAGCTCGGGATTGTCGGTGAAGAGCTTCTTCACATTCTCGGCGCCCTGGCCCAGGCGGCTCTCCTTGTAGCTGTACCAGGAGCCGCTCTTCTGGATGATCTCCAGCTGGGTGCCCAGCTCCACCAGCTCGCTGGTGCGGCTGATGCCCTCGCCGTACATGATGTCGAAGGTGGCGACCTTGAGTGGTGGCGCGACCTTGTTCTTCACTACTTTCACCTTGGTCTTCTTGCCGATGACGGAGGAATCCTCGTCCTTGGCCGCCACCAGGGGATCGCCGGTGTTGCCCTTGATGCTCTGGATGCTGCGCACGTCGAGCCGCACGGAGGCGTAGAACTTGAGCGCGTTGCCGCCGGTGGTGGTCTCGGGGTTGCCGAACATCACACCGATCTTCATGCGGATCTGGTTGATGAATACGACACAAGTGTGGGTTTTGCTGATGGTTCCAGTCATCTTGCGCAGGGCCTGGCTCATGAGGCGGGCCTGCAGACCCACATGGCTGTCGCCCATCTCACCGTCGATCTCGGCCTTGGGCACCAGGGCGGCCACCGAATCGATGACGATGATGTCCAGCGCGCCACTGCGCACCAGCTGGTCGCAGATCTCCAGCGCCTGTTCGCCGCTGTCGGGCTGGCTGATGAAGAGGTTGGCCACATCCACGCCCAGTTTTTGGGCGTATTCGGGGTCGAGGGCGTGCTCGGCGTCGATGTAAGCGGCTAGGCCGCCCTTTTTCTGAGCCTGGGCCACCATGTGCAAAGCCAGGGTGGTCTTGCCGCTGGCTTCGGGACCGTAGACCTCGACGACCCGGCCCTTGGGACCGCCGCCCACGCCCAGGGCCGCATCCAGGGCGATGGACCCGGTGCTGATGACCTCGATGCCCTCGGTGGGACTCATCCGGTCACCCAGCTTCATGATGGAGCCCTTGCCGAAGGCCCGCTCGATGTCAGCCACCGTGCGGGTGAGGGCTTTGAGACGATCGTCCTGCTCGGTCGCGGCCATGGGTTCCTCCAGAGGGATGCTTTCCAGCATGAGTCAAAAAGCGAAAAAAACAAGAAATCTTTTTTCACGCTTCTGACCCGGATGGCCGAAGAAGGGGGGGCATGCCTATTAAGACACCCACGCCCCCCACTCCCGAATCCGTGCAGGTCCTGGAGGCCCGGTTGGCCTCCGCCCAGGCCGAGGCCGACCGCTACCGGGCGCTGGTAGACGACCTGAAGGAGGTGATCTTCCAGATCGACCGGCAGGGGCAGTGGTCCTTCCTGAACCCGGCCTGGACCGAACTCACGGGCTTTCCCATGGAGGAGTGCCTGGGCCGCCCCTTCCTCGGCTTCCTGCATCCGGCGGACAACCCGCGCTACCTGAACATGCTCAGCTATGCCGTGGACACCGGGCAGGCCATCTTCGAAGGTGAATTCCGCCTCCCGGCCAAGACCGGGGACGTGAAGTGGGTGGAGGCCCATCAGCGGATCGCCTTCGCCGACGACGGTGTGGTCCTCAGTGTGTCCGGCACCCTGAAGGACATCACGGAGCGGAAGCACACCGAGATTGTGTTGCGGGTGGCCACCAGCCGGTTGCGGGCCCTCATCGAGAACATGCAGGCGGGCATTCTGGTGGAGACTGAGGGGCGCAAGATCGCCCTGCTCAATGAGACCTTCTGCCGCATGTTCCAGGTGCCGGTGCCCGCCCACGTGCTCGTGGAGAGCGACACCCGGGACCTGCTGAAGGAGTGCCTGCCCCTGTTGGTGAACCGGGCAAGATTCCTGACCCGCGTCGAGGCCCTGGGGGGGGCCCAGCGGCCCGCGCAGGGCGAGGAATTCGAACTGCGGGACGGTCGCATCATGGCCATGGACTTCGTACCCATCGCGGTGGGCGAGGAGCGCCTGGGCCACCTCTGGCAGTTCCACGACATCACCGAGCGCCGGCGAGCCGAGCTCAAGCTGGAGGAAGCTGCTCGGGAGTTGGCGATCGCCCGGGACCGGGCCCTGGAACTGTCGGGTCTCAAGAGCGAGTTCCTGGCCAATATGAGCCATGAGATCCGCACGCCCATGAACGGGATCATTGGCATGACGGGCCTGCTGCTAGATACGCCGCTTGGAGGCGAACAACGGCAGTACGCCGAGACTGTCCGCTCCTGCGGAGAGTCCCTGCTCACGCTCATCAATGACATCCTCGACTTCTCCAAGATCGAGGCGGGCAAGCACCTGTTCGAATCCCTTGATTTCGATCTGCTGTCCGTGATCGAGGATGTGCAGGCGGTGCTCGGCGTGAAGGCCCAGGCCAAGGGCGTGGAGCTGGGCGTCTTCGTGGATCCGGCCACACCGCTGGCGGTGGTGGGGGATCCGACCCGCCTGCGCCAGATCCTGACCAACCTGATGGACAACGCCCTGAAATTCACCCATGAGGGCTGCGTGGAGGTGCGGGTCCGGCCTGAGGAAACAGAAGGCGGCAAGGTTCTGGTCCGGATGGAGATCCGGGACACGGGTATCGGCATGAAGCCCGAAGTGGTGGACCGGCTCTTCTCCTCCTTCTTCCAAGGGGATACTTCCACCACGCGCAAGTACGGTGGCACTGGGCTGGGCCTCACCATCTGCAAGCGGTTGGCCGAGCTCATGGGGGGCGGCATCGGCGTGACCAGCGTACCGGGCGAGGGCAGCACCTTCTGGTTCACCCTGAGCCTCGGCGTACGTTCGCGCCAGACGCCTGTTCGTCCAGGATCCGCGCCGGTTCTCCTGGCGGGCCTGCCTCCGGCCGCGGGCCGCCTGGTCCACGAGCAGTTCGAGGCCTGGGGTGTGCCTGCCCTGGTGGCGCCGCAGGACGCAGATCCGGCTGCCTGGCTCCGGGAGCTTCGCCAACCAGGGGCCTTCATCCTGGTGGGCTCCGAAGCACTGGAAGGCATTTTGGCCGAGGCGGGACACGGTTCCATCGTGTTCGCCAGTCCACTCTACCGGCCGGAGTTGCGCGAGGCTGCCGCCCGACGGGGCGTCCAGGCCTTCCTCACTCTGCCCGCTCGCCCGAGCCAACTGCGGGCCCTCCTCGAACCTGTCGGCCCGGACGCAGGCACTGCGGCTCCAGTTCCGCAGCAGGTGGTGGCGGCGCCCATGAAGGCCCGCGTGCTGCTGGCCGAGGACAACGCCGTGAATCAGAAGGTGGCGCTGATCATGCTGAAGAAATTCGGCATCGAGGCGGACGTGGTGGCCACCGGGGTGGAGGCGCTGGATGCCCTGGTGGGGGTGGCCTATGATCTGGTCCTGATGGATTGCCAGATGCCGGAGATGGATGGGTACGAGGCCACTCGCCGCATCCGTGAGCGGGAACGGGGTAGCCGTCGGCTTCCCGTAGTGGCGATGACGGCCAATGCCATGGTCGGGGATCGGGAGCGGTGCCTCGAGGCGGGCATGGACGATCACATCCCCAAGCCTGTCCGGGTGGAGGCCCTGCATCGGGCCCTCTCGCGCTGGCTCCCCGCCGGCGCGATGCCGCCTCTGGCCGGAGGGGCCTGATGACAAGGTCCAGCGCCCTCCTGGAAGACGCCGCCGGCATCCGGATGGTCCTGCAGCGGCTCTGCTTGGCCGGGGACCGCCTGGAGGTGGCCTACAAATCCCAGCGGGCCGCCTATCCGATGCTGACCGAGGATGGGGAGCGCATGGCGTTCCGCATGTCCTTCGAGGACATCGGAGCCTGGGGCTTGAAGCCCGGCGAGAACCTGGCGGTCAAGCTCAAGGATCGTGGCCTGGAGTACGAGTGCGTGGTGGCCCATGCGGGGCAGGAAGTCCTGGAGGGCGTGGAGACCTGTGTGGCCAGCATTCCCCGGGTGCTCCGGCGCTCGGACCTGCACCGTCTGGCGGACTTCATCCCGGATCGCGGTACCGCCCAGATCTATTCCGCCACCTTCACCAATACGCGCAATGCCCTCATCGACGGAACCGTGCAGAGCTTTGGCGAGGAAGGGCTCGAACTCGTTTTGAGGAATACCAAGCAGGACATCCGGGAACTGCTGCGCATGGGTGAGGAATCGCTGCTGGATGTGCCGCTGGAGGGGGACCTGCGTCTGCGCGCGCCCACCACCGTGGCCTACTTCGGCGAGAACCTGGTGGGCCTCCGCTTCACCAAACAGGCCGACGCGAGGGTGCTGGACCAGTACCGCTCCTGGATCCAGGACCAACAGGTCCTCCAGGCCCAGCAGGACCGGGAGGAGTTCTCGCCCCGCGGGTTCCAGGAGGCCACCGCGCGCATCAACCGGGCCGCGGCACTGCCCACGGTGAAGGTGATCGTGGACCGGGATCCCATGATCCTGCTGCTCACCGAGAAGGAGGACTTCGCCCGTCGCCTGGGGGAAGCGCTGAGCAGGAAATTCGGACTGGCCATGCTCGACCACATCAAGGGCTCCGTGATGGTGCAGCTCAAGAGCATTGAGGTCGGGGACGAAGGCTGGGGTCGGGTGCGTCTGGTCCTGATCCATAACCAGCTCCGCCTAGCCAGTCCCCTCGAGCTCTGCCGCCAACTCATTGATCAGGAGGGCTGTCCGGTCCCCGTAGTCCTCGCAGGCAGCGAGGAAGATGAGGCCCTGAAGCGCCATCATGCGGTGGCCGCGGGCGCCGTGGACTATGTGGCGGTGGAGCCGTTCCGGATCCTCACCATTCTGCGGAAGCTCGACGAGACCCTGAAACTCTTCGAGGGAAACTGAGGGGCCATTGGCAGCTGTCGGCTCTCGGCTGTCAGCCAAGATGGGCCGCTCTCCTCTGATCTGACAACCCCCTCAGCGGAGCATCACGTCCCGCCCGCGCCAATGGTTCACACCGCGCAGCCGGTCGGCCAGGGCCCAGGCCGTACCCGCAGCAAAGACCAGCGCATTCAGGGGCCACAGGGCCCAGACCAGATCCATGGGACGCCCGGTCATCCGCTGCTGCACATCCCCCACCAGCGCGGGGACCAGCAGCCAGAGCAGGAGCGCGAGGCCGGGATGGCCGGCGCAGGGCAGCCAGAGCGGCGCCAATCCAATCACCAATGCCACGGGCAGGATGAACGGCAGCAGCCACCAGGCGGGCAGGGCCGCGCTGTTTTTGCGCATGGCCCGCACCAGCTCACCGAGGCCATGGTACATCCGCAGGTGCAGGTCCGGACCACCTTGCGCCACGCGGTTGATGAAGCCCGCGGCTTTCACGCGCCGGGCCAGCATCATGTCGTCGATGGCCTCCAGGGGCGCGGCCGCATGTCCACCCACGGCCGCATAGGCCGCTCGGCGGACCAGCGTGAAGCCCCCCACGCCACAGAAGGCCGGATGCCGGGGATTCGGCACCTGGTGGGGTGGGACCAGCATGAGAAAGGCGGAGGCCGCCATGGGGAGGATCAGGCGCTCGGCGCGGCTCACGGCATCCACCGCCGGGATCAAGGCGAGGAGGTCCGTGGGTTGGGATTGCGCGAAGGCGATTGCGCGGCGCAGCAGGTCCGCGGCGGCCTGCACGTCCCCATCCGCGAAGAGCAGCCAATCGGCAGCTCCTGTTTCCGGTTGTCGAAAGGCCAGGTCCAGGGCATGGTTCTTCCCCAGCCATCCTGCCGGAAGCTGATCGTTGCGGAGTACCCGTAGCCGGTCCGGATGGGTCGCTTCCCGCTGACGGAGAAGCTCCGAGCTGCCGTCGGTCGAACCATCATCCACCACCAGGATGCGGAGGGCCGGATAGTCCTGCGCCAGCCAGGAATCAATGGCCGGGGCCAGTTCCCGGATCTCGTCTCGCACGGGAATGCAGAGGCAGACCGAGGGCAGATCCGAAGACAGCGCCGGATCCGCTTCCAGGACGGGGAGCCGAGCCCAGTGGCGGCGAAGGAGCACCAGACCCAGTGCGATGGTCGCGGCTGAAGCCCAGCTGAGGAGGTCGAGCACGTTACTTGTCGGAGAAAAAAAAGGGCGCCTCCAAGTGTTCGGCGTTTAGGACGGATTCCAGTGTGATCAGGGCCTGGTGAACGCTGAGGACCTTGGCCCGTTCCATGGATTCAAGACCTGCCAGCAGGTGCCCCTGTGCCGGATGGGGGGCTTCAGCCAGAATGCTCTGCCCTTTTTCGGTCGGAACCATCGAAATCCTGCGGCGGTCGCTGGGATCCGGATTCCGCGCCACCAGACCTTTGGCAACCAGCCGATCCACCACTCCGGTCACCGTACTGGATTCCAGGTGCATGCGTGCCGCCAGGTCCTTCAAGGCCAGGGGGCTGCTGCGGCCGAGCTCCCAGAGGGCCCACAGCTGCGGACCAGTCAAGTCGAATCGCTTTTCTACGGATCGGGAATATTCCTCCAGGGCTTTGACAATGCGCCGGAGGCTTTGCATACACTCCTGGATCAGTCGGCTCTGTGATCTGGCAATTCTGATCATCTGGGGACCTTTGTGAGTGGCACTGCTGCTGGATCATGCTCGTGTTGAGGGCGGTGGCTTAAACAATTCGAGAGGAACGGTGGATCCCTGCAATGGTGACCCAGGGAGATATTGGATTCAGTTCGAAATAAATGCCAATACTAAAAATTAGGGTTGCAAACGAAATAGATCCTTCTATATTTTTATTCCAAGGGGGAACGCCCCCAAGCAGAGGGTTCCTCGGCGCCTGCCGATGATCGCTTCAAGTTGAGGCAGTTGCAGTCGCCATGGCCATTCCGTAACTGGCACCACAGGCGGTGCCCACTCCTGGAGGTATATATGCAGGTCTTGAAGTTCACATCCGTGCTCCTGTTGGGCACGTTCCTGGCTGTCGGGTCGGCTTGCAAAAAGCCAGAGCCGGTCATAAATGCCACTGTGGCCCCGAAGGTTGACACCTCGGCCCAGGACCGCGCCAAGGCAGATGCGGATGCCAAGAAGAAGGCCGAAGACGAGGCACGGCGTAAAGCCGAATTCGAAGCACGGCAGAAAGCGGAGGAAGCTCGCAGGAGCGCAGAGGCCGCTTTCCGGAAGGCCTCCGAACAGGCTCTTCAGGACATTCACTTCGATTTGGACAAGGCTGTGATCAAGGAGAAGGACAAGGCTGTGCTGCAGGGCATCGCGTCCTTCATGAAGAGCTACCCCCAGGCCCGGATTCAAGTGGAGGGGAATGCGGATGAGCGGGGAACTTTGGAATACAACCTTGCTCTCGGCGCGCAGCGCGCTGATGCGGCGATCGCCTACCTGAGCGCGCTCGGCGTAGCGGGAACCAGATTCACTTCCATCAGCTACGGCAAGGAAAAGCCTGTTTGTACCGAGTCCAACGAAGACTGCTGGCACCGGAACCGGCACGATCACTTTGTCTTGAAGAATTAGAACTGGATGGGAAGAGCCTTCATTGGTTGGATGCTTTCTCTGGCCCTGCTAGGAGTAGGCCCCGAAGCTTTCGGGGCCTCTCCGCAGGAGGGCATTCGGATTCTGTCTCCACGAGTTGAAGGGCTGTCCTCGACTATTGGCAAAAGGTTTGTCTCTACCCTAGAGAAGGGACTCCAGATCTGGGAGATACCGCTGAAGGGAATGACCTCCAACCTGCGCTTGTCGTCGATCCTATCAATGTCCAGAGGTGGTCGAATCCGGTTGGAGGCATCTCTTCTGCAAGGAGAGGGTGGACGCCCCATTTTCCGGAAAATCTACACAACCACTGAAACACTGTTTGATCGCATGCTTCTGAGCCTGACAAATGACCTGTCGATCCAAGTCAATGGGCGAGCGACGCCGGCCTTGAATCAGCTCCTGGTAGTGAAGGAGATCCGCCCCGGAGTTTCTGAGGTCTTGATGACAGACGTGGTGGGCGTCAGGATCGAACAGCTTACACAGCATGGAAGCCTTACCGTTTCACCAACGGGACTGAGGGCCGGGCGGTTCGCTTACATCACCTATGTGGCTGGACCCCCACAGATCTGGGGAATCGATCTGAAGGACAGAGCGCCAAGGCGGCTTTACGGAGATCCTGGGAGCGGGGGCCTGGTATCTCACCCCGCGCTTTCGCCGGATGGAAGGACGATCGCCTTCGTTGAGAGCAACAGTCGTGGCCTTCAGTGCATTCGGTTACTTGACTGGGAAACGGGTTCTGTGCGGAGCCTGACAGAATTCTCTGCCTTCAACTCAGAGCCGGCTTGGAGCCAGGACGGAGAGCGGATTGCCTATGTGCATGGCTCCGGACATAGAGGCCACATTGTGGTGGTGATTCGCGACGGGTCCTTGGTGAAGGACATCTGCTTAGCCCATCAGTCGGTTCGGGATCCAAGCTGGGCGCCGGATGGGAGGAACCTCGCATTTGTGGCTACCACCGAAGATGGAAGCAACCAGCTCAAGATGCTGGACCTGGCTTCTGGGGAAGCCAAAACACTCTGCTCGAGTCCGGTGACCATGGCCAACCCTCGTTGGGAACCCCATGGTCAGTGGCTAACCTATGATGAACAGGGCAAAGGCACACAGCTGCTCAACATCGCGACCGGAACCATCCACCCATTCTTGGAAAACATTCACTCCCATCACACCTTGCGGTGGATCAAGTAGGAAGGCCGGGAAATGCGGTACGGAATTCACACACACAAACCTGTCCTGGCCTGAGGGGAATCATCATGCGGCGAAGACTGGCGGAAGAGACCATCCTGTTCATCAGTGTCTTCAAATGGGTCGTGCTTGCAACGGGTGTCGGGGCATTGATCGGAGCCATCACCACGATCTTCCTCAAGTTGCTGGTTTGGGGTACGGCTGTGGGTCAACACCATCCCCATACGTTTCTGTTTCTCCCCCTGGCCTTGTTCCTCAGTGCGTTATTGGTCAAGTTGGCCCCGGATGCGCAGGGGCATGGAACCGAGAAGGTCATCGAGGCCATCCACCGGCATGGCGGCAAGATCAAAGCTGCCGTGGTGCCCGTCAAGCTGGTGGCCACGCTCATCACGCTTTGCATCGGGGGCTCGGCTGGCAAGGAGGGGCCCTGCGCCCAGATCGGCGCGGGAATATCCTCCCTCGTGGCCGACCTGTTCCGATTCGATGAGCAGGATCGCAAGAAGCTGGTCATCTGCGGCATCAGCGCGGGCTTCGCTTCGGTCTTCGGGACTCCCATCGCAGGCTCCATCTTCGGGGTGGAGGTGCTCTTCGTGGGGACCATCCTCTACGACGTTCTGCTCCCGTCATTCATCGCCGGGATCACCGCCTACCAGGTCTCATCAGCGCTGGGGATCCACTACTTCTACCATCCGGTGAACGTGCTGCCGAAATTCAGCGAGGCCTTCTTCCTCAAGGTCATCCTGGCGGGCGTGTTCTTCGGTTTGTGCTCGATGATGCTCATCGAGACCTTGAAGTTGGGAGAGAAACTTTCGGCCCGGCTCCGGATCTGGACCCCCTTCAAGGGGCTCATTGGAGGCGCTGCGCTGGTGGCACTGGCGCTTGTATTCTCGAACCAGTATCTAGGCCTGGGGCTGGAAACGATCGAAACCTGCCTGCGTGGCGAGCAGGTCCCCTGGTCCGCCTTCATCCTCAAACCTCTGTTCACATCCATCACCTTGAATTTCGGAGGGAGCGGCGGCATCGTGACGCCAATCTTTTTCGTGGGCGCAACCTCCGGCATGTTCTTCGCTTCCCTGATGGGATTGAATGCTGCGACCTTTTCCGCCATCGGCTTCACCAGCGTGTTGGCCGGTGCTGCGAACACGCCCATCGCTGCGAGCATCCTCGCTGTTGAGATTTTTGGACCCGTGGTCGCGCCCTACGCCACGGTAGCTTGTGTCATCAGTTTCCTGATGACGGGTCATCGCAGTGTCTATCACTCCCAGGTTCTTTCCATGCGGAAAGCCGAATCAATCCAAGTGGAGATCGGGAAGGAAATGGAGAACATCGAGGCCAAGTACGCACGACGCGAGAGTGGGCTGATCCGTCGTGCTGTGATCTGGTTCCGGGTGGTGGAGAGGGTCATCAAGCGGTTCGGATCTTGAGTTCTCCCAGCCTCTTGGACTAGGGCATTCGAGCCACAGGCCGGAAGGGGTGATTCAATGAGGGGATACCCACCGAGGCGTCCATGCCCCTGGCCATTCTGATGCACGACCCCCTTGCCGGCACCCTGATGCTGCTGGCCCTGCTGTGGCTGTCGGCGAAGGTGGGGGGCGAGCTGGCCGTGCGCCTGAAGTTGCCGGCAGTGACGGGCGAGTTGGCGGTGGGCTTGGTCCTCACGGCCCTCCACCGGTCCTGGACGGCGTTTCCGGATGTGGCCGCATCGCCCGCCACGGAGCTGCTGGGGGGCCTCGGTGTGGTGGTCCTCATGTTCGCCGTGGGCCTGGAATCCACGGTGCCGCAGATGCTGAAGGTGGGCTTCGCCTCGTTGCGCGTGGCCCTCATCGGCGTGGTGCTGCCCATGGCCGCAGGCCTCGCGGGGGCCTGGCTGCTGCTGCCACAGGGCTCACCCTTCGTGCTGGACCTCTTCATCGGGGCCTGCCTCTGCGCCACCAGCATCGGGATTTCAGCGCAGGTGCTGCGGGAGAAAGGCGCCTCCGATTCCGTGGCGGGCCGCATCATCGTGGGGGCGGCGGTGGTGGACGATGTCCTGGGTCTGCTGGTGCTGGTGGCAGTCTCCGGTCTGGTGGGCGCCGCCTCCGGTGGGCCCGCGGGGCCGAGTCTGGTGTGGACCCTGACCCTGGCCCTGGGTTTCCTGGCGGCTGCGCTCACCCTGGGTCGGCTGGCCACACCGCACCTGTTCAGCCTCGCCAACCGGCTGCGCAGTGAGCAGGTGCTGCTACCCCTGGGTCTCGGCTTCGCCTTCTTGCTGGCCTGGCTCGGCAACCTTGCAGGCCTGGCCTCCATCGTGGGCGCCTACGCAGCGGGGCTCATTCTCGAACCTGCGCATATCGAGGATCTGGAACGCCGGGAGCGTCACACACTGGAGGAGCTGGTGCATCCGCTGGTGTCAGTCTTCTCTCCGCTCTTCTTCGTCCTGATGGGTGCGAAGGTGGACCCGACGGCTCTGTTCAAACCCGCGACCCTGGGCTTCGTCGTGGTCCTCGCGGTGTTGGGGGTGGCCGGAAAATATGCCGCAGGCTACGGCGGCGGCAAGGGCATCCGCGCCGCGGTGGTGGGCTGGGGCATGGTGCCCCGGGGTGAGGTGGGCCTCATCTTCGTGGCGACCGGCGCCCAGCTTCACCTGAACGGTGTGCCGCTGCTGAGCGCCGAAGTACAGGCCGGCATCATCGGTGCCCTGCTGCTGACCACCGTGGCCGGGCCCGTGGGGCTGGGGTGGGTGTTGCGCGGGCGGAGTTGAAGAAGAGCCAAGGGCATTCGAGCCGTGGATGAACTCGAATGAATGCCAAGGAAAATGGTGGAGCGAGGTCTCAGCTCTCAGAAAGTTTCGGCCGGTATCTCGACCACCGGCACCGCGAGTATGCGTTTCACGGGGAGAAAGCACACGCCATCGGGCCCTTCGGTGCAGGGCTGGTAGGTGACGACCACCCGCACAGGATTCTCCAGGCCAGTACCATGCAGGCCCACTTTCACGACGCCTCGCCAGATGGGATCGCCGGCTTCATCCTGACCATTGGCGGGTGGGAGGGGGCCGAGCCGCAGGGTGCCACCGGATACCAATGCGATCCGGAAGGCCCGGGCCTTGAGGTGTGCGCCTGGGGGCACCGTCACCGAGAGCTCTCCGTTCGCTATCGATATGGGCACATCTTTCACTGGATTGAAGGAGGGGCCAGCCTGAATGATCAGTGGGGCCATCATCATCAGGGCGGAACGCAAACCGAGCATTTCAGTGGCCTCCCAGAAGATCGGAGATCCGGGTCAGACCCGAGGTGGCCAGCAGGTCTCCCGCTTCAGTGATGAGGGCACCTTCCACGGAGGCGGAGGCTTCCAGCAGCTGGAGCCCTCGATCCGGCCCCAGCAGGAACGCGGCGGTGGCGAGCCGGCCGGCCTCGAAGGCTGTCGGGGCCACCACCGTCGCCGAGGTGATGCCGCGGGCAGGATGCCCGGTTGTGGCGTCGAGGATATGGTGGTAGCGGACTCCATCGACTTCGAAGCCACGCTCGTAATCCCCCGAGGTCGCGATGCCACAGTCCTCCTTGGCCCGGATCGTGAGCCGGAAGCGGCTGCGGTCCCGGGGATCCTGTACGCCAATCACCCAGGGTTTCCGGTCGCCCCGCCGACCCACGGTGCGGACATCGCCAAGCAGGTTCACGAGGGCCGATTCGACCCCCCGAGTCCGGAGCAGTTCTGCCACCCGGTCGGCGGCGTACTCCTTGCCCACGCCGCCCAGATCGAGTTCCATGTCTTCGCGGGCCAGACGGACCGTGCCATGCCGCAGCAGGACTGCACTGGCATCCACGCGAGGGAGCAGTTCCCGGATCGAGGTCTCTGAAGGTACTGCGGCCTTCCGGAAGTCCCATGCTCGCCGCAGGACGCCCACAGTGGGATCGAACCGGCCCCCCGTGAGGATCGCGAGATCCAGGGCGGCCTGAATCAGGAACTCTGTCTCTTCATCGATGACCACGGGAGAACCGCCGGCTCCATCGTTGATCTCAGAGAGCACGCTGGTGGGCCGGTAGCGGGAGAACTTGGCCTCGATGCGCCGAGCCTCGGCCACCGCCTCGCGCGCAAAGGCCGTTGCCAACTCCTGGCCGCGGTCTTCCACGAAGCTCACGATGGCTTCGCCACCCATGAGGGCGAACCGGGTGGTGTAGAGGGTCCGTCCCTCCACGGGTGTCAGTACCGCCATTTCAGCCCCAGAGTGAAGGTGGTGGTGTTGACATCAGCCGCCGAGGTGGTGGGACCTGAATAGGTTGCCGGGGATGTAGCCGTGGCCGCCATTTGGAGGGGGGTCAACCGATCCCGCCCCTGCTGGATCTGGTAGGTGCCTCCAATACGCAGCGTCAGATCCTCGCTGAGGTTGACGGACGCACTGCACCCAAGCAGGATGCTGCTCATGGCCGAAAGCCGGTAGTCCGCCGACATGTAGGGCTGGGGCGTGGCGAACTGGGCGCCATAGAATGACGCTGCATTCTGGGTGTAGAAGCGGACCCTCGGCGTCAGGATCCAACTGTCTTCCAGGTGCTGGTCATAGGTGAAGTCCAGGGTGTGAGCCCGGAGTCCCCAGTCGTCGCGGTAGTAGCGGTAGCTGGTCTTGAGGGCGCCGTCCCACTCGAAGTAGTGGGCCTGTTTGAGGAAGTAGGCATCTCGCACCCGGGTATCAGGACGCCGCTCAGACACAGTGGTGGTCCCCACCGGCACGATGAGGTAGGGCTCGTTTAGGTCCCCCTTCAGGTTCATCCGGGTCGTGCCGACGTCGAGGAGGTCGTTCTCCCCGAAGACCCAGGTCCACCCGAGGGCATAGTCATGCTCCTTCTTGGGAAAGCGGAGGTTGGTGGTGACCGGGGCGACCGTGTCATCAGACCAGGAAAGGCCGTAGTGGAGGGTGCCGCGGCCCTCGAGCATGGTCCAGGCATCCGACACGCCATAACCCTTGGCGATGTAGTCCTTCTCCACCGAGTGGGAAAGATCCACCGTGGGCAGGTGGGCGCCGAAGCGCCGGCTGTAGCTGATGCCCTCGGCCTTGCGCTCATCCCGGAACTGGACCATGGGGATCTTGCCGGCGGCATTGGTGCTGGTGTTGCCCGAGGCCGAGGTGCTGGTGGTCACGCTCAGGGTTGGATAGGCGCCAGTTGGCGAGGCCCCCGACACGCTGTCATGGGAAAGCGTCAGGTCGATCTGGCCCAGACTCTCGCCCAGATCCTGGTGGAGCAGCAGGTTCGGGTTGGACACCTGGGTTCGGCCGCCAGCCTCGCTGTAGAAGAGGTACCCCAGTTCCACCGAAGACTGGGCCCGGGCCGCCCGGCCTCCCAGCACGCCGATGCCCGCAACCACCCAGGGCATGCCGTGCAGGACCAAATGGCTCCGGCGCCGGACCAGGCGGGGGCGCTCAGTTGCAACCACAGCCACCTCCCGCTGCGCCGCCGTTTCCGGCAGCCCCTTCCTTGCTGGCGTGGATGTGCTCCCGGATCATCGCCGAGAGGCGGTCCCCATCCAGGCTCATGATCGGATCGGCCAGGTGTCCGCGTTGCCAGGCCTTGAGGGAGCCGGTGGCCTGGAGACCTGATGCCACACGAACCTCTTTGGTGGTCGCGGTGCCGGCGAGCAGAGCGGCGACTGCAGCCGCCTCCTCCTGGACATGGGCTCCCCCTTCGAAACGCCCGGCGATGCGGCCTTCCCGGTCGATGAGGAAGGTCGTGGGCATGGCCACCACGGAAAAGGCCTCCCCGGTCTTGCCCGCGGGATCATGCAGGATCGTGAACTGCACGGGCACCTGTTCCAGGAAGGCCGTGACCGATGTGGCGTCCGCATCCAGCGAGACCCCCACGACCTTCACGCCCTGGTTGGCGAACTTCGCCTGCAGGGCGTCCAGTCCCGGCAGGCTCCTCCGGCAGGGACCGCACCAGGAAGCCCAGAAATCCACCACCACCACCTGTCCCCTGAAGGCCTCCAGCGAGAAAGCTTTCCCGGTCTGGTCCTGGAGTCGGATGGCCGGGGCGGCATCCCCTTTCCCGGCGGCGCTGAGCACTGCAATGGCCAGGAAAAGGAGGGCCGCGCCGATTCGACACCTTCCGAGAAGGTTGTTGAATCGGAAGGATGGGGATGGGTCGCGCATGGAACTCCGGGTGCAGAAGGATCCGGTGGTGGGAACCATCGGATTGAGGGGGGCTGGAAATGGCCTGTAATCCATCCGGTGCCGTGAGTCGCAGGAAGGATTCCGAAAAAAGTGTTTCAACACTCAGATATTATCCATAAAGGATGCCCGAGCGGGCCGCCATCGCGGTTTACAGCCATTTTGAAGGCCGGCCCTAATCCTCTGGCAGCTCCGGCACGAGACTCTCCACGAAGGTGGCATCCACCCGGAAGACCTCGCGGATGAGGGGCGCGGTGAGTACCTCGTGGGGCCTGCCGTTGCCCATCAGGTGGCCGCGATCCAGCACCAGCACCCGGTCGAAGCGGTAGGCGGCCCGCAGGTCGTGAAGGCTCACCACCACCGTACCGCCACCCTCTGCAAGGCGGCGGGCCAGACGCAGCACCTCCAGGGCATGGCGCACATCGAGCTGGGCCACGGGCTCATCCCAGAGCTGGATGGGGGCCTGGGTGGCCACGGCCCGGGCCAGATCCACGCGGTGGCGTTCACCCCCGGAAAGGCGCGTGACGGGGCGCTCGGCGAGATGAGCGAGGTCCAGCTCCGCCATGGCCTCGGCGACGCCCGCCAGATCTTCGCCCCAGGCGTAGCGACCCTGGGCCACCACCTCGCGCACGGGAAAGGCGAACTCGAAATGGGTATCCTGACTCACCCAGGCCAGCCGCCGCCCGCGCTCCATCATGGGGATGCGCGCCAGTGGTTGTCCATTCCACTGGATGACCCCGCCTGCGGGAAGCAGCCCCGCCATGGCCTGGATCAGGGTGGACTTCCCCGCTCCGTTCGGACCCACCATGGCCACGAGCTCGCCCGGTCCGAGGTCCAGCGATACCGGTTCCAGGCGGCCGGGCACCGTGAGATCAGTGGTGTGAAGGGCGGCGATCACTAGACAGGCCGTAGGCTATGGGCTGCGGGCTGTGGGGTCGATAGGTCGCGGCCCTCCGGGCCGCACCAAATCTCCCCTTTGGGCCGTGTGGTACCGGCGTTCGGAGGCAGGCACGTTCGCCCGAGTGGGTCATTCTCTTCTACAGCCCACAGTCCACAGCCCACAGCCTTCATCGCGGCCTCCGCAGCAGCCATAGGAAGAAGGGCCCGCCGATGAGGGACGTGACCACGCCCAACCTCAGGCCCAGCGGAAAGGTCCGCGTGATCAGGTCGCAGGCCAGCAGGAAGGAGGCACCGCCCAGCATGGAATAGGGCAGCAGGCGGTGGTGGTCGGGGCCGAAGATCAGGCGCAGGACATGGGGCACCACCAGGCCCACGAAGCCGACGATGCCCGCCATGGCCGTGGCCAGGGCGGTGAGGACCGTGGAGAGCACGATGAGCTGCCAGCGCAGGCGGCGCACATCCACGCCCAGACTCTGGGCGCTCTGCTCGCCGAGGCTGAGGAGGTTCATGGCGCGGCCCAGGGGCAGCAGCAGCAGGCAGGCCACGAGCACGCCGGGGACGCCCATCCACACGTGCTCCCAGCTGCGACTCTCTAGGCCGCCCATGAGCCAGAACAGGATCTGGGCATTCACCTCGAAGTGGCCCACGGTGGTCGTGAGCAGGAAGCTGGTGCCGGCGCCCAGCAGCGCGCTGAGGGCCACCCCGGACAAGAGGAGCCGTTCCGTACCTGTCCCGCTCTGGGCGAGCATGATCACCGCGCCCGTAGCGGCGAAGGCGCCGATCACCGAGGCTAGGGGAAGGGCCCACAGGGTGGCCGCTGTGAAGCCCAGCATCGGCCCCAGGGCCAGCACGGCCACCGCACCCAAGGCTCCACCGCTGCTCACGCCCAGCAGGCCGGGACTGGCCAGGGGGTTGCGGAAGAAGGCCTGCATGACCGCCCCGCTGGCGCCAAGGGCCGCGCCCACGGCCAGGCCCACCAGCGCGCGCGGCAGGCGAAAGTCGCGCACCACGGTGCGCGCGATGTCGTCCCCGCTGCCGCCCAGAGCCCCGATGACCTCGTGGAAGGTCAGCCGCAGCTCGCCAAACGCAAGAGAAGCCAGGAAGGCCAGGATCAGCAGCGCCAGGAGGACGGGGACGGCGAGGCGAGTCCTCACCGGAAGCGCTCCGGGTGGAGCGCCCGCGCCAGGGCTTCGTAGGTGGCGATGCGATGGTGGGAGACGCTGGACATCATGGGGCCCGGGATGACCACGATGCGACCGGCCTGGAAGGCAGGCAGCACACGGTACTGGGGCAGCTCGCCCAGGCGGGACCGGATTTGGTCGTCACCAGCCGCGACCAGCACCTCCACGTTCCAGATCAGCAGCTTCTCGGATGGGGTCGGTGCATGCCCCTTGAGACCGGCCTCGGTCGCGACGTTCACTGCGCCCACGTGATCGCAGAGGTCCTGGAAGGTGGTGCCGGCCCCGGCGGTGAAGGGATAGAGCCCGGCGCTGAGCACGCGGACTGGACGGACGCCCTGCAGCCGTTTGGCCAGAGCCTCCACGCGGCTCCGGCTCTGGTTGATGACCGCTTCGGCCCGAGCCTCCTGCCCCAGTTCCCGCCCGAGGATGCGCAGGCTGGCGTAGACGTCCTCCAGGGTGTCGAAGCGGTCCAGCACCACCAGCCGAACCCCAGCCCGTTTGAGCAGGGCCAGGGTTTCTGGGCGCGTGTAGCTGGCGGCCAGCACCAGATCGGGACGGAAACGCAGCACGCTTTCGGCATCGCTGTCTTTGATGGCGGGGAAGCACTTCGCCTCCTCGGCCACGGGGCTGAACTGAGCCTCATGGCTAATATGGCTGAGCGCTGCGATCTGCCCTGGGTCAGCCAGGGCCAGCAGCAGCTCATCCGTGCCCACCGACTGGCTCACCACCCGCTGGGGATGTGCCGCCAGGAGGGGCAGCGCGGATATCAGCAGAACAAAGAAAATTCTTACCGCCAAGACGCCAAGGGCGCCAAGAAAGACAAAATCCCTCTCTGCACTTCTTGGGGTCTTGGCGTCTCGGCTGTGATCTTTAGTCCTTTTAATTTGGTGTTGTCCCATCACCACCTCCAGGTGGCGGACAGGGTCAGGCGGGGCCCGGGCGCGGGGAAGCCATAGACTAGTGCGGCGTTGCCGTTCTGATCGTAACGCCCGCTCAGCCAGTCCTGGACAGTCTGCTTCGGCTGCAACAGGTGCTCGCCGCGCAGGGCCAGGGTGAGGCCCTTCACGGGCTCGTGGGAGAGGCCCGCGCTGAGGTCATGGTAGGGCTTGACGGGAATCACCGCATAGGTGGTGTCGTTCAGGTCGTAGCGGGAGCCGACGCGGTCGAAACGGAGGTCGCCTCGCCAGGACTTCGTCTGGGCGAAGGCGGACAGGGCGCTGGTGAAGAAAGGATGCCGCACGATGGCGGTGTTCTGTTCGCCGAACTCCTGCCCGGCAACGTTGTGGTCGAGGTCGCGGGTCTCCTGGCTGCGAAGAAGCAGTTCCCAGCCGTAGGCCACTTCGGCGCCGCCGCGCCAACCCAGGGCGCCTTCCAGGCTCTGGGCGCGGATCCTGCCGGCATTGACATAGTGGTCGGTGAATACGGCAGGTTCCCTGAGGAAGGCCAGCAGGTCGGAAATGACGGTACGCTGAGCTTCCAGGCGGTATTCCCAGTGCTCGGCGCAGAGCCCGGTAGCACCCACCTGGAGGGTGCGGCTGCGTTCGGGCGAGATGGTGTAGGACTTGCCATCGATGCTTTCCGCCTCGGCATTCAGGGTGAATTCCGTGGTGTTGGGCATACGGAAGCCCTGGCCTGCGCTGGCGTAGAGGCGGAGTTCCGGACGGAGCGCCCAGTTGAGGCCCGTGCGCCAGGTACTGGCCTCGGCGGTGCCGACCCGGCTGCGGTCGTCGGTATTCAGGCGAGTCAGGTCCCGGTGGCACGCGTCGCGGTGCAGTCCCACCAACCAGTCCAGCCCTTCCGCCAGCGTCCATCGTGATTCCAAAGCCCCGGCCAGATCGTGGCCCTCGCCCAGGTACGGGACACCCGCGTAGTACAGAGACGGGTCGTAGTAGTTCATGGCGTGGCTGGTGTCCTGACTGCCTTCGATGCGGGCCGAGAGGCGGAAGGCGCTCAGGGGCGTCCAGCTCAGGGTGAGTTGGTCTGCCACTCGGCGGAAATCCCTGTCGATCTGCTCGCGCTGCGCGCCATTGGGATCCGCGTTGCTGCCGGACAAGGCCTGGAGGGTGTCCTCCACCACGAGGTTCGGAGCCAGGGGCCAGCGGAGGCTGGCGCCCCAACTCTCCTGCCGGGCCTGGGTCTCGCGGCCCGGCTCATAGCTGCGACCGTAGGCCGGATAGGACAGCGTGGTGAAGGGCACCGAGGCAGTCTGCCCGCTGTTGCGGTAGAAAGCCGTGAGGTCGGCGTCGCCGAGTTTCGTGCCCAGGCGCAGGAAGCCGCCCGCCTGATGGAAGTCATCGCCGGGGAATCCGTTGTTCTGCTTCAGGGCCTCGGCGCCGGCGGCGATCCAGCCCTGGGTGCCGGACAGCTGTACCCGCGCTGTGCCTCCGATCTGGCCATCGGTGCCCAGCCTAAGGTCGGTCTGTCCGTGACAGCCATCGGCGCCGCGGCCCAGGCTGCTAAGGGCGATGACGCCACCGATGGCGTCGCTGCCATAGAGCACGGACGATGGTCCCAGCACCAGTTCCACTCGAGCGATGCCGATGAGGCTGAGGGTCCCGAGATCGGGGCTGATGGCCGTGGGGTCGTTCAGGCGCATGCCATCCAGCAGCACCACCACGTTCCGGCTCAGGGTGCCGTTGAGGAACACGGATGTGAGGGAACCGGTTCCTCCTTGGGGCATGGATGCGCCGGGCTGGAGCACCTCCAGCAGCTCGCCCAGGGTCCGGCTGCCCAGGCGGGCCAGTTCGTCGGCCTCGACGATACGCACCGGCGCCGGGGTGCGGGTGACCGCCACCGGCTGCGCCTCGGCGCTGACCGTGACCGTGGCCTCGCCGGGCTTGAGGGCGGAGTCGGGGACTGCCGCCGCTGCGGCGAAGGCCGCCGGGGAAAGGACGGACAGGGCAGCCAGGGAGAAGAGAATTCGGGAAGTGCCCATCATGCCTCCACGCATGAAGCCGCGGCGGCAGGGCGTCCCGAAGGGAGGAAGGCCCGGCCCGGTCCCGCGACGGGGGGTGAGGTGCAGGACCGGTCTCCGGACTCGCACGCGACAGGGGCCTTACAGCTCCCCCCTTGCCTTCCCGGGACGATTCCCAGTGACTCGGGCTTGAGGTCTCACGCCGGGCTTGCGATGGCGTGGTGCTTACCGTTGCGGGGCAGTGCAGGGTTCTCACCTGCTTCCCGAACATCCAACACTGAATTGTCAGGGACTCAGAGAACCACGGTTTCCATGCCCGACGCAAGTAGAATGGGGCCATGAGCACGCAGCAGGAGCGAAGTGCCACTTTGGCGAAGCCGAAACCCGAAGGGCGCGGCGCAGGGAGGCTCCGACTCAGCAAGCGGAGCGCGCTGGAGCACGCGCAGCGTGCGATAGGCGGAGGCGACGCGTGAACGCACCCATCGGCATCATCGGCGGCAGTGGCCTCTACCGGATGGAGGGCCTGGCCCTCGATCGGGCGGTGGCGGTGAAGACCCCCTTCGGCGACCCCTCGGACGCCGTGCATCTGGGCAACCTGGATGGCGCTCCCGTGGCCTTCCTGGCGCGCCACGGCGAAGGCCACCGCTTCACGCCCAGCGAGGTGAACTACCGGGCGAACCTCTGGGCCCTGAAGTCGCTGGGCGTCGAACGGCTGATCTGCGTGTCCGCGGTGGGCAGCCTCCAGGATCGCGACCGGCCCGGCGAGCTGCGGCTGGTGAGTCAGTTCATCGACAAGACCCGGCACCGCCAGGACACCTTCTTCGGGGATGGACTGGTGGCCCATGTGAGCTTTGCCGAACCCACCTGCGCCCCCATGTCGAAGGCTCTGTTGGCGGCGGGCCATGAGTTGAAGCTGCCCATCGAAGGCGATGCGCTGTATGTGTGCATGGAAGGCCCCGCCTTCTCCACCCGCGCCGAAAGCCGCCTGCACCAGGCCTGGGGCGCGGATCTCATCGGCATGACCCAGGTGACCGAGGCCCGCCTGGCCCGGGAAGCGGAGCTCTGCTACGCCTGCATCGCCCTGGTGACGGACTACGATGCCTGGCGCGACGAGGAGGAGGGCGTGGACGCGGCCTCGGTGCTGGAGGTCATGCACGCCAACGTGGACAAGGCCCAGCGCCTGCTCCGGAAAGTGGTGCCGAAGCTGTCCGGGCTCCCGCGTCCCTGCCATTGCGGCGCATCCCTGAAGGCCGCGCTCTTCACGGCCCCCGAGGCGGTCACGCCTGAAGCGCGTCAGCGCCTCGACCTGCTGGTATCGAAGTACGGATATGGGGTGGTGCGCTGATGGCACTTGCAGCTCCCAGTCCCAAGCTCCAGGCCCTGCTGAAGGACTTCCAGCAGATCGCCAGCATGTCGGGCTACCTGAATCACGCCTTCGATCCCCCACAGCTGCGGCTCTTCTTCACGCTCTACGGCCGGGTGATGGTGGCCTCGCCGGAGCAGGGCCTGGCTCTGACGCCCCAGCTCCAGGCCTGGTGCGATGCCGTGTCCAACCGTCTGCGCGAAGGCAGCTCGGGCACCATCATGCAGCCCCAGGTGCAGGTCAGCGCTCCCCAGATCATGCCCGATGGCCGCGACTACATCGTGGCCACCGTCACCTTTAACACCAAGGTCACCGAGTCCTCGTACCTGCGCATCCGCACCGCCATCCTCGCCGCCTATCAGGACGCCGTGAAGATGCGGGAGGTGGGGTTCAGCTTGGGGGGAGGGGATTCTGTTGCCGAAGGCGACTTTCCCTTCCCGTGGGACCTTCCCTCCGCGACTGGCGGTGCGGATTTACCATGATTCAGTGCCGTGTGAATTGCCGCTCCATGGCTCTGATGATGCTGGCCACGGCAGGTGCAGAGACCCTTGGCGCGGATTTCGATTCGCTCCCCTTCAAGCCCTCGGCGGTTCCTGGTGGCGTGGCCATCGTCGCCATCAAGGGTAAGGCTCAGGCACCGAAAGTGCTGTACCACGGGGAGCAGGTGCTCCTGCGACACGGCGCTGCGGGCTGGCAAGCCGTGGTGGGGATTCCACTGAGCGCAAAGGCTGGGCGGGACACCATAGAAGTGGATGGACACGCAGTGTCCTTTGCCATCAAGCCCAAGAGGTACCAGGAGCAGCGCGTCCATCTGGAGAACAAGCGGCAGGTGAACCCTTCGCCTGAGGATGAGGCGCGCATCGCGAAGGAACAGGCCCTCATGGCACCGGCCTGGAAGGCGTGGCCGGAAGGGCTGATCCCGACGCTGAGCTTCCACCAGCCCACGCCAGGCGTTCTCACCGGTTCCTTTGGCTTGCGCCGGATCTTCAACGGCCAGGCCCGGGCGCCCCACTCGGGGCTGGACATCAAGGCCCCAGCGGGCCAGGCCGTGCGCGCGCCTGCCGCGGGCGTGGTGGTGCTGACGGGCGACTTCTTCTTCAGCGGCAACGCCGTGTTCCTGGCCCACGGCGAGGGCGTGGTCAGCCTCTTCGCTCACCTCTCGAAGGTCACCGTCAAGCAGGGCCAGGTGCTGAAGGCCGGGGATGTGCTGGGCGAAGTGGGCAGGACCGGTCGGGCCACCGGCCCCCACCTGCACTGGTCCCTCAGCTTCAATAACGCGCGGGTGGACCCGAGGCTGTTCCTCTAGCTTCCGATTCCCATCAGGTGGCCGGACGATGTCCCTTCGTCTGCACGAGGAGCACGCCCAGGATGGCAAGGGTGCCGCCCAGGATCGTGAGCAGGGCCGGGACCTCGCCCAGCCACACCCAGGCGATGAAGCTGGCGATGACCGGGGACAGGTACAGGAAGCTGGACAGCAGGGAGGCGGGCATCCGGGAGAGGGCGTAGTTCCACAGGACGTAGGCGATGGCTGCGGGGAAGATGCCCAGGTAGATCACGGCGAGGGTGGCGGCCGGCGCGGCGTGGGGGATCCGGCGGAGCAACCCGGGCAGGAAGGCAAGCATGGGAAGCGTCCCCGCCCAGATGGCGTAGCTGGTGAACTCGAGCGCGGCATAGCGCCGGAGGCTCTTCTTGGACAGAATCGAGAAGATCGCTGCGGCCACCGCCGCAAGCAGGATGAGCAGGGCGCCGGGCGTGAAGTGCAACCTGCCGCCCCCGCTGAGGGCGATCAGCGCGACGCCCGCAAAGGCCAGGAGGATGCCACCCCACCCGATCCGCGTCAGCCGTTCCTGCAGAAACATGGCTGAAAGCAGGACCGTGAATACGGGCGCGGCGGAGATGAGCAGCGAAGCGGCGCCGGCCTGGACGGTCACCTCCCCGAAATTCAGGGCGACATGATAGACGCTGATACCCAGGAAACCGGCGAGGGCGAGCCCGGGCAGGTCGGAGGGCGAGGGCAGCCGCATCCGGGTCGCCAGGGCGTACACGGCCAGCACCGTGGAAGCCGTTCCGAACCGCAGCAGTGCCAGCTCGCCCGGTCCGTAGCCATCAGGGCCGAGATCGCCCGCGGGCGTGAGCCGCAAACCCGCCCGGATGCCCGCGAAGGCGGAGGCCCACAGCAGCAGCACACCCGCGATGGCCAGCCAGGTCCGGGGTTCACGTTTCCATGTCATGCATCCAGCCTATTGAAGGGGAGGACTGGATGCGTCACGGTTGTATCCCAAACAGTCGTTCCCGTAGGGCTGCACAGGCTCTTCCCCGGTGGCTGAGGGTGTGCTTGAGGTCGCTGGGTAGTTCGCCGAAGGTCTGGTCGTAGCCATCGGGGATGAAGATGGGGTCGTAGCCGAAGCCGTGCTCACCGCGATGCTCGAAGGCCAGATGGCCTTCGACGGCGCCGCTGACGGTGAAGGGTTCGCCATGCAGGCGGCCCGGCATGGGCGCGAAGGCCAGCACACACACGAACCGCGCGGTGCGGTCGGCGGCTTCAGGCAGCATGGCTAGCAGGCGGCGGTTCTTCTCCTGGTAGGTGGAAAGGTCCGAGGCAAAGCGTGCGCTGAGTACGCCGGGGCCGCCCCACAGCGCGTCCACGCAGAGACCCGAGTCATCCGCCAGCACGCCCTCCACGGGCTCCGTGCCATGTTGGAGCCACCAGGACCGCGCCCCTTCCACCTTCTGCAGGGCGTTGTCCTGAAAGAAGGCGCCAGTCTCAGGCAGCTCCGGTGCGCTGACTGGCCACAACACGAACTGCAGATCCGGCAGCAGCACGGAGAATTCCCGCAGCTTGCCGACATTGCGGGAGGCTAGGAGAAGTTTCAGCATCCCACAACCTCGGTGTACCAGCTGCGGGCGCGCTCGGGGGTCATGGGGCCGTGGACGAGGGCGCGGCCGTCGGCGAAGAGGGTGATCTCGTCGGCGCCGTCCCGCCCCTTGAGCATGAGGCCAGCCCGTTTCCAGGGGGTCCGGGTGCGGGTTTCAAGACGTGTCTTCAAGGCGGCGAGATCGAGCTTTCCCGGCGGGTTCACGCGGATCTGAACCCCCTCCAGACCGCAGAGGGGGCTGGCCTTCAACGTCCACCTCGCATCGAGGAATTCAGTGAGCTTCCCGGTGCAGAAGCGGCAGCGGGATCTTGGGGGCTTCAGGAACTGACGTTCTTCCTGCCAGAAGTCGAACCGGACCAGTTCGGCGTGGGGTGTCTTGCCGGTGAGCACCTTCATCGCTTCCAGCGCCGCCCAGCTGCCGATGATGCCCACGGCCGGGCCCAGCACGCCGGCGGTGTCGCAGGTGTCCACGTCGCCACCACTCGGCGGCTCTTCGATGAGGCAGCGCAGGCATGGTGTGCGCGGCGGGTTCAGAGGCCAGATGACGCCTTCGCCACCGATGGCGCCGGCATAGATCCAGGGCGTGCCAGTGAGAATCGCCACGTCGTTGATGAGGAAGCGGGCCTCGAAGTTGTCGGTGCCATCGCAGATGAGGTCAAAGCCTGACAGCAGCTCTCGGGCGTTGCCGCTGGTGAGGTCTGCCACCACAGGCAGGAGGTCCACCGTGGCATTGGCCTCGGCCAGGTGTTCCGCCGCCACCTCGGCCTTCGGGCGGCCCAGGTCTGTTTCGCCATAGAGCAGCTGGCGCTGGAGGTTGGAGGTCTCCACCAGATCCCGGTCGATCAGCGTCAAATGCCCCACGCCGGCTCGGGCCAGCCAGGGGGCGATGACCGAGCCGAGCGCACCCAGTCCGAGGATGGCCACGCGCTTGGTGCGCAGGGCCCCATCGGCCTCCGGGCCGAGGAAAATGCGCTGTTTGGAGTAACGGTCCATGGGGCTCTTGGTGGTTGGCTATCAGCTCTCAGCTGTCGGCTCTCAGTCTAAAAGCAACGGCGCCCCACCGGGGCGCCGCACTGATAGCTGATAGCCGACAGCTGAGAGCTTATTAGTTGCTGACCTGTCCGCCGGCGGCCATGGCCTTCTCGTACTCGGCCTGGAGGCGGCTGGCATCGGAAATGGCGAACTTGTAGACGTACTCGAAGCGGTCGGCGCCCTTGGTGAGGGCGAGAATCACTTCGTAGACACCCTCGCCGGTCACCTCGAAGGGACTGGCGATGACGTTGAAGGTACCTTCCTTGGCGCCGTCGGGGATCTGCACGTCGCTGTCGCGGATCACATCCTTGCGGTCGCCGGTGGGGCTCACGATGGAGAAGCCGAACTTGAACTGGCCGTCCATGCGGGAGAACCGGGTGTAGAAGCACACCTTGGGCAGGGTGAAGGGCACCTGCGGCACCACGATGTGGTGGTCATACAGGCCCATCAGGGAGGTCTTGCCGCCCATCTCCTGGCGGATGTCGTCGCAAAGCAGCGTGAATTCGTGCTTGGGGGCCTTGATCTGGACTTCTTGCATGGGGGGCTCCGAAAGAGGGGGCATCCTTGGGTGAAGGGAAAGTTTACCCTTGAAGTCGGCCCCTTCCAACCAAGCGTTGTCGGGCGGTCCCTGGAGGCGGCATGCGGCGATGGATCTGGATGGTGTTGATCGCCCTGGGCCTCCAGGCTCAAGAGGCCCGGATTCAGATCCTTGGCACCACAGACCTGCACGGGCATGTGCTGGCCGAGGACACCTACAGCCTGCAGCCCATGAACCAAGGCTGGGCAAAGGTCACATCTCTGATCCGCCGCCAGAAGACGCTGAACCCGAACACGATCCTTCTGGATTGCGGGGATACCCTCCAGGGCGAACCGCTCAACTACGTGCGGAATGTGCTGAGAAGAGACCTGCCTGAGCCGAGCATCGCCATCATGAACGCCCTCGGTTATGCGGCCATGGCGGTGGGCAACCATGATTTCGATTTCGGGCTGCCGGTACTGTGGGGCGTCGAGAAGGAGGCGAAGTTCCCCTTCCTGTCGGCCAATACGGTGGATGCCAAGGGGAAGCCCGGCTTCCCGACCCACACCCTGGTGACGGTGGCGGGCATCCGGGTGGCCCTGGTGGGATTCACGACGCCCGGGGTCCCCACCATGACCGAACCGGGCAACTACGAGGGACTGGCCTTCAAGGACATCGTGAGCGTGGCCAAGACGCTGGTCCCAAGGTTGCGGGAGAAGGAGAAGGCTGATGTGGTGATCGCCTTGATGCATTCTGGGCTCGGCGTCCTGGAGGGTCGTGAGGGCGACGAGAACGCGGCCCTGCGATTGGCGGATCAGGTGCCGGGTTTGGATGCGATCTTCACGGGCCACACCCACCTGGCCATTCAGATGGAACACAAGGGCATACCCATCGTGCAGGCCCAGTGCTTCGGCCGAGCCCTGGCCGTGGTGGACCTAGATTTGCGGCAGGAGCAGGGCCACTGGCGGGTGGTGGCCAGCTCGGGGCGGCTGCTGAAACCGGACGGGGGGACCGCCAGCGATCCCGAGGTGCTGGGCCTGACCGCGGAACTGCGGGCCGCCACGGAGCGCTACCTGGACACGGCCGCGACCAACCTGCTGGTGGACCTGGACAGCCGGTGGGCGCGGATGGAGGACACGCCCCTGATGCAGCTCATCCAGCAAGTGCAGCGCCAGGCCACGGGTGCTCAGTTGTCGGCGGCCGCCTGCCCTGGACCGAAGCTCTTCATCCCCAAGGGGCCGACCAGCGTGCGCCAGTTCTTCGCCCTGTCACCCTACGAGAGCCAGATCGCGATGATCCGCCTCACCGGAGAGCAGCTGAAGCGGTACCTGGAGCACAGCGCGCAGCACTACGCCCGCAGCTGGGAACCGGAGCTGTACAACCGGGATATCCCCTTCTACAATTTCGATGTGGTAGATGGCGTGAGCTACGCCCTGGACCTGGGCCAGCCCGTGGGCAGCCGCGTGCTGAACCTCAGCTATCAGGGGAAGGCCGTGAAGCCCGAGCAGACCTTCACCATGGCGATCACGACCTACCGCCTGCGCGGTGGCGGCGGCTACATGGCGGCCATCGGCTTCACAGGCGCCCCCGAGCTGATCACCAAGGCCACCCAGCGCAACCTGCTCCTCGAGTACGTGCTGAGCCACCCATCCCTGAATCCCACGCCGACGAACAACTGGCGGACCATCCCCTACCTGGACCGCGAGCGGGTGATGAGCCTAGCGCACTGAGCGATGCGTTTCATCGGTTAATCCTGCCCTCCAGGAGGTTGAAAAGCGGAACACAGAGGACACCGAAATCCCACAGAGCACGCAGGGCTCATGCCAGTGCGTGCTTGGTGGATGCTTCAGGTTTCTCTTCCCTCCTGGGCCCGTGTTGAACGGTGGGTCAGGCGTAACGGACGAGGACGATCTTGCATAAGCCGAGCGCCAGGCCAAGGCAGAGCGGTGAGTAGAAGCACGAATCATAGGTCGAGAACCGGGTGCCCCGGACCCGTTTGAAGAAACCCACCAGCCTGAAGTCTCCAATGGCCCGCAACAGGAACAACAGGGCTAGGCCGAGGCCCAGTTTGTCCAAGACGCCCCTTGCGACCGGCAGAACGAACCATCCGACCAAGCCCGCGACAAGGGTGGCGCAGCCAAAAAGCCCGACAGCCACCATGAAGGTGGCCAGCTTGGAGGGATGAAACGCCAAGCGACCATTCTTTTCCGGGATCGCTACAGCCAAGCCAATACCGCCCCCGAACAACCAATAGAGGTGCAGAAATGAAAGCAGGATGAAGACGGCGATGAGGAGGGCAGGGAGCATTGGTTTGGGGCGCCTGACTAGATCCGGGCCGCGAATTCCAGGATCCGCTTCAGCAGCATGTCGGGACTGAGGCCCTCTTCATCCAGCAGCCGCTTGGGGTCGCCGTGATGGACCAGGTGGTCGGGGATGGCGGAGCGGAGCAAGGGACGGAGGATGCCGGCGTCCGCCAGGGATTCCGCCACGGCACCGCTGAAGCCACCCGGCGCACAGCCTTCCTCGAGCGTCACCACACCCTTGCAGCGGCTGGCCCAGTCATGGATGAGGGCGGTATCGAGCGGTTTCACGAAGCGGGCGTTGATGACGGCGCAGGACAGGCCCATGCCCGCCAGGACCTCCGCGAGCTTCAGGGCCGGATCCACCATGGACCCCAGGGCGCAGAGCAGGAGGTCTTCGCCTTCCCGCAGCAACTCGCCCTTGCCGATGGGCAGGGCCATGATGGGCTCTTCGAGGGCCACGCCGAGACCGTTGCCGCGGGGATAGCGGAGGGCGGCCGGATGGCCACAGTAGAGGGCAGTCATCAGCATGCGCCGCAGCTCGTTCTCATCCTTCGGCGCCATCAGCAGGATGTTGGGCAGGCACCGGAGGTAGGCCAGATCGTAGAGACCGTGGTGGGTGGGGCCGTCGGCGCCGACGATGCCCGCGCGGTCCAGGGCGAAGGTCACCGGCAGATCCTGGATGCAGACATCGTGGGCCACCTGGTCGAAGCCCCGTTGCAGGAAAGTGCTGTAGATGGCGCAGACGGGTCGCATGCCCTGGGCCGCGAGGCCGGCGGCGAAGGTCACGGCATGCTGTTCGGCGATGCCCACGTCGAAGCAGCGGTCCGGGAAGGCGTCCTGGAAGAAGTTCATGCCCGTGCCATCCAGCATGGCAGCGGTGATGCCCACGATCTTCTCGTCGGTTCGGGCAAGCTCGACCAGGGTCTTGCCGAACACGCTGGTGTAGCTCGGTGAGGAGGGCTTGGTCGGATCCGCCACGATCTTGACCATCTCACCGGCCTCTGCGTCGAAGGCGGTGACGCCGTGCCACTTCAGGGGATCCAATACGGCGGGCTCGTAGCCATAACCCTTCTTGGTCTGCACGTGCAGCAGCACCGGGCCATCCTTCATCTTCTCCTTGGCCTCGATAAGGGCCTTGGAGGTGGCGTTCACATCGTGGCCGTTGACCGGCCCCATGTAGCGGAAGCCCAGGTCCTCAAAGAGCAGGCCGGGGATCATGAGCCGCTTGAAGCTCTCCTCACTCCACCGGGCGGCCTTGGCGACACCCTTGCTCAGCCCCTCCAGGGGGATGGCCCGGATGGCGTGCTCGATGCGGTCCCGCCAGCGGTGATAGTACTGGCCGGACATGATCTGGTTCAGGTAGCCCTGGAGCGATCCCACGTTGGGATTGATGCTCATGTCGTTGTCGTTGAGGATCACCAGGAAGTTCTTGGTTTCGAGGTAGCCAGCCTGATTCAGGGCCTCGAAGGCCATGCCGGCGGTCATGGAACCGTCGCCGATGACGGCGATGCAGGCGTGGTCCTGATGCTGGAGGTCCCGGGCCTTGGCCATGCCCAGTACCGCGGAGATGCTGGTGCTGGCGTGGCCGGCGCCGAAGTGGTCATAGGGACTTTCATCGCGCTTGAGGAAGCCGGACAGCCCGTGGTGCTGGCGCAGGGTGGGGAAGCGGTCCTTGCGGCCCGTGAGGATCTTGTGGGGATAGGCTTGGTGGCCCACGTCCCACACGATGCGGTCCTGCAGGAAGTCGAAGTTGTGGAAGAGCGCCACGGTGAGTTCGACGGTGCCGAGGTTCGAGCTGAAGTGCCCGCCGGTCTCCGACACCGAGGCGATCAGGAAGGCGCGGAGCTCCACAGCTAGCTGCTCCAGCTGGGCCGGGGTAAAGTGCCTGATCTGCTGGGGCGCGGCCAGGGAATCAAGCAGGGGATAGAGGCTTGCCGGGGCCGTCACGCGAGGGCCTACTTGGCCCGCAGCGCCAGGTAGCGCGCCCAGGCTGCCAAGGAATTCCGGTTGGGAAGGGATGCTAGCTGACATAGGGCATTCTCGGTGGCTTCACTCAGGGCTTTCCGGGCACCGTCCAGGCCCAGGAGGGAGGGGTAGGTGATCTTACCCTTGCCAGCATCTTTTCCAGCGCGCTTGCCCAACTCCGCGTCCGTGGCGGTGGCGTCCAGAATGTCATCCTGGATCTGGAAGGCCAGGCCGATGGCCTCGCCATAGGCCCGAAGGGCAAATCGCTCCGCAGGGGAGGCCCCTCCAAGCACGGCGCCGATCTCGACGGAGGCGCACAGCAGGGCGCCGGTCTTCAGGCGGTGGATGAGCTGAAGATGATCCAGGTCATAGGTCTTGAGAGTCTCTCCCTCCAGATCGAGGGCCTGCCCGCCCGCCATGCCCCGCCACCCGGCGCCCTCGGCGAGCAGGGCCAGGGCTTCGGCACGTTTTCCAGGATCCAGGTCCGCGGCGGCCAGCACGCCAAAGGCCTCGGTCAGCAAGGCATCGCCGGCGAGGATCGCGTGCCCCTCGCCGAAGACCTTGTGGTTGGTGGGGCGCCCGCGGCGCAGGTCGTCGTCGTCCATGGCCGGCAGATCATCATGGATCAGCGAGTAGGTGTGGACATATTCCAGGGCGAGGGCGCCGGGCAGGGCCTGGGCTGAGGTGCCACCGACGGCCTCGCAGGCCAGGAGGCAGAGTACGGGCCGCACGCGTTTACCGCCCGCCTCCAGGCTGTACCGCATGGCCTCACCCAGCCGCACGGCGTCGCCCTGCCGGAAGGGCACCGTCAACGCCGAGTCCAGGAGCGGGAGCAGGCGGTCCAGGTCGGCTTGGACCTGGGTGGAGGATTCACTCATCGCGAGCCCTTGATCTCGTCCAGCGGTTCTGCCCGGTACTCGCCGCCCAGGCCGGCCTTCAACACTTCGACCCGGCGCTGGGCCTCGGCGAGCTGCTTCTGAAGGGACTGGCTCAGCTGCACCCCCTCCTCGAAGCGGGCCAGGGCGTCCTCTAGGCTGAGGCTGCCGGATTCGAGCTGCTGCACCAGTGCTTCCAGTCGGTCCAGGCCATCGTCGAAGGAGGGAGTCGCATTGGTCATGTGGGGTTCCTTCGTGTTCGCGGCCGGGACTTCGTCATTGGCCCTTGGCCAGGCCTTCGCGCATCTTCTTCCCCGTGTCCTCGACCTTATAGTCCTCGGGCAGGCTGAAGGTGGAGGCGGGGATGGAGCCTTCCTTGAGGGCGGTGGCGACGCTGGTGAGGTCGCCCACCATGGGCAGGACCGTATGGGTCCTGAGGGCGATGCCCTGGACCTTGGCCAGCTCCTCACCGAGTTTCAGCATCCCGGCGGAGTTGCCGCCCATCTGGCCCATGGTGTTCTTGAGTTTGAGGAAGCGCTTGTAGGAAACGGCGGGCACTGGCGGCTTGAGGGAAGGATCGTTGCTGCTCTCGATGATCATCTTGCCCATGGTTATCTTCCACTTCTTGCACTTGCGGTCCAGGATCGTTTCCGAGCCCTGCTCTTCGGCGGTGACCGTGGTATCCCCGCCGCCCATCATTTTCTGCACGAAAGCGGGCATGTCCTTCATCTTGTCGGCCATGGCCGCCATGGAGGCTTCCAAATCGTCCCAGCTGATCTTCTGGATGAGCTTCTTCTTGTGGTTGATGGTGTAGGAGACACCCTTTTCGAAATCGACCATGGAATCGATCTGGGTGGCGCTGTGATTGGTCCGCATGAATTTGGATGACCAGTACTGGGTCTGCTCGCCCTCATTGCCCTTGCCGGTGCTGGCCATGGTGAGGGTGAGATCCGCGGCCAGGACCGAGAGGGACGCGGACAAAAGGAGCAGAGCCAAACGCACAAGCGCTTTCATGGGTAACCTCCTGGGAATACCCTGGAGGATACGCTTGCGATTCGAGGAATGCCAACCGCAGGCATTTGGATTTTCTAGAGGTGCTCATGGCCCGTGTGCTGGTGGTGGATGACAGCAAGGAGACTTGCGAGTTCCTGGAGGAGCTTCTGGGTGCCATGGGACTGGAGGTCGTCAAGGCCACCCATCCCGACCGGGCCATTGAACTGTTGCATCAAGAGCCTTTTGATCTGCTGCTCTCCGACATCAATCTGGAGGCCAAGAAGGATGGCCTGGATCTGCTGAGGGAGGCCAAGCCCCTGGGCCTGGACACAATCCTGCTGTCCGGGTTCGGCACCCTGGAGACAGCCATCGAGGCCGTCCGCGAGGGGGCCTTCGATTTCCTCAGCAAACCCTGGAACAACGAGGAGCTGAAGGCCCTCGTGACCCGTGCCCTCGCCCGCCGGCAGTCCAGTGGCCGTGGAACAGCTCAGGACGCGTCCCCCAAGGGCAAGCGGAGCCTGATGATCGGCTCGAGCCCGAAGATGATGGCGGTCTACAAGACCATCGCGAGCCTGCAGAACAGCCGGGCCACGGTGCTCATCACCGGTGAGAGCGGCACGGGCAAGGAGCTGGTGGCCCGGAGCATCCACTTGTCCAGCGACCGGCGGGACCGGGCCTTCGTGGCGGTGAACTGCGGCGCGCTGACTGAGACGCTCCTGGAATCCGAGCTGTTTGGCCATGTGAAGGGCTCCTTCACGGGGGCCATCGGAGAGAAGCCCGGCCTGTTTGAGGAGGCCTCGGGCGGAACGATCTTCCTCGATGAGATCGGGGAGACGAGTCCCAGCTTCCAGGTGAGGCTGCTCCGAGTGCTTCAGGAGCAGGAGATCCGCCGGGTGGGCGGGAACAAGACCATCAAGGTGGATGCCCGGGTGATCGCGGCCACCAACCGGGACCTGCAGGTGATGGTCAAGGCCGGGACCTTCCGGGAGGATCTGTACTATCGGCTGGGGGTGGTGGAACTCGCGGTGCCTTCGCTGCGGGAACGGCGGGAGGACATACCGGCCCTGCTCGACCACTTCCTTTCAGAGTTCGGGCGCAAGGATGGGCAGAACTATCAACTGCATCCCGAGGCCAGGCGAGTCCTCGAGGCTTACTCCTGGCCGGGGAATGTGCGTGAGTTGGGCAATGCCGTGGAGAATCTCACCCAGCTGAGCCGTGGCCTGGAGATCACCGTGGACGATCTGCCGGCGAAGATTCAGGCGGATGTCCTCAAGAGAGCGCTCCGACGGCCCGAAAGCGGGGCCGAAGTCCCTGCGCTGATCGAGGACTGGCCCTCGCTGGACGAGTTGGAGCGACGCTACATCCAAGTCCTGATCGGGAAACACAAGGAAAAACAGCGCATCGCCGAAATCCTGGGAGTGGACCGAACCACCCTGTACCGGAAGCTCAAGCGGTATGGGTTCCACGAAGGGGACTAGAGCGTGTTTTCAGGGTCGGAGCCAAGTGAGGACGCAGGCTACACTGTCATCTTCATGCCTGCTTCATGACCTTGCTAGCTGCAATTCCCATCAACTGATTTCTATCTAGGATTTCGAGGTGGGAATAGCTATGACTGAGGAGCATGCGGTTGTTGTGCGTGAGCCCAAGCAGGCTTCCTGGTTGCTTTGGGTTACTTATTCAGCAATAGGTTTGGGTTGGCTGGTCTATTCACAGACCATGGCTTTTGCTTGGGACGAGGGATTCCACTTGTTGGCGGCGCAACTAATCGCGCGAGGGAAGAAACCCTATCTGGACTTTTTCTTCGCTCAAGTGCCGTTGAACGCCTATTGGAATGCCTTGTGGATGCGGGTCTTCGGGGAAAGTTGGCGCGTTGCCCATATTGTGGCGACTTTGCTCTCATTGGGGGGGCTGATTCTTACGGCTGGTTTTTTTCAATTCCACGCACGCCTATCCTCCTGGCGGATTCAGGCCACCTTGGTCGCCCTGCTGCTGGTAGGGCTGAATATGAAAGTCATGGAATTCGGCACCATTGGGCAGCCTTACGGATTTTGTCTTTTCTTCATCGTGGCGGCCTTCCGCCTGACCGTTTGGTCCGTCCGCCTTGGATCCGGGTGGCCCACGATGGCGGCTGGATTCTGTGTGGGATGTGCAACTGCTGGTTCTTTGTTGACAGCCCCGGTGGGGCCGGTGCTGCTGTTGTGGCTTTTGGTCTATGACCAAGCCGGTAAACGTTGGCTCAAAACAATCTCGTTCCTGAGTGGAATGGTCCCTCCATTTTTTCCAGTGATATGGGCCTTCATCCAATCTCCCGGCCAGACCTTATTTGGGGTTTTCAAATATCATTTTTTCTACCGGGAGGTGAAATGGGATGGAGCATGGGGTCATAATCTAGACTTGTTGACCTCCTGGGTTAATTCACCCCAAGTACTGATGTTGATTCTATTGGGACTATGCGGCTTGTGGTTTGTGTCCAAGCAGGCCAAGTGGGAGCGGCTAGAGCGGGCCGAAATCTACTTATGTGCTTGGTTGTCCATCGCTCTGGCGGCTTCTTTCGCCTTAATTCGTCCGACTTTCCCTCAGTATTTTCTTCTGGCCGTGCCGTTCCTGGGTCTGCCCGCCTCGCTGGGATTTTGTTTTGCCGTCTCTCGGTTGAACCCCACCGGGCGCATAACCCTGCCTGTAGGGGGACTTGCCCTACTGCTTCTTCTGATATTGTCCCGTTGGCTCTATGACGGTCGCGACGACCTCAACTGGTACGATTTTGAAAAAGTGGCTGCAAAGGTCGCTCAAGTGACTCCACCAGGCAAAGCGGTTTACGCAGACGAGCATGTTTATTTTCTGACGCGGCGCCTTCCTCCTTCGGGCCTGGAATATGATGATTCCCATAAGCTCAACATGCCGCCGGATGTGTTGGCTCAGATGCACATCGTCAGCAGGGCTCAATTGGATCAATGGATCAAAGCGGGTGTTTTCAGCACCATTGAAACCGATGAAGAGGACAGGATGGATGAATTGCAAGTGTCCCGAATCTATAAACAAAAAGCACAAGTAGTGGACTATGCCATCTACTGGGAGTCGGCCAATCCTGGGCAGGCCATGCCACAATCGGCTCGATGAAAGGTTCTGGTGCCGCAACCGCTGCAGGAGCCGAATGTGCCCATTCAGCATGATTTTCTTATCTACAGCGTAAGCTGATTTAATTTTCGCCAGAGGTTGTGCTCCAATGTCGATCTCACTGCAACCGAATGATCAGGCAAATGGGGGCAAGCCCGGCTTCGAGGCCTATTCCAGCGAACGACGTCGCTATTGGGATGAATTTGCGCGCTCGCCTGGTCAGCAGAAAGGCCTGCGTGCTTTTTATCAAAAGAAATTAAGTACCATCTATTGTTCCCTAATTCCGCCAGGATCCCGTGTTTTGGAGTTGGGTTGCGGGCAAGGGGATCTGCTGGCTGCCTTGCAGCCTTCCTATGGCCTGGGAATTGAGTTGTCTCCAGTCTTTGTGGAGCAGGCACAGCAGCGGCATCCCCACCTTCACTTTCAGCAGGGGGATGTCCATTCCCTGAAGCTCGATGAGCAATTTGATTACATCATCTGTTCGGATCTGGTGAATGACCTGTGGGATGTTCTGCTGGGTTTTGAACGCCTTCTTCCGCATTGTAAGGACACAACCCGCCTGATCCTGAACGCCTACAGCCGTGTCTGGGAGATGCCCCGGCGCGTGGCAGAGAAATTGGGCCTGGTAAACAAGCAGCTGGCCCAAAATTGGCTCACCGCCAATGATCTGAACAACCTGCTCTATCTGGCCGGTTATGAACCCATCCGTGCCTTTACGTCCATATTGTGTCCAGTCTATGTGCCGCTCCTTGGTGTTCTTCTGAACCGGTACCTGGGAAGGATCTGGCCCTTCGACAAGCTGGGTCTGGCCAACCTGGTGGTTGCCCGCCCGCGACCCCAACCGAAGGCTGTAGAACCTGTGGTGAGTGTCATCGTCCCGGCGCGCAACGAGGAAGGGCACATACCGGAGATATTTCGCCGTGTTCCCGCCATGGGGGCTGGGACGGAGTTGGTTTTTGTGGAAGGGCACTCCAGGGATGACACCTATGGCGCCATTGAACGGGAGATCCAAAAGCACCCTCACTTGAAGGTCAAACTGATCAAGCAACCGGGGATCGGCAAAGGAGATGCCGTCAGGGCCGCGGCAAGCCAAGCTTCAGGAGAGCTGCTCATGATATTGGATGCGGACCTCACCGTGGCACCGGAGGATCTCCCACAGTTTTATCAAGCCTGGCGGTCGGGGAAGGCGGAACTGGTGAATGGTGTCCGCCTCGTTTATCCCATGGATGAACAGGCCATGCGCTTCATGAATCAAGTGGCCAACAAGTTTTTCAGCGTGGCTTTCACATGGCTCCTAGACCAAAGCGTCAAAGATACCTTGTGCGGAACAAAAGTCCTCGGCCGCAGCCATTACGAGATGATCTTGGCCAACCGGCATTGGTTTGGCGCCATCGACCCTTTTGGTGATTTCGATCTGCTGTTTGGAGCGGCAAAGTATAATTTGCGTATTGTCGATTTGCCCATTCGTTATGGGGCCAGGAAATATGGCGAAACAAACATTCAACGATGGCGTCATGGCTGGCTATTGTTGAAAATGATGATGGTGGCTCTGAATAAACTAAAATTTATCGATTGAGCTGGGGCCTTGCACCTAGTCACTTCTATGGGCACGTGCGTCGGGGTACGGGTTGCCATTTCCTGACGGGAGAGTTCTTCGGGAAAGCAAGTGCGGCAATCCGCGTGTGCCTCCATGGTGTTTGCCGACCTTCAGGACCAAAATCGTCGCAGCCTGCCACAGGTTGCAGAACGCAACGGATTTTGGCTGATCATTATTTATTTAAGTCGTTTAATTTAAATAAATACAATTTGGCCTCAAATATGCTTCTCCCTATGCACTTCCGGCCGTGCCGGATTACCCCAGGGAGATACCCCCATGAAGAAGCTCGCCGCGCTGCTTATCGCTGCCGCTCTTATCAGCCCCGTCTTCGCCGAAGAGGCCAAGAAGCCCGAAGTGAAGAAGACCGAGAAGGTCGAGACCAAGAAAGTCGAAGTCAAGAAGGTTGATGCCAAGAAGAATGACAAGAAGGTCGAAGTCAAGAAGACCGAGGTCAAGAAGACCGAAGTCAAAAAGGAAGAGGTCAAGAAGGCCCTGACCGCCGAGGAGAAGAAGGCTGAAGCTGCTGCCCCTAAAGCCGAGAAGAAGACCAAGGCCAAGAAGGCCAAGGCCAAGAAGACGACCGAAGAGAAGAAGGCCCTGACCGCCGAGGAGAAGAAGGCTGAAGCTGCTGCCCCCAAGGCCGAGAAGAAGACCAAGGCCAAGAAGGCCAAGGCCAAGAAGACGACCGAAGAGAAGAAGGCCCTGACCGCCGAGGAGAAGAAGGCTGAAGC
>CAIYNT010000252.1 GCA_903927605.1 uncultured Holophagaceae bacterium
CTGCCGACCGAGAGGGTCCCGGCCTCGAAGGATCGTTCCAGTTCGAGGGCCTGGTCCACCAGGTCAACGTGCTTCTTGGCATGGTCGGCGAGGCCCGCGAACTCGAGTTCCGAGAGGATCTTCTCCTCATCGTGGAAGTGCTGAGTGACTGCCGCCAGGAGGGCCTTGATGAACCCGGCTATTTCGTCGGCGGGGCGGCCCGAGAGGGCTGCATCGAGCAGTTCGTTCGCCAGGTGGAACAGGTGCTCATGCTGGGCGTCGATGAGCGGGTGGCCACAGCAATAGTTCCCACTCCAGACCAGTTTCAGAAAGGTCCCTTCCAGATGCTCGATAGCCGACTGGCCGTCGCTGCGGGTGAGGTCCGCCTCGACCCGGTTCCGGCCCTGGTCCTTGGCCCGGTACATCGCCCGGTCGGCGCGGTCCAGCCAGGCTTCCCTCGATTCTGAAGGCAGGCATTCCGTGACGCCCAGGCTGGCGGTGACATGGCCGATCCCCTCGAAGGCCTGGGCGGCCAGGCTCTCGCGGATGCGTTCGGCGAGGGCTATGGCACTGGCGAGTCCCGTGTTCGGCATGAGGACGAGAAATTCCTCTCCGCCCCACCTGGTCAGGGAATCCGACAGGCGGATGGCGGCGCGGATGCGGTTGGCGACCTCCCGGAGGACCTGGTCCCCCACGGGATGTCCGAAACTGTCGTTGATCCGCTTGAAGTGATCGATGTCGAGCATGAGCAGGGACACCGGGTGCCCGTACCGATTGGAGCGGTGGATCTCCCCCTCCACCGCCTGCTCGAAGTGGCGCCGGTTCCAGGCGCTGGTCAGCAGATCCGTGCTGGCGAGCTGCTCCAGTGTGCGGAAGAGATTCTCGTCAACCCGGAAGTGGTTCTCGGTGCAGTTCTTCAGGAAGCGCAGGAGCTCTTCGACCGCCTCACGATCCAGTCCCGATCTCACGGCGTCATCGAGCTGGTTGATCGTGTCCACCAGCGTCTTGTGCTGCTCGTCGATTTTTGGATGACCGACCTGAAGGCGGGCGTCCCAATCCATCAAGGGCATTTCCTTCTCCAGAGCATGACCCGGCTATCGGAAGGATAGCTTACCCTCTCAAATTGTTGACAGGAGGGTCTACTCCGAGCTCGGTACCTTCGCCGCGAGATCATCCAGCACCTGCAGCATGTGCTGGCACTCTTCGCAGCTGGTGTCTGGAGTGCCGCAGGGAAAGCCGTCGCCCTGCATGCCCAGGCAGCGGGGCTGCTGGATGAAGCGCATCAACTCGGCCAGCAGGCCAGAGATCCTCGTGCGCAGCGGACTGTCGGGGATCTCCCGGAGGGCCAGGACGAGCTTCCATTCCTCGACATTGAGGACGGTCTGGATGGCGGCGTCCGTCATGGCTGCCTCCGGGGTGATTCAGTTGGAGAGGGCTTCCACCGACTTGATGCCCCAGGCGAAGGCTTCTTCGTTGAGGGGGATCAGGGCGCACTTGTCCTTCAGGGCCACGCGGATGGCGGTGAGCATGGTCTCCTTCGGGAAGATGCCGGTGGCCGCCTGGAGGGCGCCCAGGGCCACGATGTTCTTCACCACGGCCTTGCCCAGGTCCGTGGCGATGCCGGTGAAGGGCACGGGGAAGACCTTGACGCTGGGATCGAGTTCCGGGGCATCCGCGATCACAGAGCAGTCGTAGATGACGTAGCCGCCTTTGCGCACGGTGGGGCCGAACTTGGTGAGGCTCGGCGCGTTGAAGGCGATCAGCACATGGGGATCGTGCGAGGCCGGGTTCAGCACTTCCTCACCAGCCACATGGACATCGGCGTAGGAGGTGCCGCCGCGGCTTTCGGGGCCGTAGCTGGGAATGTGCGTGGCATCGAATCCTTCGTTGATGCCGGCGCGGGCGATGAGCATGGCGGCGGTCTGGGCGCCGTCGCCGCCGGAACCCGCCAGCTTGAGCGAGACGTCATGTGGGGCGAGATGGGTGGGGAAGCCCTGGCAGTGGCGTGTGGGATGTTCGGAGGTGGCGCCGGTCAGGCTGAGGATCTTCGCGCCATCGAAGCTGGGCGGGTTCCTCTGGAACCAGGGCTCGACCGTAAGGTCCTTCTTCACGCCGAGCGGAAATACCGGCTCCATGCACTCCTTGACCCACTTCTCGGTATCTTCGGGCGTCATCTTCAGATGCGTGGGGCACTCGGCCAGCACCTCGATGAAGGCGTAGCCGCGGCCTTCCACCTGGAGCTGGATGGCCTTCTGGATGGCCTTCTTGGCCTTGATGCGCTGCTTGGTATCGAAGAGCGCCACGCGTTCGACGTAGACGGGGCCGTCCAGCCCGGCGATGATTTCCGCCATCTTCATGGGCTGGCCGTTGAACCGGTTGCGGCCTGAGGGACTGGTGGTGCTGGTCTGGCCCATCAGCGTGGTCGGGGCCATCTGGCCGCCGGTCATGCCGTAGATGGCGTTGTTGATGAAGATGACGGTGATGGGGGCGCCCAGTTGGGCGGTGGCGATGGTCTCGGCGAGACCAATGGAGGCCAAGTCGCCGTCGCCCTGGTAGCTGATGACCACACACTCAGGGTTGGCGAACTTGTGGCCGATGGCGACCGCGGGGGCCCGGCCATGGGCGGCCTGGCTGTTGCCCACGTCGAAGTAGTAGTACAGGAACACGGAGCAGCCGACGGGGCTGATGGCCACCGTGCGGTCCTGGATGCCCAGGTTGTCGATGGCTTCGGCCATGAACTTGTGGGCCAGCCCGTGGCCACAGCCGGGGCAGTAGTGGGTGGCATGTCCCTTCAGGCCTTCGGCATGGGAGTGGCGCTCGAACTTGTCGTAGATGACGCTGGCCTTGCTCATGCGCGGACCTCCTTCTTGCCCAGCACCAGGGCCATGATCTCGCTCTGCTGGGGCAGGACGCCGCCCATGCGGCGGACGGCTTCGAGCTCGGGGAACTGCCGGATGCCGGCCTTGCTCAGCGCCAGCCGGATCTCATCCTCCAGCTGGCCATTGCTGGCCTCGACCACCACGATGCGGTCAGCGCCCTGGATGGCGGCCCTCAGTTCCTCCACCGGGAAGGGCCAGAGGGTGATGGGCCGGAAGAGGCCGGCCCTGATGCCCTGATTACGGAGGTCCTGCACGGCGCCCTTGGTGGTGCGGGCCGGCGTATTGCAGGCGATGAGGACCACCTCGGCGTCGTCGCAGAGGAAGCTCTCGGCGCGGGTTTCCACTTTCATCGCTTCGTACTTGGCGACGAGGTGCTCGTTGTGCCGCTCAAGGTCGCTCTCTGTGAGGTAGATCGAGGAGATGAGATTCCGGCGGTGCATGGCATCGCCGTAGACCGCCCACTTGGGAATGCCGGGCTTGATCATGGCCTCGGGCAGCTGTACCTTGCCGGTCATCTGGCCCAGGTAGCCATCGCTGAGGATGACCACCGGGTTGCGGTACTTGAAGCTAAGCTCGAAGGCCAGCATGGTGAGGTCGAGCATCTCCTGGGGTGTGGAGGGGGCCAGCACCAGGGCCTGGGTGTTGCCGTGGCCGAGGCCGTGGCAGGCCAGCTTGATGTCGGACTGCTCGGGGGCGATGTTGCCCAGGCCCGGCCCGCCGCGCATGACGTCCACGAAGACGCCGGGCAGCTCCGACCCGATCATGTAGGACACGCCCTCGAGCATCAGGCTGAAGCCCGGCGAGGAGGTGAAGGTCATGGTGGGGAGTCCCGCGCCTGCGGTGCCATACATCATGTTCACGGCGGCGACTTCACTGACGGCCTGGAGGAAGGTGCCGTCGAGCTTGGGCAGGAACTTCGCCATCAACTCGGCCCCCTCAGTAGAGGGCGTGATGGGGTAGCCGTAGACATGGCGGCAGCCGGCGAGGATGGCGCCGATGGCCGAGGCGTAGGTGCCCTTGATGACCAGGGGCTCCGTGCGGGGCAGGGGCAGCACTTCGGAGGGCAGGTCCACCGGCACCGGCGCGTCGCAAGGCCTCACGCCGAAGAGCTTGGCCGGATCCTCCAGCTCGAAATCCTGGATCTCGCCTTCATGAGCCGGGCGCAGACCGTAGGGCTCGGGGCAGGCGTCCATGCAGAGGCCGCAGGCATTGCAATTCGTCAGATCCAGTTCCACGGGCACCAGCCCGGTCAGGGGGTTGATCTGGTCGCTGAGCGTGATGCAGTCCTTGGCGCAGGCATCGAGACACCGGCCGCAGCCCTTGCAGTACTCAGGGAGCAGAAAGGGTTTCGGTCGTTCTTTGAGGGCCATGGGGCCTCCTGACATGGGTACACGTCCTAACCTGCGCTGAAGTGTCGATCTGCCCCATTGTGCCTGCGGTCACAAGCATGAAAGGACACAGACCACCGCCGACCAATGGGGCCGAGATGGACTCCTGGCCGGGCGGTCTGTGCCGGTGTGCCCGCCTACCGGTCTCCCCAGTGCAGTTTCTGCTGCAGGAGGGAGAAGAAATCCAGGCCCGGCCGCTGAAGCAGGGTGATCCGGGTGCGGGCCTGGTACAGCCTCACCTCGTCCCCGGGCAGCACCCGGTGGCCCACCTGGCCATCCAACGTGAGGTGGGCGTCCTCCGCGTCCACTACCGTGATGATGATGGGCCCGTCCGCGGGCACCACCGAAGGGCGCAGCGTCAGCGTATGCGGGCAGATGGGAGCGATGACGAAGGCCTCCAGGCTCGGGTGCAGGATGGGGCCGCCGGCCGACAGTGAGTAGGCCGTCGAGCCCGTTGGCGTGGCCACGATGAGGCCATCCGCCTTCATGGGGCCCGCATCCTGATCGCCGACCCGAAGGCGCATGTCCATGATGCGGGCCAGGGCCCCCTTGGCGACGACGGCGTCATTCAGCACGGGCTGCCGGGTGAGCAGGGAGCCCTGGCGCCAGAGTTCCACCTCCAGCATGGTACGCACATCCGGCAGGAGCGATCCGGCCAGGAAGGCCTCCAGCGCCTCGCGGGCTTCGGACAGAGGGTGGGCCGTGAGGAACCCCAGGGAGCCCAGATTGATCCCCAGAATGGGTGTGCCACGCAGGCCCACCCGCCGGGCCGCGTAGAGCAGGGTCCCGTCGCCACCTAGCACCAGGCAGAGATCCGCCGGCGCCTCAGTGGTGCCCAGGTTCAGGTCGATCTTCAACCTGGTCGGATCCAGACCGGCCCGGAGCCAGGGGTCCTCGAGTCCCGGCTCGCCCGTGACGACCCAGCCCTGGTCCAGGAGCACCGGCAGGGCTTCGCGGAGCGTGGCGACGAGGTGCGGGGATTTGACCTTGGCGACGAGGATCAGTTGCTGGGACATGCCAACACTCTACCGCTCTACCGCTATCCTTGAACCCATGGCTTCCAAGCTGTTCTCCTCCTCCTCGCCCGCCCGCCGTTGGCTCCGGCGCCTCTTCTGGGCGTTCGCTGTCTTCTCGGCCCTGGGGGCTGGCACCCTTGCGGTGTCCTGGTCCGTGCTATCCCGGGATGCGGACAGTTTCCTCACCCTGTTCGCCCTGCGGGTGCCCAAGACCATCACCAAGGTGCTCGATCAGAGCGGCAACGTCATCGGCATCTTTGCCGAGGAACGCCGGGTGGTGATCCCCTATGGCGACATCCCCAAGGCCTTCGTCAATGCGCTGGTGGCCACGGAGGATACGGATTTCTGGGAGCACGGTGGGGTGTCGGCCTGGGGCATCGCCCGCTCCGGCTGGAATTTTGTTACGAGCTTTGGCCGGCGGCGGGAAGGGGCGTCCACGCTCACCATGCAGCTTATCCGAACGGTCACGGCCAAGCGGCAGAAACGGCTGGACCGCAAGCTGAAGGAGATCATCCTCGCCCGCAAGCTGGAAAAGGCCTACTCCAAGAAGCAGATCATGGAAATGTACGCCAAC
>CAIYNT010000253.1 GCA_903927605.1 uncultured Holophagaceae bacterium
CAGCGGCCTTTTAAGCCGTTGGCCGCGGGTTCAAATCCCGCAGGGCCCACCAAGTTCCACCCCAAGGGGCTATCGTCTAGGGGTCAGGACACCGCCCTTTCACGGCGGTAACACGGGTTCAAATCCCGTTAGCCCTACCAGAAAACAAAGCACTTAGGCCCGGGCGACCGGGCCTTTTGCATGCCGTGTCCAAACCGTGTCCAAAACATGTTCCCGAATGTCAGCGTCCCCGAGTGCACTTGGGCGGACGTTACCGTGCACCCTGGGCAGGGGGGCATGTTGTGGCGATCTTGGACCAGCCCTTTGTTAAGTTGGTGCGTTTGATCACTGCTCCACGTTGCTAGCTTGGAGCACAGGCCACATCCATAGCAGCTTTGACCCCGTGTAGACCGCGCTTCCGCCTGGCATCGACGCCTCCCTGCCGAAAGGAAAGGGGTCCCCGACCCTCTCACGATGCCTTGGTAAACAGGACACCCCGTGTCCAACGCCTTGCTTCATGATCAGTCGTATTGATCCGTGACTAGAGTGCTTGCCTCTTCATCCCATCTCGAATCTTGTGCCGCAATAGGATAATCACGTTAATCAACCTCAACGAAACAACAACAAGGCAGCAGGTTCCGACCAGACATGCCATCGTCCAACCTTGGCCAACCCAGTGACTCTGCCCAGGACGGGAGGAAATCGACTGTCCCGGGCCGTTCTTCGAACACTGTCACCCGATTCCAGGCAACCGGAGGGCTGCCGGTCGGTTCCGAACAGAGGGCAGCCCCAATCGCCAGGACCGGCTCAGGCAGGGTTCCCCCTCTCTTGCGCATGGCGGCTCTTAGTGGCATCGAGCCCACAGTAAGAAGGCACCTTGATATCGGCGGTTCCACCGACCTGGTGGATGAGGAGGGCCGTTCGATCCTCTGGCTTGCAACTGCGAGGGGCCACCAACACATATGCAGTCTTCTCCTCGCGGCCGGGGCAGATCCCTTGGCCGCGGACAACAAGGGTCGAACGATAGAAGCCGCAGCTCTAGGGTCAGGCAGTGCCCCTACATGCAAGCTCATCCGCGACGCCATCCGTGAGCGCTTGTCTAGTGCTGGGATCCGGCCCAGGGATGAGATGGATCAGACGCTCTCGAACAACCCTGGCCCTGAATTCGGCCTCCATACAGCCGGACCTTCAGCCTCGATTGAAGGGATTCCGGTCTCCGATCCGATCGCATACCTGGACAGCACATCTCCAGTTTTTGAGCCGCCCTATGACTCAAGCCCCGCTCTATCTGATCCTAGAACCGTTGAGACAGACCCGTTTGACCTATTGGATGACACGGAAGTTCGCCTGGGATGGGTCCCTGAAGTGGAATCGCAACCTCCAGTTGCAGACAGATCATGTCTGAATGCTGCGGTATCCATCCAGGACCGAATTTCACGATCCCTGGTCATCGAGACAGACACAGACTGGACGGATGTAGAAATTCTGCTCCCGGTCGTCCGGAGAGGCCGCATCTCCTACGAGGGGATCGAGGAGGAATTCCTCCGTTGCGTCTCGGGGATGATCCAGGAGGGACTCCAGTCAGGGAGCATCCCATCATCCTGGATCGACGCGGCCGCCAGTATTCAGCCAAGAAGAATGGAGGAGGAGACTCG
>CAIYNT010000254.1 GCA_903927605.1 uncultured Holophagaceae bacterium
AGAAACACCTCGAAAGCATTGGGCTGGGGTGAAGCGCCTTTTCACAGACGCTGTGAGGCTGGGCAGCCGGGCTTTGGCATCCTTACTGATGACATAGCTTGCCTTGAATCGAGTTAAGTCACCGAACCTCACGGATTCAGGATAGTCACCGGCCATGTAGTACATGCTGATCAGGCGCCCACCGAGTTTTTCCATCAGCGCCTTCACAGGGACACTGCGGTCTTCAGGCCTACTGGCCAGCTTTTGCCAGCTTTCGCCGGTATAGACAAAATTCGTCATAAAGGTGGGCATTTGCTTCTCCTTATTTGGAAAAGGGATCCGATCGACCACATACGCGTAGGCCGACCATGCGGTTACTGTCCGTGCGTCAGGCTAAGTTAATTCTTTTAAAGATTGAGTCAAGATCTCAAAAAATTTAATATTCCAGGCAACCAATGACGGCTGGCCCCCTGATTGCCGATTCGGCGGTACTCCAATACCTGATTCCGCGAGCCATCAATGCGGTGAATTGATGTCGGCCCATGCGAGCCATTCCGGGTCAACCCGAGGCGGGTTCTCTCGGGACACCCACCCAGCGTTATCCTGTAGGCATGGTCGCAAGTGGTCCCACCCAGACGCCATCACCGAAGACGGTGCGCCCTCGTCTCGCCTGTTCCTGGACCTGTGTGGGCCATTGCCCGACCTGCCAGGCCCCAGGCCAGCCGCAGGAGCAGCCCCGGTTCCCCGTTCTCCGCATCGCCGACCGCTGACGGGCTCGACAAAGCCATGCTCGCCTTCTCCAAGCTCCTCGGACTGCTTTGCATGCCCACGGGTCTGCTCTGGCTGGGGTTGGCCCTGGCGGCAGTCTGGGCTTTCAAGCGGGGCCTGCGGGGCCTCGGTGCTTTCCTGGCACTCCTTTTCCTGGGCTTCGGCCTGGCGGGAAATCCTCAGGTAGGTGCTTTGCTCCTGGGCCACCTTGAGTCGACCATTCCAGCCTTGCCCGAGAACGCCGCCCCCCTGGATGCCCTCTTCGTGCTGGGCGGTGGCAGCCAGATGGATGCCCAGGGCCGCCCGCTACTCGGGTTAAGCGGAGATCGCATCCTCGAGGCCGCGCGCCTGTGGCATGCCGGGAAGGTTCGCTGCCTGGTGGCGAGCGGAGCGTCCGATGATGCCCGAACCGGCCGCCGGAATCTCGGCGCGGAGACCTGCGAGCTATGGCGGAGCCTGGGCATTCCAAGCAAGGCCGTCCGGTTTCTTGATGAGCCCTGCTTCATCACCCGTGATGAGATCCAGGCCTATGGCCGCCTGCAGGCCAGGGAAGGCTGGCAGCGGGTCGGCCTGCTCAGTTCCGCATGGCACCTGCCCCGGGCCATGGCCTTAGCCAAAGGTGCGGGTCTTGAAGTCGTTCCCATTCCCAGTGATCGCCGGGGACGCATCCCCCGCTTTCAGCTTTGGCACATCGTTCCCCAGGAAGAAGGTTTCCAGAAAACCCAGCTCGCCTGCTGGGAGCTGCTGGGACGACGGGTCGGCCGGTGAGTTGACCCTGCCTGAGGCGGTGACCAACCCTGTCCCCTTAGGGAGAGGCCCGATCCCTTCAAGCACCCCGCCGCACCAGCACCAGCGTCCGGTCGTCCGCCAGCGGGGCCCCCTGGGTGTGCCGTTCCAGGGCGGACTCGAGATTCCGGTGCATCTCCTTGAGGGGAAGCCCCGGTTGAGCACAGAGAACCGTCGCGGCGCCTTCCAACCCGAACTCCAGGCCCTCCGGGGACTCGGCCTCGCTGATACCGTCCGTGTAGAGGAACATCAGGTCCCCCGCATCAAGGGTGAGGTCCACGCTCTGGTAGGGCGTCCCGGGGAACAGGGCGAGGGGGAAGCCCATGGATTCGATCAGGTCCCTCTGGGCGGTGCCGCTGAAGATCGGGATAGGGTTGTGGCCCGCGCTGGTGCACCGGACTTGGCCCCCGACCGGATCCAACAACGCAAAGAAGGCCGTGATGTAGCGGTTGGTGGTTGTTCGGCGCGCGATTTCGGCCGAGATCCGTCCGGCCAGAAGGCTGGGATCATCCATGTCCTCGGCCCAGGCCCGGAGGTAGGCCTGGAAGCTCGCCATGAGCAGGCCGGCACCCATGCCCTTGCCGGCCACATCCGCCAGCACCACCCACAGCCGGCCATCCGGGCGGGGGAAGAAGCCGAACAGGTCCCCGGAAACCTCGCGGCAGGGCCGGTTGTGGCCGAAAAGCTCGAAGCCCTTCAGGCAAGGTGCATGATCCGGCAACAGGCGCTCTTGGATCTGGCGGGCCAGGGCCAATTCATGCTCCATGACCTTGGCCCGGCGCAGGGTCTCTGCAACCCGCGCTTGTCGAAGCCGCGCCGCCGCCAGATGGCCGAGGGAGGCCACCACCTGGAGATCCTCGGCAGTGAAGGGTGCACGGCTCCGATCGGAATCCAGATAGAGCAGGCCCACGATCTGACCGTCGTGTTCCATGGGCACGGTCATGATGCTGGTCACCCCGCTCTGGATCAGGGAATCGGCCAGGGCAAACCGGGGGTCCAGCTTCGGATCGTTCACGAGCATGGCCTCGCGCCGTTCGATGGCGGCCTCGACCATGGTGCGGGAGAGGTCCAGGGGGCCGAGGCTCCTCCCCTGGGCATTGCGGGCCTTGGCCTGGACCAGCGCCCCTGAGCAATCCCGGAGGAGGATGGCGGACCGGTAGGGATGGAGGAGGTGCGAGAGCTTGGCCAGCAGATGCTCCAGCAGGGCATCCATGGGCACTTCGCGCATCAAGTCGAGGCTGAAGGCATGGATGAGATGCAAGGCCCGCCGCAATCGCTCCGCTTCCTGCGCATCGTCGCCCGGGCCTCGGAATTCCCTCAGCTGCTCCAGGGTCAGCGCGAGGGAGGACCCCGAATCCGAATCCGGATCCTCCACGGCCAGAGGAGGGACCGCCTGGATCGCCTCCACTCGCATGCTTACGCGCCCCAGACTGATCTCGTCGCCCGGGGCAACCGTATTGATACCCTTGATGCGCTGGCCGTTCAGCAGGGTGCCGTTGTGGCTGCCCAGATCCTCCAGCAGACCCACCCCGTCCTGCCAGCTCATACGCGCATGGCGGCGGCTGAGGCTGGGGTCGGTGATCACCACCTGGTTGGACGAGGCGCGGCCGAAGCTGAGCACCGGGTTCGCCTCCCCCAGGGCGACGGCCCCGTGCTCCGAAATGATCAGCTGCAGGCCCGCCATGGCATTCCCCTGGGCGCTGGGGCCAACTTCGCTCCTTTCTGACTTCCCGGCAATGGCCTTCCTTTGAGTATGCGGAAACGTTGTGGATGAGAAATTCCACGGATGACCCTGCACCATACTTGACTTCTGCCTATTATTTGAAGCGTCGTCCCTTTTCACCGCCGCGGAGGCGCCTGTGTCCCTTCCGTCCGGCACCCGCCTCGGCCCCTACAAGATCGTGGGGAAGATCGGTGCGGGCGGGATGGGGGAGGTCTACCGCGCCAAGGACACCAAGCTGGGCCGCGAGGTGGCCATCAAGGTCATGCCCGCGGACTTCAGCACTGACAGCGATCGGCTCAGACGCTTCCAGCAGGAGGCCCGCACCCTTGCGGCCCTGTCACACCCGAACGTCGTGCAGGTTCATGACGCCGATGAGCACGAGGGCACCCCCTATCTCGTGATGGAGCTGCTGGAGGGCGAGACACTCCGCGAGAAGATGATCGGGAAGCCAATCGCGCCCAAGCATGCGGTGGAGATCGCAAGAGAAGCTGCACTCGGCCTTTCCGCCGCCCACGGCAAGGGCATCCTCCACCGTGATCTCAAGCCGGAGAACATCTTCGTGACCAAGGACGGCCGGGTGAAGGTGCTGGACTTCGGCCTCGCCAAGACACACGGCACAGCCTCAGGTAGCAAGGTCGAGACCAGGACCGTCGCAACGGCCTTCAGCGAGCCTGGGCATGTCGTGGGCACGTCGGGCTACATGAGTCCCGAGCAGGTGCGGGGCGATTCACTGGATTCCCGCAGCGACCTCTTCTGCCTGGGGATCATCCTGTGGGAGATGCTGACCGGAACGCGTCCCTTCACGGGTGAATCTTCCGTCGAAGTGATGCACGCGATCCTGAAGGACGACCTGCCCGACCTGGACGAGGCCCTGAAGGTGCCGCCCGCCCTGGAGCGCATCCTCCGGACCTGCCTCGCCAAGGAACCCGCAGGACGGTTCCACAGCGCCCATGACCTGGCCTTCGCCCTGGAATCCCTGTCGGCCTCGGGTTCAAGCAGCATGAAACTCCCGAGAGTCCGGGGGTTCCGCTGGGCCTTCCTCGCCCTGGCTGGCGCAGCGGCGCTGCTGGTCGTGGTGCTGGTGCTCGGGGCCTTGGCCTGGTCCAGGCATTGGCCTCCCTTTCGGCCACCATCCCAGCCCACGTTCCGCCGGATCACCTTCCGCGAAGGCAATATCCAATCCGCACGGTTCACGCCGGATGGGCGGGAAGTCCTCCTGTCCGCCAATTGGGGAGACAGCACGACCAGCGACGTTTACGAGCTGAAATTGTCTCCCTTGGCGTTGAGGGCTACTGGTTTGAGGGACGCCCGGGTACAGGCTGTCCTGCCTTCTGGCGAGGTGGCCATGACCTTCGCCCGGAGCAATCCCAGCCCAATCCCGACCCAGGCCTGGTTGACGCCAGGAACCCTGGGCACGTCTCACTTGGGTGCGTTTGCCCCAAAGGTACTCCTTCCACCCCCAGTGGCGAGTGCGGATCTTTCCACACGGGGCCTTGTTGCGGCTTCCCGCTGGGTCAGCGGACGATACCGCCTGGAGTGTCCGCCCGGAACGGTGCGCCTGGAGAATGGCTCGTGGTTTTCCGATCTTCGCTTTTCTCCTGACGGAAGACACCTCGCCTTCCTGGAACACCCCATGACACTTGATGAAGATTTTGGCCATGTGGAGCTCCTGGATTTGGGAACTGGCCAAGTTCGGAGCCTCACCCGGAACTTCGACGGCGCGGGTGGCCTTGCCTGGCGGAATCAGGAAATCTGGTTCACGGCCACTGAACAAGGATTTCAACAAAGTCTATGGGCGGTTTCAATCAATGGGAGGGAGAGGCTGGTGCTGAGGAGCGCCGGCAACCTCTCCCTGATGGACCTGGCTCCCGATGGGCGTGCGCTCATGACCCGCAAGGATTGGAACACCGGCCTTTTCATGCTGAGGGAGGGACAGGCAGCGCCCCAGGAACTGACCATTGGTGAAGGGGCTAGGCTCCTAGCTCTCTCGGCCGACGGGAGCAAATTCCTTGTCCAGGACGAGACCGAAGCCTCCCATGGTCAGGTGGACATCTACATGCAACCGATCCCAGAGGGTCCCTCCATGTATCTGGGAAAGGGGTATGGAACCGCGGACTTTTCCCCGGATGGGGCCTGGGTGGTGATGTTTCCAGGGGATGGGTCTTATCCAGCTCTCATTTCCACGGTGTCTGGTGAAGTGCGAAGGCTTCCCGCTTGCGGCATCAAGCTATCTGGCTTATGCCACTGGGCCCCAGATGGGAAGGCCCTGGTAATCCAGGGCATCAAGGGGGATCAGGAGAATCGCACCTACCTACAGGACGTTGAGACTGGCCACCTTCGGACCTTGGGTTCTGAGAGCACCACGAACGTCATGTTCACACCCGATGGGCGTACCTATTTGGCAGGCATCCAAGGGAAATGGGTGCTCCTGGATCCGTTGAAACCAGAGGGGTCCGCAGTCCCCGTCCTTGGGTTGAATCCCTCGGATACCCCCCTGCGATGGAGCCCGGATGGTTCTCGGTTGTATGTGTACCGGGTCGCCTCCGGTTCGGTCCAGGTCCTCCGTCTGAATCCGTGGACTGGGAAGCAGGAACCTTGGAAGCGCTTCGATTTCCCGGGCCATCGGCTGAGCCCCGGGGGACTCCCCCTTATAAGCCCGGACGGAAGTCTGCTGCTTTTCGCGAACTGGAACCTGGATTCAACCCTCTATCTCGTAGAGGGCCTGAAATGACCCTCGCCCCCGGCACCCGCCTCGGCCCCTACGAGATCGTGGGGCAAATCGGTGCGGGCGGGATGGGGGAGGTGTATCGGGCGAAGGACACCAAGCTGGGCCGCGAGGTTGCCATCAAGGTGATGCCCGAAGGCTTTGCCGCGAACTCGGAGCGCCTGCGCCGCTTCCAGCAGGAAGCCCGAACCCTCGCCGCCTTGTCCCACCCCAACGTGGTGCAGGTCTACGACGCGGGCGAGCAGGAGGAGCATCACTACCTGGTGATGGAACTCCTGGGGGGGGAGACACTCAGACAGTACCTGAAACAGGGCCGCCTGCCCTGGCGGAAGGCCGTGGAACTGGCGGCGGCCATCGCCGATGGCCTCGCCGCCGCCCATGCCAAGGGCATCGTCCACCGCGACCTCAAGCCCGACAACCTGGTCCTTACTGAACACGGACTGAAGATCCTAGACTTCGGCCTGGCGAAAGTCTGGTCCACCACCCTGGACGAGACCAGCACGGTGGATACTTCCCCGCCGGGCACGCTGGACGGCGCGTTGTTGGGCACCGTGGGCTACATGTCCCCGGAGCAAGTGCAGGGGAAGCCCGCGGATGCCCGGAGCGACCTGTTCTCCCTGGGCTGTGTGCTGTATGAAATGGTCACGGGTAATCGGGCCTTTGCTCGGGACTCCACGATGGAAACCCTGGCTGCGATCCTCAAGGACCCGGTGCCGGAGCCCAGTATCTCCGGCAGCGGCGGCACACCGGAGCTGGATCGGATCATAGGCCACTGCCTGGAGAAGGCTCCTGGAGACCGCTTCCACAGTGCCAAGGATCTGGCCTTCGACCTGCGGGCCCTGCTGAACTCCGCCCCGGCAGCGGCATTGGGTGCAAGTGCGGACCCGGTTCCCAGCGTCCCCAGGCCCCGTTCTGAGTGGATCCTTCCCGCTGCGGGAATCCTGGTCCTGGTCCTTCTGGCTGCACTCCTGGTCTGGTCTCCTTGGAAGAGCAAGACGCCCGCGTACGATCCCCGCTGCGTGGCGATCCTGCCTTTCGAGAACCACACCGGCGACCCTTCCCTGGACAACCTGGGCCAGAAGGTGGCGGGTCTAGTCCGCCAGGATCTGCAGCTGGTGCCGGATGTCAAAGTGGCGATGGACCCGGGTCCGCCGTCCGGAATAGTCGGCCCTGCCACTCGGGCCCGCTATGTCGCATCCGGGACCTACTACCTGAGCGGCGGCGAGGTTGAGTTCCAGGCCCGAGTCGTGGATCCATGGTCCGGGAAAGTGCTCTACACCCTGGGCCCATGGCGGGGGCCCAAGGGCGATCCCGGCAAGACTCTGGAGGAGGTCCGTCAGTACCTTTCCGGAGCCGTGGCCTGGTGTTTCAATGAATATGATTGGGTCCCAGGGTCGACCCGTCCGCCCCGGATGGAGGCCTTGGCGGTTTACCAGAAGGCACGGGCCTCGTCCGGGGGTACCAAAGAGTTCTTGGCAGGGTGCCGGCTAGCCCTGAGCCTCGACCCCGATTTCTTCTGGCCTAGGTACGCCCTCTTCGATCGCCTGGTGGATACCTTCAATTTCGCCGAGGCTGAGGAAGTCCTCAAAGGGATGGAATCCCAGTTTGAAAGGGGTACACCGGTCGAGCGTATCTGGATGCGCATGTGCCGGGCCCTCCTCGAACACCGCTGTGCCCAGGTCATCCAGGCCATTGACGAGGTGCGCGCCATTCACCCGGACACCCCACTTCTGCTGTTCAAACGGGCCGAGACCGAGGTCCATGGGAACTTGCCGAGGGGCGCCAAGCGCGATGTGTTGAGCATCCCCAAGACGGCACTGAAATTTGACAAACGCGCGTTGGGCCACTTCCTGTGCGCGGCTGACCACCAGGCCGGGAATTTCAAAGCCGAGTTGCGGATCGCCCACGAAGCGCATGCCGACTTTCCAGATGACACCTGGTCTTATGCCAGGGAAGTCAGCGCCCTGGCCGCCCTGGGCCGGGTGCCCGAGATCAGGAAGATCCTGGCGGTGGCGCCGACCCTCACCCACAAGGCGGACGGATTCTGTGGCGACTGCATCCGGTTCACGGCCGCCATGGAATTGCGCGCACATGGCCACGCGGAAGACAGCTGCCGAATCGCGGAATCGCTTCTGGCTGACCTGGCGGCCCTGCTTCCCGAAGAGCGCAAGAAGTGGCGAAATAGCATGGGGCTGCTGCTGCCAATCGTGGGCAAGAACCAGGAAGCCCTGGACCTCGACCGGACCCTCGGCGAGGAGGCGACACACCTCGGGTGGCGGACCCACTACCGAGGCTTGGTCGGTGGGCTTTTGGCGCGCCTTGGGCGAGTGGAGGAGGCTCGCAAGGTGGATGCCGAACTCGCCGCACTTGCCTCCCCCTATCTGTTCGGTGAGCACATCTACCATCGCGCCTGCATCGCCGCCGAACTCGGCGAGAAGGACCGTGCGGTGGACCTGCTGCGCCAAGCCTTCGGCGAAGGGTTCTACTACGATGACGAGAACCATTGGGAGATCGCCCTAGAGTCCCTACACGGCTACCCGCCCTACGAAGAACTGATGAAGCCCAAGGACTGACATGGCCCTCGCCCCCGGCACCCGCCTTGGCAGCTACGAGATCGTGGCGGCCATCGGCGCGGGCGGCATGGGCGAGGTGTATCGGGCCCATGATGCTCGGTTGGGACGCGGCGTGGCGGTCAAGGTGCTGTCCCACGGGTTCGGCGAGGACCGGGATCGGCTGCGGCGCTTCGAGCAGGAGGCGAAGTCTCTCGCCGCCCTCAGCCACCCCAACATCCTCGCCATCCACGACGTGGGAACCCACGAAGGCTCACCCTATCTGGTGATGGAGCTGCTGGAGGGCGAGACGCTGCACGCACGGCTTTCGAGGGGAGCTATCCCCGTGAAGCGGGCTGTGGAATTGGCCCTCCAGCTGGCCCGGGGCCTCGCCGCCGCCCACGACAAGGGGCTCATCCACCGGGACCTCAAGCCCGCGAACCTCTTTCTGACCAAGGATGGTCACCTCAAGATCCTCGACTTCGGTCTCGCGAAACAGGCTGCACCCTCGGGCGACCAGAGCCAGGTGCCCACGCAGGACGCGCAGAGCTTCACGTCGGAGGGGCTCGCCCTCGGCAGCGTGGGCTACATGAGCCCCGAGCAGGTGACGGGGAAACCGGCGGATGTCCGCAGTGACATCTTCGCCTTCGGCGTGGTGCTATACGAAATGCTCAGTGGCCGCCGGGCCTTCGAGCGGAGCAGCGCCTTCGAGGCCCTCAGCGCCACGCTGAAGGAGGACCCGCCCGAGTTGAAAGCTCCGGAAGGAACCATCCCGCTGCCCCTCCAGCGTCTGGTGACCCACTGTCTGGAGAAGGATCCAGGACGCCGCTTCCAGACCGCCCAGGATCTGGCCTTCGACTTGGAAGCCGTCCAGGGTGAGCATCCCTCCGCAGGAGCTACGACCGATCCTGCGCGGACCCTCTTTAAGGTGCGTTCACGGTGGACCCTGCCCGCCGCAGGTCTGCTTGCCCTGGCCCTCCTGGGCGCGCTCCTGGTCTGGTCGCCCTGGAAGAGTACAGCTCCCGCGTACGATTCTCGCACCGTGGCGATCCTGCCCTTCGAGAACCGCACGGGGGACCCGTCTCTGGACAACCTGGGGCAGCAATTGGTCGATCTCATGCGCCAGGACCTACAGAAGGTGGACAACCTGAAAGTCGCGGCCGACGCCCCGGGCGCCCCCGGTCTGGATCCTTCGCGCCGCCTGGCTGAGATGTCCAAGGCCCATTTCGTGGCAGCGGGAGCCTACTACCTGCGCAACGGCGAGATCGAGTTCCAGGCCCGGCTCCTGGATCCCTGGGAAGGCAAGGTGGTCTACACCCTGGGCCCGTGGCAGGGCCCCCGGGCGGATTCCGCCAAGGCCGTCGCCGAACTACGCCAGGGCCTGGCCGGCGCCGTGGCGTGGGCCTACGAGGATCGCTGGAATTTCGGCGCTGGTGCCACGACACCTCCTCCCCTAGGTGCCTTCCTCGCCTACCGGCGGGCCTGGAGCCTGTTCGGCAAGGACTTTCCTGGCTGCGAAGCCGCCCTGGGCGAGGCGTTGGCCCTGGAGCCAGGCTTCTTTATGGCCAGATTCTTAAGGTTTTATTCCCTGCGAAACCACGGTGAGGGGGACCAGGCTGTCCCTGATCTTCTGCGCATGGAGGCGGATTTCGACCGGCTGACCCCGGTGGAGCGGATCCTGACGCGAAGGGCCAGAGCCAACGAGGACGGGCGCTGGCTTGAGGTATTAAAGGCCTTCGACGACCTCAAGGCGATCAGTCCTGAGACTTACTGGCTGCGGTACAACCGGGCCATCTACGAACTCGCCCTCAACATGCCAGCGCGAGCCATCCGGAGCCTAGCGGGCATTCCCCCCTCCTGGAATGGAGAAGGCTCCCACTTGGACCAGGCCCCAGCTTCCTTCCTGTGCGAGGCCTACCACCGGGCCGGGCGTTACGAGGACCAGCTTCGCGCGGCCAGATCCAACCAGAAGATCTTCCCCAATGTGCTGGATTTCCGCATGTTCGAAGGGCAGGCCCTGGCCGCCCTGGGCCGGTTACAGGACCTGGAGGCGATCCTGAGGGAACTGCCAAAGGTGGCTCGCCGCATGGAAACTGTGTCCCCCCTAGAGGTGAAGGAAAACCTCGTTGTCGAATTGAGGGCCCACGGCCATCCGGAAGCTGCCCGCCGGCTCGGTGAAGGGCTTTTGGTGGACTACCAAAACCTGCCAAAGGAAGCCCGGGAAAGGGCACGGGGAAATACCGCCACCCTTCTGGTTCGCCTGGATCGCGGGATCGAAGCCCTGGAGATCTACCAGGCCCTCTTGGGCGAGGAACCCGGGAACATGTGGTACCTGGGGAGAGTCGGCGCCCTCTTGGCGCGACTTGGGCGGGTGGAGGAGGCCCGCAAGGTAGACGCGGAACTGGCGGCGATCAGCAAGCCGCATATGTACGGCGAAAACTCCTTTCACCGCGCCTGCATCGCCGCTCAGCTGGGGGAGCGGGAGCGCGCGCTGGACCTCCTGGGGCAGGCATTCGGGCAGGGTTTGAATTTCGGTGCGTTCATCCACCAGGACATCAACCTGGAACCCCTGCACGGCTACCCGCCCTACGAGGAACTGATTAAGCCCAAGGACTGACCGCCAAAGGCGGATGTCGGAAGCCCACAATGCAACTCACGCCTAGAAGGCGACTTTGCAACCCACAGCGTAGTACCTGGGCGAATTGACCTGGTAACCCGGCAGGCGCTCGCCGAACCCATCGCGATTGCCCGTTCCTCCGTTGTAGGTACCATCGTTCAAGTACTTCGTACCGTCAAAGTTGGAACCATAGTCATAATTGTTCAGCAGGTTCTGGATGGCAATGTAGGGTTCCACGCGCCATTTAGGCCCGACCTTGATCTGCTGGCTGACCTTGGCATCCAGCTCCATGGCCCAGTGTCCGGTCCGGTAACCGAGAAGATCCCAGGGGTGATACAGGTCCGTCGGCACGTTCGGTCCGTACCCAGGAGCTGAGCTGTAGGCGTTGCCGATGTCATAGGCCAGTCCGTTATGCCACTGGCCCAAGAGGGAGACCAGCGTCCCGCCGGAGAAGCGGTGGCTGATGGAGAAGGTGCCTTGCAACGAAGGGGTGCCGGCAGCACGACGGGTGGGGTTGTCCTGCCAGGCGTAGCGGGCGCCTTCGCCGAAGAGTCCTCCGGTGGCCCCGGAGGCGTCGAAGGCCCCGGCGGCTCCACCCTCGGAGGCCTGCTGGTCCTTCCAGACGACGTTGAACATGAAGTTCGTCCTGGAGGTGTTGTAGGTGTATTTCACCTGCAGCTGATAGGACCTGGCTGACTGGCGGGAGTAGAACACCGAATCGTAAAGCGGGTTCCCGGAGGAATCGTATTCCTCGGCCTTGGGACCGCTCCCATCGAAACCTCCAACTGCGGTCATATGGGTGGTCCTGGAATAGAGGAGGTTGGCCTCCACGGCCTGCTGGTTATCCAGGCGGTAGGCCACACCGAGGTTGAACGCGGTGGTCTGGGGATACCGGAAATCACTGGCGATGAGGGTTTTCCCGTCGGTGTCCGCCGTGGCGGGGGTCAACCAACCCGCCACGGTAGTCCGGAAATAATCCCGCAAGCCGCCGAGGTTGTTGGCGTAATTGTAGGGCGTCAAGGCATAGGGAAGCACGATGGCGTGGGACCCCACGTAGCCGATGGTGGTGCCCGCGTTGAAATTGGGGGCCACGAAGTAGGCACTTCCTGGGTTGCTGCCCTGCGCAGCGTAGGCGGCCGCGTTTCGGACAAGAGGGGGCAGTCCGTTCACGGGCAGGCCAAGGCCACGGCTGAATCCCGTGACGTTGTCGATCACCTGGGCTGTGAACAGGCCAGCCCCGAACTTGAAGGCCAGGGAATCATCGCCGCGCGGCTTGAAGACGGCCTGGAAACGTGGATCCACATAAGTCTTGGCACGGGGAGCCCTGCCGGAATCCCAGTCGGGATCCGCCGTGGGACTCGCGGCCAGCGTGTTCTGGCGGATCTGGGCATACATGGAATCGTAGCCCTTGAGGTAATCCAACTGGGTGTCCCGGTCCGCCCGCACACCGAAGTACAGATTCAACCTGGGACCCAGAGTCCAGTCATCCTGGAGGTAGACGGCGTACTGATTCCAATTGATTCCCTGGAACCCGGTCGGCGCGGCAAAAGAAGCCTGCAGGACATTGACATTTGGGTCGATGGTGCTGGCCCAACCGTTCACATAGTTGATGCCAGGGCCCGCCACTCTTACCCCATAAATGCCCACTTCCGGGAAAAAATCATGCGCTGTGCGGTAGATGTTGTGGGTCAGGTCGATGCCCGCCCGGATGTTGTGGTCACCCCGAACCCAGCTGATGTCATTCTTCCACTGGGTGCGCTGAATCCCTGTGTTTTGATAGGCGTTGGGATCGGGGCCACCGAACCCCAGGTTGTTCTGATCGGGGCGAGGGGAATCCACCGTACCAACATCTCGCACCACCACATTCGAACCATTCCCAGGACCGGGGTCATGGGGCCGAATGTTGTTGTTGTAGTTGAAGAAATGCAGGTTGCTTTCCCAGGCCGCGGCCTCGAAGATGAACGTGGCCTTGAGGCCCGTGGCCCAGGTCTGGTTGTGTCCCGTCCCCAGGGTGGACGTGAGGATGTTGCCTAGATACCCAGATGTTGCTCCGAAAGCCTGGTTGGCGGTCTGGTCCTGGTAGTAGCCATAGGTCCAGGACAGGTTGGCCGAAGAGGTGGGGTTCCAATCGATCTTGGCATAGACGTTCTTCTTGAAGTAGTCGTAGGCGATGCCTCCGAGGGCGGGGACCAGCGAGATCGCATAGGGGCTGAAAGAGTAGATGGGGCTCTGCTCACCAGTAGTCCGCTCCACGCTGACCATGTAGAAGAGCTTGTCCTTCAGGATGGGACCGGACACGGTGGCCCCGTAGACGCCATTGTCATCGGTGCCCTTCAGGCCCTCATCTGTCCTCCGGGCGCGCATGCTCTGGTTGGTGTACTGGGCAGTGAACTCCCCCTTGAAGCCGTTGGACCCGGACTTGGTCAGGATGTTGAAGAAACCATCGGTGGAGCGGCCGAACTCTGCCTTGAACTGGTTGGTGATCACCTGGAGCTCCTGCACGGCGCCGATGGGCACGGGCAGGACGTAGCCGCCCACATCCGTGGAGTTGTTGTCGGCGCCGTCCACGGCGTAGTTGGTGCCGCGGCCCATGCCCTCACCGGTCATGATGTAGGTGCTGGATTTCTTGGTGGGGTCCACCTGGGAGCCCTGGACGATCATGACGCCGGGCGCCAGGACGGCGGCGGCATTGATGTCGCGGGTGACCATCGGCAGGTCGGAGAGGGTCTGGACGTCGATGTTGCTGCCGATCTGTGCGGTGGCCGTATCCACGGTCTGCGCGGTCGCGGCGGCGGCGATCACCTCGACGACGGCGCCTTTGGTGGCGGGCCACAGGAACGAGGCATCAGTCTCCTGCCCCAGTATGGCTTTCAGTGTCGCTTTGAAGGTCTGCCCTTGGAAAGAGTAGGTGATCTCGTACCGGCCCACAGGCAGGAAAGCGAACAGGAAGTAGCCGTTCTTGTCCGTCAGCAGTCCGCGCCTGACACCGGTTTCGGGATGGGCGACGGAGACCAGGACCCCGACCTTGCCCGCGCCGGAGGTTTCTGTGACCCGCCCGCGCAGGGTGCTGGAGCTCTGCTGGGCCAGCAGGCCCGTACCATTCGCGATGAGAAGCAATGCGGCAACAGTGAGTCGGTCGAAGATCCGGTTCATAACGACTCCTTTGGCAGGGACCTGTCATGGGTGCCCTGGCCATGGACGGAAGAGAGGTTGGGATGGCTGGGCGCAGCGAGGGCCTCGGCCTCCCGCTCAAAGCGCTGAAGACGATCTCTGTCCTCAACGAAACCGTGGGGCAGCACGTTGATCGCCAGGTCATGTCCCAGCCGTGCCTCGCCGGCCCGATTTACCTCACCCATCCCGCCGACGCCAAGGGTTGTCAGGACCTCACATGAACCAAACCGGATGCCGGACGGAAGGGACACGAGTGCCTCCGCGGCAGAGATGAGAATAGACACCACAAAATATGGGTCGCAGTTCACACGACCCATCTGTCCGATATTGTTTTTTTATGATTCTAACGCTGGTGGATGGTGAATCCAGCGATGACCTGACGGGAGCCGGCGGTCCACATGATGGCTCCAGGCCATTGCGCAAGCTGACCGCGTGTCTGCTGGCGGTCAACGCCAGTGATGGCCCATGTTCCAAGGACCCAGCCTTGATCGAGCTTGACCTGGGTTCGCTCCTCGGCGCCAGGATTGAGGCCAGAGCCTATGTCCTTGTCGGATTGGCACGGCATGGCAAGGTTACCGTCACCTGAAGCGGCCATTGCGGTCAGCGGCCCGGTCCTGGTCTCGATGAAGACTGGGAAAGCACGGCCCATCGAAGGCCTGCGGCGAGGCGAGAGCCCCTCGCCTGGACCCGAGGCGGAAGGTCCCTCTTTGTTTCCGATTCCTCCGATCCCACCTCCAGAAGCGCGTGGGGTTCCACATTTGGGCCTCAGCCCTTCGGGCAGGACTCCGGCCGACCAACTTGAACTCCGGTCAACGCTCTGTCCAGACCGGCTTCCGCTTGGCGCGGAAGGCGGCGACGCCTTCGACGGCATCCTCGGTGGAGGCCAGGGTGGCGAAGAGGTCGTCCATGGCATCCACCGCCTGGTCGTAGGCAAGATCCGGAAGCCGGTTCAGGCCCTCCTTGCCGATCTGCAGGGCCAGCGGGCTCTTGGAGGCCAGCTTCTGGGCCAGTTCCAGGGTGGCAGTGGCCAACTCCGCTTCCGGAACCACCTTGTTCACCAGGCCCAACCGCACGGCCTCGGCGGCGTTGAGCATGTCGCCGGTCAGCACCATCTCCAGCACCTTCTTGCGCCCCAGGATGCGGATCAGCGAGGCGGCGGGCCCCAGGCAGATCAGGCCCACGTTGATGGCCGTCGTGCCGAACACCGCTGTTTCCGTCGCCACGGTCAGGTCACAGGAGCAGGCCAGCCCAGCGCCGTTGGCCACGGCGTAGCCATGCACCGAGGCGATGGTGACCTTCTTCATCCGCGCCAGGGTGTGGTAGAAGGCATCGATCCGACGCAGGAACTCGCGCGCCTCGCGCTGGGTCCGGGCGGGGAACTGGTCCAGGGAGATGCCGGTGCAGAAGTGCTTCCCGGCGGCATCGACGATCACCACCAGGACCTCCGGGTCGTTCTCCATGGCCAGAAGCGCCGCGTCCAGCTGCTCCGCGAAGGGAATCGTGAACGTATTCATCGCCTCGGGACGATTCAAGGTGATCCAGCCGATGCGACCTTCCTTGCGGGTCTTGATGAGAGCATCCGACATCGGGTCCTCCGCTAGTGGGACAGGTGACTGCATGCAATTCAGAGGGACGGTTCCCGCTGCAGTGTAACCGCAGGGCAGTCATCCCATGCGAACCGCTGGTCATGGCTGAGGGATACCTGGAAGACTTGCCTCACTCAGGCTTTGCGGGAGCGGCGCTCTCTACCAGGACGGACAAGACGTCATCTTTTCAAGAGCCGCGACGATTTCCGGGCTCTTCTGGCCATGGCCGATCACCGTCAGGAAACGTTCCCGGGGGTCTTTGCCAGGGAATGGGCTGAGCTCGAAGCGTCCGCCGACGAATTGAAAAAGCATGGGCTGAGGTGCATCCGAGAACACAAGAACGCCCTTCACCCGAAATATGGACGTCGGCAGCTGTGCCACAGCCTGAAGAAAATCACTCCGGTCCAGCGACCGGGCCAAGCTGATGTTCTGCACCCATAATCCATCGTGCTGATGCGAGTCGTGGTGCGACCCCGCCTGCCCTTCGATGTGGGACTGGGGCTGGCGGTCAGCCACCTCGAACACCAGGGCAGGATTCAAATCCCCATCCGTCGTGAAGAACAGGGGGGCGCGGGGGTTGATCTGTCGCAGCTGCCGGGCGATCGATTCGAGCCTTTGCGGCTCGACCTGCTCCTTCTTGTTGAGCATCAGGACATCCGCCCCCCGGATCTGCTCTTCAGCAAGGCTGTGCTGCGCGAGGGTCGTCTCGATGTTCAGTGCGTCCACCACCGTCACCGTGCAGTCAAACCGCACCAGATCATCCAGCTCCTTTATGTCTGGAAGCAGGTTGAACGGGTTGGCCAGGCCGGTGGTTTCGACGATGATGAAATCAGGGTCGAAGGCCGACAAGATCCCCTGGATGGCCCGCTTCAGGTTCCCGGCCAGACTGCAGCACACGCAGCCCTCGTCGATTTCCGTGACCGTGTAATCCAGCAGCTTGCCATCCAACCCAACGGCACCGACTTCGTTCTGGATCACGGCCACAAAGCGGCTGCGCTGGGTCTGATGTTCGATGAAATGCTTGAGGAAGCTGGTTTTCCCCGCTCCCAGGAAACCCGTCAGGAGGAGCAACGGTGGCCGCTCGTCAACGCCCAGAGCTCGTTTGTCGATCGTTCTGGCACCTTGCAGATGATCCGCCCGCCACCACAACTGGTCCCGGAAAGGCTCTGGTATCGGCTTGCCCGGAACCCAGCGGTGGATGTACCTGGCACCGACAGCAGACGCAGCGAGATCCTCAATGGGGCCTTCACCGTACCCAAGGAGGATCCGAGCGTTCCAGACCTCGCCGGTCTCGACGCACCGAACCACTCCGGCCTGGTCGCAGACCATCTGGACACCCGCCCAGCGCTGCTCGCCAAGGTAGACCGGCGGCTGACCAAGATTGAAGGTGACCGAGGCCGCCAGTACATCGAAAAAAGAAGATGCCACCGCGAAGGCCGGGAAATCCTGGTCGTAGCCGCCCGGCGCGACCAGTTGAACCAGCTTCCCATTGCGAGGCAGGCTGATTCCAGCTTCGGAAAGACAACGCAGGCGGGAGGGGGCCTCCAAGGTCAGGCCGAGCGCCTTGCCGGAGTCATCCACCGACAGGGAGAATTCGCCGATGCGGAACAGGTCGCTGAATTCAGGCTGGTCTGCGAAGTCCCGCACCCGCTGCAGATAGTCTTGCGCCTGGATCAGGGCGACGGCCTGCAGGGCACAGCCTTCCACCAGTTCTTCGTCCGGGTGCGGGAAGTAATACAGGCGAAACCGCCCCCGGACCCAGCCGGGGCGAGGGTCCAGTCCGTCGAAAGCCAAGCCGAACACCCCATCCATTCCCTGGATTTTCGCGGTCCAGCACTCTACTGCTGCCACGGATTGCTTCAGCCCCCGCCACCCGATGATGTGGCGCACGACGGGCACAAAATTGGTGCGCACCAGAATGGCCCGCAGGAGTTCCTGGAGCCCGGCTTCCGGGCGGGCCTGCAGATCACCCGGGAAAAAGGCATGCACGAGCATAGTCAGATCTCTAACATGCTCGGCATAGCGGGAAAATCAAAATCACATCGGGCTCCGATCGAAAGGCTCAGTATTCGACCTTGCCCCCTTTGGGCCCGCCCCATACGAATTTTGCGATCTTGCCATTTTTCCAACCCATGACGAAGATGCGCACCGTGCCCACGGCCGCTGGGGAGCTGTCGCATTTCTCGACCCGGGCCTCCATGGTGTAGAAGGTGATGCCATCCTTTTCCTCGATCTTGGTCACCACGGGCCTGGCCATGTCACAGATGGTCAGTTCCTGGGGCACCAGGCTCTGGGCGTCGTATTTGTGCAGCACCGCTGTGCACTTGGCCCGGTCGGTGAAGTGGTCGATCACCTCGGTCATCTCTGGAGTGACGCCCGAAGGGGAACAACCCAGGGTGCAGACGAGGAAAAGAATCACCAAGACCGATCTCACCACCTCGAAATGCTTATTGGCCATGACCTACCTCCCGGTGAAAGCGGCGGCGAAGGGCTGTGTGCCTGTCGCCGCCGGCAGCAGAATGACCTCTATACCTCAATCCCATAGCCGATCTTGTCACCATTGCCGAGGTAGTTTGTCTCCTTGGTGCGGAAGCGTGCGGAGCCCTTGATGACGGGGTAACCCGCTTCCACGAATTTCTTGGCGCAGATGAGCCCGGTGCAGTGGTTGCAGCCGATCTTCTGGTAGGCGTACTTGCCCAGGGATAGAACCAGGTCGTCGTACTTGGGGTCCCAGTCATCGAACGGCGAAATGTGCAGCCCGCCATAGATGCCGTAGAGCTGGTCCTTTTCGTACTTGATCTCTTTGATGGCGGTCTCGGAGAACTGGATGATGCCGAAGTGGCAACAACCGGTGATGCTGACCAAACCGAGGTCTTTCACGTTGACGTAGATCGACTGCTCCCCGTAGACCCGGCAGATGATCGGCACCGCAAAATTGAAGGTCGCCAGGCCCGGGATGATCGTATTGAGGCCATTCTTCACCTTGACGAGTTTGCCCTTGTGGCCAGCATCCTTGATGTACTGCAGTCCTTCGGGATAGAACCCTTCCGGGATATAGGTGGTGATGGTCGGATCGTACTTATAAGTGACCGGTATGCCCCAGAAATGGTCGAAATGCTCATGGGAGATGATCAGTGCCTCGATCTCCCGGTTCTTGAGCATTTGGTCGATGCCCTCGCGCTTGAAGCACTCGTCCATCCACTTGTAGGACCAGCCGCTGTCCAACAGGAACTTGCGCTTCCGGCCATCCAATTCCTCGATCTCGATCAGGGCCGCGAATCCACCCGCATTCTGCGGGCTGACCGAGAGCTTCTCGGTAACGGCCCAGGCCTCATCCAGGTTATTCGGCAGCAGATGTTTGATCTTGGCGATGCCATTTTCAAAGCTGCCCTTGCCCAGGCCGCTCCCGTCGCCGAAGGGCGGCCAGTTGTAGGTGTACTGGTTGACCAGCAGACCACCGGCGGCCTTGATATCGCCCATGAGGACCGCGTTCTCGAACCAACTGGTTTCCGAAATATTGGTCACCTTGACGGACTTGCAGGTCCCGATGTCCGCCAGCTTGCGTTTGAGTGCGGGGAAGTGGGACTTGCGCCAGGGTGAATAGGAATACAGGCCCATCCCCAGCAGGGCGCCGCCCATGGCTCCCATGGAGGCTCCCTTGAAAAAGGTGCGGCGGCTGATCTTGTCATTATCTGCAGACATGCTTCCTCCTCGTCTTTACCTATTTCTTGATGACCGTGATGCTTTTATAGACCCAGGGCAGGATGCTCAAGACGATGAAATAAACACCCACGCCGCATAGAGCACCGACGCCAAGACCCCAGCCCATGGCCGGTTTCCACTGGAGCTCGGCCAGTTTGGTGGCTTCGGCGACGTGGTCGGCCGCGAGCTCGTCGGCTGTCTTCGGCACCATCTTCCAGGCTGGCCAGTTGTCCATGAACCAGTGATGCACCAGCCAGATGTTGATCAGCCAGATGGTCGGGATCATCGGAAACTGCTGCTCATGCATGAAGCCCTTCTGGGTCCCCAGGAAGATGTGGGATGTCTTGTAGTAGAAAATGTAGAGCAGGCAGGCGCCGGCGAGGGTGATGATGGTCCGAATGAGCACATTCACCGGAAGGCTGAACCGCTGTGGCCAGTTGTTGCAGTAAAAATTGAGGAACAGGGCCGGGACGAGGATGAACACTGCCATTTCGCCGACATGCAGCCAGCGCCAGTCCGGTGCGTAGATCAGGCGGGTGCCGCGGATGGCCGGACCCCAGGTCAATTCCTGCGCGAAATACAGGAAGAAGTGCATGGCCCACGCAATGGCGATGATCCCGAAAAACGCGACGATCCGCCGCAGCCAGTTGGTCCGGATCAGCTTGAAGGGGAAGCGCTCCCAGATGGTCTCCACCAGCCAGACCGTCACCGTGCAGCACATGATCCAGGCCACGTGGAAGTTGCCCGAAACCGTATTGGCGAACTTGGCCCAGTAGGGCGGGGCAATGGCGGTGAAGTACTGCCATGGGTAGTAGAGGATGCCCATGTGCGAGTGCATGGTCATGAAGAAGACCAAGGTGCTCAAAAAGAACGTCGCGACCAGGATGCTGATGCCTTTGGCGGGCTGTGTCATGTCTTGCCAGGGGACTTCCTCGCAGGCCACCACCCAAGCCGGGCTCAACCAGGAGGCGATGGCCGCGAACATCAGACAGGCCAGCGATGCATACTCCAGCGAGAAGAACTCCGTCATCTTGGGTAGCTTCATCAGCTGGGCGGGATTGAAATAGGCGATTCCGAAGTTGCCGAGCAGGGACACGAAAAATCCCTTGATGACCAGCAATAGGATGGCCACCGAGATGGCTGTGAGCACCGCACCCTTGATGAGGGGATGGGTGTGCTCCAGCCAGGCACGCTTGAATGGCCAGTAGTTGAACACATAGACCATCCAGATCAGCATGATCAGCCACCAGCGCGTGTACATGTAGCCGACATAGGGCGTGTACATTCGCATATAGCCCCGGGGGTCCTGGAAGATCCACCAGGTGGCGTAGAAGACCACCAGGGTCAGGACCAGCGCGACAATCGCCGGTATGGGCTGTGGCCACCGCGGCACGAGTTTGCGTTCCTCCAGATACTTCGAGCCAAAACGCTCCATCTGGGCCCCCTTTCGCTACACGTTGGTTTCAGTGTCAGGGCCGGAAACCGGCGCCTGTTGTTTCATCTGCCGATACAACTGCCGCCGCAGAGACTCCGGACAGCGGCCGGTGGCGGCTTCACCCAGGCGCTCGGCCTCCATCGCCAACAGGGCGGGACTGAGTTCCGTGAAGGCAAAGGCCTGTTCGGCCCTTCGATCAGCGGGGTCGGGTGCACCTTCGGAGTCATCCAAGAAGCGGGCGGCGGCGCCCACCGCGCCTTGAATCAGTTCTCTTAAGAAGTGGTTTCGGGAAGGCATGCAGCCCGCTCCTTCTACCGGGAAGAACTCAATAGGGGACTTCCATACGCAGGACGTTCTCGCTCAATGGAGCAGCAACAGGGATGCCAGCGGCTTGAAGGGGCTTGAAACCCCATGCTGGGAGCCTCCGGCCACCGCCGTTGCATGACGGACCGGGAACCAAGCGCGGCCACAGGACTAGGTCAGGGTTCATTTTGTTCCCGAAGTGCGGGACTCTGGCCGGTACCCGGCATGCGGAAGCAGGCCCGCTCCAAGGTCCCATCCTGATAGGCCGCGACCACGGCATCGAGGTCGCCGGCGATGCCACAGACTAGGTGGAGGCCCTTCCCCTTCAAGAGGCTGTACAAGATGTCGCTGAGCGCGCCGCAGACGATGACGTCAACACCGAGATGCATCAATTCCTGGGCACGCTGGGGAATCGTCGTGGCGACGATCTGGACTTCGCGCCGCGTCGGCGGAGTCTGGTGCATATCCATCACTAGCAGATGGGTGCAGCTATCCAGGACCGGTGCGACGCGCCCTCTGAATGTCGGGACGGCGAGATATCCGCTGGGCGCACCAAGCCCGGCCGAGGCGACCTCCGAGCTGCTGGACACCGGTAAGTTCGCGGCACTCGAGGCAGAGTTATGTTTTTCCCCCCACATGCTTCCATGTCCGATCTGCTTTGACAGGTCCAGCTCCAGCGACTCGCATTTTCTATACCGTTTCGAGGTGCCTGCCCTGGAAAGGGAGATCCAGATGGCATGGGCAGGTTCAGTCAGCCAACCGGTGATCTACGGCACAGGCGCGGCCTCCCCTCGGCCTTGACGACAATGGCAAATTGGGAACAATATGCACCCAAGCCGCTTGTGCTGTGTTTTCGTTCACCATCGATGCCCTTCCCAGGAGCTTGTGTGGACATGCCAACGGAACCAGCCTCGCGCCACCACCATGAACTCATCCTGGAAGCGTTGACCGAGGGAGTTTTCACCGTCGACCTGAATTGGCGCATCACCTCCTTCAACCGAGCCGCCGAGCGGATCACCGGCATCCCCAGAGTCGAAGCCATTGGCAGGCACTGTTTCGAAGTGTTTCGTGCGGATATCTGCGAGACAGACTGCGTCCTGCGCCGCACCATGGAAACGCAGCATCCGCTCTCCAATGTGCCCGTGCATGTCTATCGCGCAGACAAAAGACGCATTCCCATCAATGTCAGCACCACTTTGCTGAGAGATGAAGAGGACCGCGTCATCGGCGGTGTCGAAACCTTTGAGGATATGTCCACCATCCGGGAGCTGCAGAAGGCCCTGGGACATAATCAATCCTTCGACGATATCGTCAGCAAGAATCCGAACATGCTGAGGATCTTCACCATCCTGCCTCAGGTGGCCGAAAGCCTGAGCACCATCCTGATCCAAGGTGCCAGCGGAACCGGGAAGGAGTTGATTGCGCGGGCCATCCATCACCACAGCAGCCACCGGAAGGGGCCCTTCGTGGCCATCAACTGCGGGGCCCTGCCCGATGCTTTAATCGAGTCAGAATTGTTCGGCTACAAGGCCGGTGCCTTTACCGACGCCAAGCACGACAAACCCGGTCGCTTTGCCCTGGCCCAAGATGGAACGATTTTCCTAGACGAAATCGGCGACATTTCGGCTGCCCTGCAGGTGCGTCTGCTGCGCGTGCTGCAAGATCGCGTCTACGAACCGCTAGGATCCAACCGCCCATTGTCCACCAATGCCAGGGTGATCGTGGCCACCCACCGCAATCTGGAACAGCTGGTCAGGGAGGAACGGTTTCGTGAGGACCTCTATTACCGCATCAATGTCTTCAAGGTCCTACTGCCTCCGCTCGCCGAACGCAAAGCGGATATCCCGCTGTTGGTGGATTTCTTCATCCGGCGGTTCAATCTGCGCAAGGGACGCGCCATCAAGGGCATCGCCCAGGAGGCGATTTCCGCACTCATGGCCTACGATTGGCCGGGCAATGTGCGCGAACTCGAAAATGCCATCGAGCATGCCTTCATTTTGTGCCGCAATGATTTCATTCGCATTGAAGAACTCCCCGCAAACTTGGTGGCCGACCACGTGCCCTTGAGCCTTGCGGGAGGAACGACGCTCAAGGAAATCGAGCGATCGGCGATCATCCAGACCCTTAGGCGCCACCGGGGGAAGAAGGTGGCGGCTGCGAGGGCTCTGGGCATCGACAAGAACACCCTGCGCCGGAAAATGATCCGGTTACAGATCGATTGATCGCGGCCAGCCGCTGCTGCCAGTCGATTCCGGCCCATTCTTATCAATGGAATGAAGCCTGGACCGCCCCAGATCACTGCCCGGCAGCGAATGCCACACCCGGATAGCTCACGAAGTGGTACAGGTTCGCGGGGGCCGTGGCGCCCATGCCCAAGGGCTTTACGGGCAGCTCGGGAAAGCCGATGGACGTGCCGAAGGCGATGGCGGATCCGACCGGAGGCGGCAACCCGGACTCCCGTGCCGTCTCACCCAGCAGCAGCAGGCCAAAAGGGATGGAAAAGCGCCCGCACCAGGGCATGCGATACGAGTCGGGGTTGGCAGGATCCACCACGGCGGAGAAGAAAGCCTCAGCCTTTTCCTGAGACACGGGTCCGGACAGGGGGCCCTGCAGCAATTCACGGTCCCGCGCCACGGCCTTCACATAGGCATCCACGCCACCCTCGCCGTAGGGCACGTAGGCGAAGTCGGTCCCGTAGTGGATGCCATCCGAGGAGATCACGATGGCCACGTCCCGGCCCAGCACCCAGTTGCGTTTCCGCATGGACACCGCCAGGGCCTTCCCCAGGTGGGAGGCCAGCTCCCGGAAGCGGGGAAAGGAGGCCGAGGGCACGAGGATGGACACGATCTCCAGGCCGGGATCCTGGTGTTTCAGCCAGTAGGCGATGGCCTCCACCGAATGCTCGCTGTCCTGCATGGCCGCGTCCTGGAGGACATCGGCGGGAGGCAGCTGGGCCAGGAGGTCCTCCCGCAACCCGGATACCCGGATCTCTCCATCGGGGGAGCGCCAGGCACGGTAGGGATCGAAGACCAGGGCATTCCTGGCACTGAAGCGACGGTACTTGTGGAAGACCCCCACCAGCACGATGGTCCGGGCGGTGATGAGCGGCAGCACCTGACGGTAGACCCGCCCGGCGTATAGGTAGTCGTCGTGGGGGCAGATCGCGCCGAGCACGCCCGGGGCCAGTCTGGGACCAAGGGCCTCGGGCAAGGGCGGCTGGGCCGACCAGTCCCAGACCCGGGCCATCTGCTCGGCCCTGGAGGCGAATCCGACGGCGTCCTGCTGGCCGCGCACCTCGTCCGTGGAGGGGATGCCCATGCCCCGGCGCACTTCGGCAAGGGAGGGTCGAGGGACGGGTGGCGAGGCCAGGGAAGCCTGGCCCCAAATAGCCTGACCGGCAAGCAGCAGGAGGGCGATCACGGACAAGGTTCGAATCATCTCGGCACCTGAGGCAGCCACCCTAGCACGGGAGGAGTCCTTCGTTTTGGCCCCGGCAGCCTGGGATGCCTCTCAAGGAGCAACGCCCTTGGTCGAATCGTTCTTGACAAGGAAGGAGTGCGGAACCACCGTGGGCTACCACGCCAAAGGAGATCCGCCCATGTCCTCAAGGCCCCTCCACCTCCCCTTGTTCGCAGCCATGCTCGCCCTTTGCGGCGGCAGCCTGCTGGCCCAGATGCCCAACCCCTATGGCTTACCCATCAGCCTGGAGGAGGCCAAGAAACCCGCCGCCGCCGCGAAGGCCGAGGCAGTGAAGAACCACTGGACCATGGCCATCGCCGTCGTCGATACCAGCGGCAATCTCGTCTACTACGAGAAGATGGACAACACCCAGATCGCCAGCGCCAACGTGGCCATCGACAAGGCCCGCTCCGCCGTGCTCTACAAACGTCCCACCAAGGCCCTCCAGGACGGGCTGGCCGCCGGTGGCGCGGGCTGGCGCATCCTGAAGCTCCAGGGCGCCGTGCCCGTGGAGGGCGGCCAGCCCCTCCTGGTCGATGGGAAGATCGTGGGCGCCATCGGGGTTTCTGGGGACACCAGCGCCAACGACAATGTGTGCGCCATGGCTGGAGTTGCCACGCTGAAATAGAGCAGACATCCGCGCCTGGGCTGTGCTTGGATGGGTCATGCGCATGCGTTGGCTCTGGATCCTTCCTCTGGCTGTGGCCGCGACCATCGTCTGGCTGAGCGCCCAATCGCACTACCCCCTGGGCGTCCAACTGCTGCCGCCCATGGACAAGTTTGCCCACGCCTCGGTGTTCGGCTGCCTGGCCCTGGTATTGGATCTGGCCCTCCGGCTCAACCGGCCTGGCCTGCCCATGTACCGGCGGCACCTGCTGGTCTTCGTGGCCGTGTCCCTCTTCGGTGCGACGGACGAGTGGCACCAGTTTTTTGTTCCCGGCCGTTCCTGCGAGTTCGGCGACTGGGTGGCGGACTCCGTGGGCGGAGGTCTGAGCCTGCTGGCAGGAAGCATTCAACTCCTCGTAACCCGCCGGCTGGGCGCCCTCTCCTGGCGGCGGGGAACCCCCCGACGCTTCGATTCAGCCAAGGACCTGATCCTCGTGGCGGACCCGCACTGGAGCTCCGAGCTGACCGGTCTTGAGGACGCCACCGCGAGGTTTCCCAAGGCCGACTGGCTCTTTCTCGGCGATGTGTTCGACGTGTGGGTGGGCCTGCCCGGTATGGAAACTGAACCACAACGGACGTTTCTGGATTGGGTGGATCAGCGCCGCGCGGCTGGTCGGTGGGTGGGGCTCTGGCTGGGCAACCGTGAGTACTTTCTGGATGGCCATGCTGAACGATTCGACCTCATGGGCGAAGGCACCGGTGGCACGCTCGAAGGCGAGGCCCTGACCTGGGAGCACGGCGACCTGATCAATACCGGGGATCGTCAGTACCGCCAGTGGAACCTGGTCTCACGCTCCGGGCCCCTCTGGCTGTTCTTCCGATTGCTGCCAGGCGGCACGGCCAGGAGAGTGTCCGCCTGGCTGGAGCGGAGGCTCCGCACCACCAACGCCAGCTACAAGCTCCTGTTCCCCCACGTGGCCTTCCGCACCGCGGCGGAATTCCACCCGGGCACCACCTTCCTCACAGGCCACTTCCATACCCACGAGATGGAGGCCAATGGCATCGCCCTGCCCTGGGCCCACGAGGGTCGCTTCATGGTGTGGCGGAACGGCAAGGTGGAGGAGCTCTAGAGCGCCAGCAGATCCGCCACTTCGCGCCGCAGTTCCGGAATGCCAGTACCCTTCCCCGCACTCACCCAGGCGATGTCGCTGGCCTGCAGGCCCAGGTCCGCGGCCACGTCCTTGCGCTGTTTGAGGGCCTTGCTGGGCTTCACCTGATCCGCCTTGGTGGCCACGATGCGATGGGGCAGCCCTTCCACCCGCAGCCAGTCGATCATGGAGTGGTCCAGCTTGGTGGGACCCACCTCGGCATCCACGAGCACGAAGACCATGCGCAGGGTGGTGCGGCCCGTGAGGTAGCCTTCGACCATGGCCTGCCAGGTGGCGCGTTCCGCGGCGGGTCCCGTGGCGAAGCCGTAGCCCGGCAGGTCCACGATCCAGCGATCGGGGCCCGTGAGGAACACGTTGATGAGCCGGGTGCGACCCGGCGTCTTGGACACCCGCGCCAGCTGCTTCTGGTTGGCGAGGGCATTCAGCAGCGAGGACTTCCCCACGTTGCTGCGCCCCACGAAGGCCACCTCCGCGTGGCAGACGCCCAGCTTCCGCGCATCGGCGGCGGAGGTGACGAACCTTGCATCGGTGAGGGGCTGGGCCATGAGAACTCAGGTGGAGGCGACGGAGGTCGCGGCAGATTTCAGGTTAGCGCCCTTCTTTGCAGACTGGAGTCCAGAGTCCAGTGCCTGGTGTCTGGCGCCTCGGATTCAAGCAGACGCCCCAGTGCCCCACGGTCCAAATCCAGGCATGGCGCTGCCTGCAGGGACACCTCCGGAAGCGGCACCTGCAGACTCAGGACGCCAGACTTCTTTAGACCGTCACCAGACTCGTTGGCGCGGGCTGGTCGAAGGCGATGCGACCGTGGTCCAGGCCGATGACGCGCTTCTTCATGCGCTGGATGAGGCTGCGGTCGTGGGTGGCCACGACCACGGTGGTGCCCTGACCGTTGATCCGCTCGAAGAGGGCCATGATCTCCTGGGCCAGATCGGGGTCAAGGTTGCCCGTGGGCTCGTCCGCCAGCAACACCAGCGGGTCATTCACCAGAGCCCGGGCGATGGCCACGCGCTGCTGCTCCCCGCCGGATAGCTGCATGGGGTAGCTGCTCAGCTTGTGCTGAAGCCCCACCATCTTCAGGGCCCGGAAGGTGCGCTGCTTCTGCTCGGCGGCGCTCACCCCCAGCACCTTCAGCACGAAGGCCACGTTCTCGAAGATGGTGCGAGTGCGGATGAGCTTGAAGTCCTGGAACACCACCCCCAGCTTGCGGCGCAAGAGGGGAATCTCGGCCTCCGGCATGGAGGCGAGACGATGGCCGGCCATCTGGATGTCGCCACTGCTGGGGATCTGTTCCCGGAAGAGCAGCTTCAGCAGCGTAGATTTCCCCGCTCCGCTGGGCCCCGTCAGGAACACGAACTCCCCGGAGTCGATGGCGAAGCTCACATCAGCCAGGGCGGTGTGGATGCGGTCGTACTGCTTGCCAACGTGGGTGAGGGTAATCATGGAACCATGATAGCTGTCAGCTCTCGGCTATCAGCTATCAGCTATCAGCTATCAGTAAATGATGGGTCGTGACCTTCTTGAGCTGACAGCTGACGGCCGATAGCGCCTTCAAAGTCTCTCCACCAGCATCGCCACACCCTGCCCGCCGCCGACGCAGAGGGCGGCGAGGCCGAGTTTCTTGTCCTGGTCCTGGAGCAGATGCAGGAGGGTCACCAGGATGCGGGTGCCGCTGGCCCCGATGGGATGCCCCAGGGCGATGGCGCCACCGCGGAGGTTGACCCGGGCCGGATCGATCCCAGGCAGCTCGGCCAGTACGCCCAGGCTCTGGGCGGCGAAGGCCTCGTTCAGCTCGAAGAGGTCAATGTCCGCCAGCTTCACACCGGTCTTGGCCAGCAGCTTCTGGATGGCGGGCACGGGACCCAGGCCCATGGTGGCGGGATCCACGCCCGCCTGGGCGAAGCCGAGGATGCGGGCGATGGGCCTGTGGGTCTTCGCGGCGCCCTCGGAGGCCAGCACCAGGGCCGCGGCGCCGTCATTGATGCCGCTGGCGTTGCCGGCGGTCACGGTGCCGTCCTTCCTGAAGGCCGGTTTGAGTTTCGCCAGACCCTCAGCGCTGGCATCCGTCTTGATGTATTCGTCGCGGTTGAAGGCCACGTCGCCCTTCTTGCCCGCCAGTGTCACGGTGAACACCTCCCGGTCGAAGGCGCCCGCAGCCTGAGCGGCGGCGGCCTTCTGCTGGCTCGCGAGGGCGAAGGCGTCCTGGACCTCGCGGCTGAGACCATGTTTGGCGGCGACATTCTCGGCGGTGATGCCCATGTGGGTGTCGCCATGACCGCACCAGAGACCATCCTGGATCATGCTGTCGATGAGCTGGGCATTCCCCATGCGGGCGCCCCAGCGGGCAGCAGGTAGTAGGTAGGGAGCGTTGGACATGCTCTCGGTGCCGCCAGCCACCACGAATTCCGCGTCGCCCATGTGGATGGACTGGGCACCCAGGGCCACGGCCTTGAGGCCCGATCCGCAGACCTGATTGGGCGTGTGGGCGGGCGTAGCGTACGGCAGGCCCGCCTTCAGGGCTGCCAGGCGGGCCACGTTCTGCCCGCTGCCGGCCTGGAGCACGTTGCCCATGACCACGTCCCCCACGGAGGCACCTTCGATGCCCGCCCGAACCAGGGCCTCGGTAATGACCAGGGCCCCCAGCTGGACCGCATTCAGGGGTTTGAGGGCACCCCCGAAGGTGCCGACGGCGGTGCGGGTGGCGGACAGGATGTAGGTAGGCAAGACAGCTCCGGGAGTTCTTCCAGGGTATCGTGACTAAACGCCACCGGCTCCTGACCGTGAACACCTCATGCCGGGCCTGACCTGGTGATCCCTCCCTCGGGAGTTCCCATGATCGTTTCCAGCTGCTGGCTTCCCCTGTTCCTGGCCGGGAGTTTCCTGCTGGCCCAGGCACCGCCACCACCTCCGGCCCCGCCGGCCCCTCCCGCGCCCATGATCGGTGTGGACATGCCCTCGGGATCCCGCACGGAGCAGCGGACGGAGAAGCTGGCCCCGGGTTCCAAGCTCTGGGTGAAGAACCGCAATGGCGACATCCGGGTGATGGGCTGGGAGAAAGATAAAGTCGCCCTCACGGCGCAGATCCGCGACAGCGGGAAACGCCGGGTGGAACTGGTGCTCCAGCGGAAGGGTCCAGACCTTGACATCGAGGCGGTCTTCCAGCAGCCTTCCTGGAGTTTTGGCATCTACATCAGCCCCCGCTGCGAATTGACCCTGCAGGTTCCCCGGAAACTCCTCGGGTACTTCCGCACCACCAATGGCACCGTCGCCGTCGAGAACCTGGACGGCTACGCCCGCTGCGAAGCCACCAATGGCAGCATCCTGGTCAACCAGGTCCGCGGTGAGGTGCAGGTCGAGACCACCAACGGCTCCATCGAAGCCCGCAGCCTGGCGGCCCGTATCAAGGGCAACACCACCAATGGCCGCATCACCCTTGAGGACATCGAGGGCGGGATCCGCCTGGAGACCACCAACGGCACCATCCGCGCCCGCAACCTCGATGGCTGGGGCGAGGGTATCCACCTCGAGTCCACCAATGGCAGCATCGAAGTCGAACTGGGCAAGGCTACCGGCGACCTGGTGGTGGAGAACAGCAATGGTTCCCTGGACCTCAAGGTTTCCGGTGCCCAGATGATCGAATTGACCAAGCACAGCGCCCACCTGAAGGTGCCAGGCCGCACTCAGCCGATCCATCTCGAAACCACCAATGGCAGCATCCGGGTGAAGTAGGGTGGTGAGGTAGTACTCTGGGATCCATGCGTCTGCTGGTTTCCCTTCTCACCACTGCTCTAGCGCTGTACGGCCAGGCTCCGCACCTGACCGAGGTGCAGGAGCGGCGTCTCGCCAATGGCGCACGCCTGCTGCTGGTGGAGCGGCGGGGACTGAGTGCCTTCAGTGGGACTCTGGTCTTCCAGGGGGGTCGCGCCGAGGAACCCGCCGCGGCCGCAGGAGCCACGGACCTGCTCGCCCGCACCCTGTTCGGAACCACTTGGCCCGAGGATCTGGGGCCTGCGAAGAACCAACCGGACCTGGATGCCCTGCTCAAGCAGGAGGAGGGACTGCTGGAATCCCTCCGCCTCGCTCGTCTGCGCCTGCGCCGGGATCCCGCCGCCCCCACGCAGGCACCCTCCCTGGAGGCCAGTCTCGAATCAGTCCACTTGCGCATGGAGGCGCTCTTTTCTTCGTCGCCCCTGGCGGACCTCTACCTGGCCCGCGGTGGACGCCAGAAAGCTGAGGCCAACGCCGATGCCCTGCTGGCCCAGACGGAACTTCCCCAGGAGTCCTTTGAATTCTGGTGCCGCACCGAGGCCCAGCGACTGCAGACCCTTCAACTCAGCAGGTTCTCCCGGGCCCGGACCTCCCTGATGACTGAGCTCCACTCGCAGGGGCCCCAAGGTATGGCTCTGCTGTGCGGCGCGGCTCTGCCCGGTCATCCCTATGGCCGGGACCTCCTGGATTACCTGCCCTCGCTCGAGGCCCTCCGCTGGTCCGATCTCAGGGCCCATGCCCGCCGTTCCCTGAGGCCGGATCGCATGACGATCATCCTTGTCGGCAGTTTCAGCATGGAAAGGGTACTGCCCGTGGTGGTGCACTACCTGGGGTCCTTGCCCGTCCCACCCAATGGGGAAGAGACGATCCTACCCGAGATCACCCCCGATCTTGGTGACCGGAGGGTGCAAGCCGCACTCGGAACGGTCCCACGACTCCTGACGGGCTGGCGAGTTCCTGCCCGCCAACATCCGGACCACCTGGCCGTGCGGATGGCCGCCCAGTTGCTGGCCGGAGGCCCGTCCAGCCGCCTCCAGACCCGACTGGTCCGCACGAAAGGCGTGGTCCGGCAGGCGCAAATGAGTTTGGACGTGCCTGGGGGCCGGTTTCCTGGGCTGCTGGTGGCGGACCTCCTGCCCAGCGACGGCCATAGCCTGGCGGAGGTCGAGGGGGCATTGCACAGCGAGATCCTCCACCTCCAGCAGGATCCCATCCCCCAGGATGAATGGCTGCGGGCCCTCGCCCAGCTCGAAGCCGATCATCTTCGGATGGAGGATGAACCCACGGCCCTGGCTCGCTCTCTCGGGATGGCCTGGGCGGAATGCGGAGATTGGCGGCGGACGGAACTGGACATCCAGCGCCTGCGAGCCCTTACCCCAGAGGCCATCCAGACGGCGGCACGCGACTGGTTGCTGCCAAGCCACCGCACCACCGTGCTCCTCGAGCCCACCCCCGGCGCGAGCCAGGATCCGGTCGAAGCGGAACTGGTCCGGGTCCTCAAGGCCCTGGCAGCGGTCCGCATCGCAGATCCCGCCCAACGGGAGCACCTCGTAGCCGAAGGCATCCGGCAACTCCGCATGCTCAGTTCCGAAGAACGCCTCCGCACCATGAAACTGCTGGAGGCCCAACTCACCCCGGAGAAACGGTGAAACCCACCCTGGTGGTCCTCCTGGCATCGGCCCTCTTCCTTCAGGCCCAGCCGAAGGTCCAGGGGTTCACCCTGCCGAATGGGCTACGGGTCCTGCACCTGGAAGAGCATGAGCATCCTCTGGTGCGGGCGTGCCTCTATGTGAAGATCGAATCCGGCGATGTGCCTGCGGACCGCCAGGGCCTCCCCCTGCTGTTCCAGCCGATGTTCGATCGCGCGGAAACTGCCGATCTGAAGGTCGGAGAACTGGACCGGACCCTGGACGACTCCGGCATCCAGCTGACTCAATCTGTCGAGGCCGGTGGCTTCACCTGGCGACTGGTGGCTCGGAGCCGCGACCAGGACCGGGCCATGGGACTGTTGGCTGATCGCCTGCTGCGGACACTGCTTGAACCTTCCCTTCTGGAAACCCAACGGCTGGCCTGTCGGCGACAACTGGAGCGGCCAGAGGGGTCCGCCCATGCGCGATTGCGGCAGGCCCTGACCCAGGACCCCGCTTCAAAACTCACTCTGACCAGCCTGAGCACCATCAGCCTGGGGGATCTTCTCGCCTTCCGCGCCAAGGTGTTCAGGCCTGATCGGGCGATCCTGATCCTCCACGGCGACCTCGGATTGGAACAGGCCAAGCGTATGGTGCTGCTGAGCCTGGGCTCCTGGAGCGCCCAGTCGCCTTCCGCGTCGGTGAATCCCCCTTCGAGCCCCGCTACAGCCTCGCCCTCGCCAGCACCGGTGGATGCACCACAGGTCCCTGCGCCCGGCGCAGGAATCCGAGTCCAGGCGGTGGCCCCCCGGCCAGGCGATCTCGCACCGGAAGCTGCCGAACTATTGATCCTCCTGGTTCCCGGGGAGACGAGCCTCCTGCCTGTTCAGGTGGCGATCGGGAATGGCGGCCTGGTGGCCACGTTGGATCGCGAGGCGGGCACTTCCGGGTCTAGCGTCTGGTCCCTGCTGAAGGAGCGGCTGGAGGCACTCCGCCGACGCGGGTTCACGCAGGCGGATCTAGACCGGGCCCGGGTCGCCTGGTTGGCCCGCCGCAGCCCGGACTCTCTTCATCCCGAAGCCCAGATGGATCGGGCACTGGCTGAAGCCCTGGGACACGGCGCGACCGAAGACCGCATGAAAGCGATGCCCCTGGAAACTTTGAATGAAAGCCTGCGGAATTGGCTCGATCCCGCGAAATTCCGGAAGGGTGCCTCCGGTGACCCGGAAGATCTGAAATCGTTGCCTAAACCGTGATCCCGAAGCGACCCGCCAGATCGAGGTACCGTTCCCGGATGCCTGCCACAATTGACGCTGGAAGATGCGGTGCCGGGGGCTGCTTGTTCCAGGTCTCCAGGGTTTCCAGGTAGTCGCGGAGGAACTGCTTGTCGAGGCTGGGTGGGTTCTGCCCGGGCGCCCAGCTGTCCGCCAGCCAATAGCGGCTGCTGTCGGGCGTGAGGGCTTCGTCGATGAGGATCAGCTCCCCCGCATCGCTGAGCCCGAATTCGAATTTAGTGTCTGCGAGCAGAATGCCCCGCCGCGCGGCCAGCTCCGCGCCCCGCCGATAGAGAGCCAAGCTCAGGTCCCGCAGGCGGGCGGCCAATTCATCGCCCACCACGGAGACCATCTGCTCGAAGGAGATGTTCTCGTCGTGGCCCTCCTCAGCCTTGGTGGCAGGCGTGAAGATGGGCCTTGGCAGACGATCCGCAAGCCTCAGGCCCGCTGGGAGCAGCAGGCCGCAAACCGTCCCGGTTGCCTGGTATTCCTTCCAGCCGCTGCCGGCCAGATAGCCACGCACCACGCATTCCAGAGGAAGGGGCCGGGTCTTCTCCACGATGACTGCGCGACCCGACAGGGCCTCGCGGTGCGCCTCCAGACCCGCGGGCCAACCGGGGTTCTCGCGGAAGTGGTTGGGCACCAGATCCTCGGTGGTGGCGAACCAGTAGGCTGCCACCGCCGTCAGGATCCGGCCCTTGTCCGGGATGCCTTCGGGCATCACGCAATCGAAGGCGCTGATGCGATCCGTGGCCACGATGAGGAGCTGCTTTCCCAGGTCGTACACGTCCCGCACCTTGCCTCGGCGGAAGATCGGGAAAGGCAGATCCGTGCTGAGCAGGATGGACATGGGACACCCCGGAAACCTCCATCATCGCAGGAGACCCGTGGGTTATCCCAACTCTGGAAGGCGCCTCGGCGTGGGGGCCGACCAGTTCAGCCCACCCGGAAGCAGGGCGTACCGGTTCATCACGCCCACCCATCGAGCCAGCTCGGATTCCCGCACCGTTCCCTCAGGCCCTGCCAGGGGCAGTCCCAGGAAATGGAGGTAATCCTGCACCTCGGCACCGGAGACGCCAAGCAAAGCGGGCAGATCCTCAAGGCCGTGGTTCCCGTCCCCAGATGGCGACATCAGCAATCGGTAGTCGAAGGTCTCCCGCAGGACTGAGGCCGTAGCCGCGGGATCCAGTTCCTGGGCCGCATCCAGATGGGGAAAGGGATTGCCGCCGAGCAGCCCAAGGGCCTGGGCCATGCCAAGGTGGGCCAAAAGATGGACTGGGTGGACCTTCAGCACGAGTTCAAACATGGCCCGGGCCTCCTGGGCCCGGCCTAGGCGCAGCAGCGCCTCGCCATGACGCAGTTTCGCCTCCACCCGGTCTGGTTCCACCTTGCTCCACCGCTCGGCTACGGCAGCCATCTCCTCCGCCATGCCCTGGGACCGGAAGAAGCCCGCCAGGTAAGCGAGGGTGGTCACATCCTTAGGAGCCAGAAGCAGCAATCGATCCAGGATCTCGGCCGCCCGCAGGGATTGGCCCTCCTGATCCAGCCGGTGGGCCCAATCCCGGAGAATCTCCACCTGCCGGGCCACGGGATGATTGGGGGTGGACCGGGCCGCTTCGGCTGGGTGGAGCAGCTGGGTGCGGACCCACAGGTAGCGCAGGGCGTTGCGCCCGTCAGGGCCACCGAGTTCCTCCTCAATGGCATGGACGATGGTCTTGAGCCCGTGTTCCCAAAGGGGCGGCATGGGCATCTGCACATGGGTGCGCAGTTCCCGGATAAGGGGCTCCAAGGGATTTCCCGCCCGGCCCAGGTGCAGCCGAAGCCGGATCAGCTCCAATCCAGGTTCCTGCCCCGGCTGGAAGGCCACCCGCAGGGCGAGCTCCCCCGTGTCGGGGTCGAAGTCATCCAGAAGCAGGAATCGCAAGTGGGCCCGCATGGACCTGAGATTAACAAGGATGTAGTTCTAAAGGTGGTTGACCGGACTTCAACCTGGGCGGATCATTCAGGGTCTGTGGAAATGGAGGATGCCATGCGCAAGGGGCTTCTGCTCGTGTCCATGCTGGCCGTCTTCCCGGCCACAGCAGGAGAGTTAGGACTGCTTGTTGACAAGCAGTTTGGGAAGGCCCAAACAGCCGCAGCCTTCGATACCAAAAAATACGATGCTGTCAGCCCCACGGGCCTGGGCATAAGGTACGGATTTGATGTCCTGGACCTGAAGGTGGCCGCCCTCCAGCTGAACGCTACCTGGCACAACAAGACCACGGGCGATCTGAATGCCAATGGCACCAAGCTTGGTGAACTGGACAACCAGTACTGGGCCGCGGGCGCCATGGTGAACTGGAAGCTGCTGGTCAACGTGGGGGCTGGCGTGGAATACCGCTCGGAGAAGCAGACCTGGCGCTCCACCAGCGCTCTCAATCCCCTTGGCAATGGCGATTCCACGCAAGGGCGAACCTGGGCCAGGATAAACATCGGCTTCAGCATCCCGACGCCCGTGGTCAGCCCCTTCTTCGCCTTTGAAGTCGCGGCTCCCCTGACCAAGAACAGCGCCACCAACACACCCAAGGATTTCTCCGAGGCGCTGGCACCCCAAGTGCAGATTGGCATCTACGGCGGCATCCGATTCTAGTGTTTGTTCCTTCTGCGAAAAAGGGGCGCCTCCGGCGTCCCTTTTTCGTATGATGAGTCCACTTATACCGAGGGACGATGGAACTACGGATCCTGGGCTGCAGCGGGGGCGAGGCCAACGGGGAGCGCCTGACGGGGCTTCTTGTGAACGGCTGCGTGGCCATCGATGCAGGATCCATCACTGGGGCCCTCACAGTGGAAGAGCAGGTGAGGATCCAGCACGTCTTCATCAGCCACTCGCATCTGGATCACATCTGCACACTGCCCTTCTTCACCAAGAACATCTTCGGCCAAACCCACGATGCGGTGGAGATCCACGCCCTGCCCGAGACCCTCGATGTGCTGCGGCGCCATCTTTTCAACGATGAACTGTGGCCTGACTTCAGCGTGATCCCAAGCCCCAACGACCCCACCATCCGCTATACGGAGATCGAGGCCGAGCGCGCCTACCACGTCTGCGACCTCCGGATCACGCCCATCCGCGTGAATCACCTCGTACCCTGCGTGGGTTTCAAAGTGGAGGATGGGAAAGACGCCTTCATCTTCACCAGCGACACGGCTGAAACCGACCGCATCTGGGAGGTAGCCAACGCCACGCCCGACCTGCGGCTTGTCATTGCCGAGGCCAGCTTCCCAAATGAGCAGGCTTGGCTGGCCGAGGCCTCCAAGCACCTCACCCCTGCCAAACTCGGTGCCGAGCTGAGGAAGCTGGGGCCCTCTGTGCCGGTACGGATCTACCATCTGACACCCGGAGAGAGAGTGACCATGTTGCCTCAGCTCCAGGCGCTAGGGGATCCCAGGGTCAGCCTGCTCGATCAGGACGAACGCCTGATCTGGTGAGGAATCAGATCCGGGGATAGGCCATATTCAAGGCGTGAAGCGCCTCTTCATAGGAGGCAGGAAGGCCTTCGGCCAGCCTGAATGCCTGATCCAAGCGGCCCTCCCTGGCGTGGGATTCGATCTGGGAGGCCAAGTCCGCGAAGCGTGCCAGGCCCAGATTGCTCAGGGCGCCCTTCAGCTGATGGGCCTC
>CAIYNT010000255.1 GCA_903927605.1 uncultured Holophagaceae bacterium
ACGGAGCGCTACCAGCCCCACCCCATGGTCATCCGCGGCTACGGGGCCGGTGCGGAAGTCACAGCGGCCGGCGTGCTGGCGGATATCCTCCGGCTGGTGCCGCCCGGCGCCCGTCCATCGAGGAGGATGTGATGTCGGGTCTGGCTGATTTCCCCTCCTCGGGCCTGGTGGCCTATGCCCCGGCCAGCATCGGCAATGTGGCCGCGGGCTTTGACCTTCTGGGCGCCGCCCTCGCCCCCCTGGATGCCAGCCTGCTGGGGGATCTGGTGCAGGTCGACCAGGCTGCGGAAGCCTCCTTCCAGGTGGTCGGACCTTTCGCCCCTGCTTTGGCAGGTGACACCCGGCCCAACCTGGTTCTGCGGGCCCGGGACCTGTTCGTCGAGGCCGTGCGTGCCGGGGGCGACGAGGTCGGCCCCTTCGCCATCACCCTGGACAAGCGCCTCCCCGTGGCCAGCGGCCTGGGCTCTAGCGCCAGCTCCATCGTGGCCACCCTAGTGGCGCTCCAAGCCCTCTGCGGCGACCCTCTCAGCGGTTCCGATCTGCTGGGTCTGGCGGGGAAGGCGGAGGGCCTAACCAGCGGCAGCATGCATCTGGACAACGTGGCCCCCTCGCTGCTGGGTGGCCTGCAGCTGATGGTGCCCGGGCGCGACGGCCAGCCGGCCACCCGCCGCCTGCCCTGGCCCACGGACCTGCTGATGGTGGTCGTGCATCCGGCCCTCCGGTTGTCCACGGCCAAGAGCCGCGGCGTGCTGCCGGAGCGCCTCGGATGGCACGAGACCGTGGAATTCGCAGGGAACCTCGCCAGCCTGGTGGAGGCGCTGCACAGCCAGGATCGGGCGCTGCTCTCGCGCTGCCTGCGCGATCCGCTGGTGGAGATCCACCGTGCGCCCTTGGTACCGGGTTTCCGCGCGGCCCAGGCGGCCGCGAAGGACCTGGGCGCCCTGGGTTGCAGCCTGTCGGGATCCGGCCCCTCGGTATTCGCTGTGGCCGAGGACGAAGGTCAGGCCGGTGCCATTGCCGAAGCCATTCGCAAGGCATTCAGGGGCGCGGGACTGGAGAGTCGGGGTTGGATCTGCACCCTCGATCCCGAAGGCGCCCGAGTCATCACCCCCGGATCTACCCACCCCTGGCGCGAGGCTCACCCATGAAGCTCATCAGCACCCGCACACCCACCCTCAGCGCCACCTTTCTCGAGGCGGTCCAGGCGGGGCTTGTTCCCGATGGTGGCCTCTACGTGCCCGTGGCGATCCCGCGGTTCGGCGATATCCCGGACCTGCTGAAGCTGGACTTTCCCACACGGTCGGCGGAGATCCTCTACCGGCTGTTGGGAGATGAATTCCCGCGTGACCTGGTGGACGAGCTGGCACGCTCGGCCTTCACCTTCCCCGCGCCGCTGGTGAAAGTGGACGCGCGGAGCTCGGCGCTGGAGCTCTTCCACGGTCCCACGCTGGCCTTCAAGGATTTCGGCGCGCGCTTCCTGGCCCGCGTGCTGGCTCTCGGCGCGGGGAATCATCGCCGCACCGTGCTCACGGCCACCTCCGGCGACACCGGCGCCGCCGTGGCTCAGGCCTTTCATGGCCTGCCCGGGGTGGATGTCGTCGTGCTCTATCCGGCGGGCCGTGTGTCGCCCCTGCAGGAGCGCCAGTTCGCCACCTGTGGCGGCAACGTGCTGGCGCTGGCAGTGGAGGGCGCCTTCGACGACTGCCAGCGCCTGGTGAAGGGGGCCTTCGAGGATGCGGAGCTGGTCTCCCGCCTGGGCCTGACCTCGGCCAACAGCATCAACATCGCGCGGCTGCTGGCCCAGACGCTCTATTACTTCGAGGCGGCCGAGCAGGCAGGAAGTGCGCCCCTGGTGATGGCTGTGCCCAGCGGCAACTTCGGCAACCTCTACGCAGGTCTGATGGCCCAGGCCATGGGCGCGCCAATAGCCGCCTTCGTGGTGGCTACCAATGCGAACCGGGTGGTGCCGGACTACCTGGATACCGGCGTATATCAGCCCCGGCCCTCGGTGGCCACGCTGTCCAACGCCATGGATGTGGGTTCGCCCAGCAACTGGGAGCGCATCTTCGCGCTGTTCGGTGGCGATCACGCTGCCATGGCCGCGGCCCTGCGCTGGGGCAGCTGCACCGATGCGGAGACCGAGCAGATCGTGGTCGATCTGGATCGGGCCGGCTATCTCGCCGATCCCCACGGCGCCGTGGCCTACCGCGTGCTCCAGTCCAACCTGCGCGACGGTGAGCAGGGCATCTTCCTGGCCACCGCCCACCCCGCAAAGTTCCGCGAAGCCCTGGCGCCCGCTCTGGGCCGGGAGATCCCGCTGCCGAAATCGCTCAGCGACCTCCTGGAGCTGCCACTGCTCTGCGAGCCACTCCCCGCGGATCAGGGAGCATTGCGACGCAGACTAGCCTGAATAGCCGCTGGTTTCATTGCTTCGTCTGCCGAATCTGTTTCGAGACCGCCTCTACCTGCCGCATCAGCCGAAGTGTGTTGCCGCCTAGGATGTCGCGGATGTCGCGCCTGGAGTAGCCCCGCTTTAGGAGGGCCTCGGTGATCCGGGGCAGGCGCGATGCGTCTTCCATGCCGTCCGGCGTCGTGGCGCCATCAAAATCCGAACCCAGGCCCACATGCTTGGCGCCGGCGAGCTTCACGGCGTGGTCGATGTGGTCGACAATCGCGTTCCAGTCCACCCGCGGAAGCTTGCCGGCCGTGATGTATTCACGTTCTAACCGAAGCCATTCCAGCTCGCTGCATGCGATGTTCTCCCCGCAGCTCTGCCCGACCAGGGCCTCCATTTCCTTCTCGATTTTGGAATCCCCGGCAGACATGGCGTCCTTGAAAGGTTGCGATAGGAAGCCATCGTAATAGTTGATCTGGATGACGCCGCCTTTGGCCGCCAGGTCCTTGATCATCTGGTCGGTCATGTTGCGCGGCGCGTCACAGAGGGCGCGGCAGGAGGAATGGGAAGCTAGGAGTGGTGCCTGGCTAATGGCGAGCGCATCGTAGAAGGTCTTGTCCGACACGTGGGAGATGTCGACGATCATGCCTAGCCGGTTCATTTCCTTGACCACTTTCCTGCCGAAGTCCGTCAGCCCATCGTGGGCTGGTACCTCCCCAGATGAATCAGCCCAGGCCACGTTCTTGCTGTGGGTGAGGGTCAGGTAGCGCACGCCCAATTCGAAAAACCGGGCGAGTGTTTTTAAGTCCCCGTTGATCATGTGTCCGCCCTCGACCCCGATCAGCGCGGCGATTTTTCGGTGGGTCACCGCGTGACGGATATCCTCGGCCGTGGTCGCTAGGGCCAGGTCCCGGGGATGGAGCCTGACCTGACGGCGCACCGCCTCGATCTGCGTCAGGGCATGTTCGACGGCATCCGGACCGGTGATGGTGCCCGGAATCCAGATGGAGAAGAACAAGGCCTTGAGCCCTCCTTCCTGCATGCGGGGGATGTCGATCCCGCCCTCGGTGTGCCGAGCACCCAGATCGAAGCTGGGATCGAGAAGGCGCTGGGTCGTATCGTCGTGGGTATCGATGACGATCGAGCTGAAATGCAGGGCTCTCGCCCTGGGCGCGATGGTCTCCTGGGCTGGACTGCAGAGGGCGGATAGCGTGGCGATGGCGCCCACGAGTCGAAGCAGGCACGATCCCATGGGCAGCCTCCGAAACATGAATTAAACGAGTTAACCATGAAGACTGGAAGGCCACGAAGCAAGGCAGGAGCCTTGGTTATCGGCATTCTTCCCGGTTTCGTGGCGAGGATCGATTCTTGGCGAATGCTAGCTTGGAATCAAATCCCATCGCTGATGAGCACCGCGGGCATGAAGGGCAGCCCTGTGGCCTCGGCGGGGGTCTTCATCCCCCACAGGGCCAGGCGCTCGGCGTAAGGTGCCCACAGCTCGGGCCGGGCCTTCACGGCCTTGAGGGGTGGGTGGAGCCAGAGGGCCTCGGGCAGGTCGGCCAGTTCCTCGGCCGTGAGTTCCATGGCTTCGTCCGTCTCCCACAGGAAGCCGCAGCGGGCCGTTTCGCAGGCGGACCAGAGCTGCAGGACCTCGCTGTGCTCGAAGCAGCTGAACAGCACACGATCTAGGGCTTCGGCGGCTTCCACGGCCGCCAGGGCCTGCTGCCAGCCGGGTTCGCCCTTGAGTTCGACGTTGATGAGCTTCGCGGGCAAGTCCAGGACATCGGCCAGGCGGGGCACGCGCTCACCATTCTTCAGGGGAGGCAACTCGGCGGCCTTCATCCGGCGGAGGATGCCCGACCCGTTTGCAGTGCGGGCCAGGTCCTCATCATGCAACACGAGGCACACACCATCCCGGCTGGGCTGCACGTCCAGCTCGAAGCCGTCCATGCCCGCGGCCAGCGCCGCGCGGAAGGCCTCCATGGAGTTCTCCAAGTGCTTGGCGGACAGGCCCCGGTGGCCGAGGAGGAGGGGGCGGGCGGAGGACATGGCGACTCCGGGATCAATGACTTGATTCTGCCTGGAATCCGCCCCGTCGAGGGACGGGTGCCCAGGATTCGAGTTTCCACCAGGTCGGGTCGATGAGAGGGATCCGCCGTGCGGCATTCATGGGAGGCGTCAACCAATGCGGATCCTGCTGGTGGATGGGGACGGGGACCTGCTCCATCGGATCAGACGCGCCTTCTGGAAGAGCCACCGTGCCTGGGAAGCGCTCCTGGCCGCGAATGGACGGGAGGCCGTGGACGTGCTGGCACGGGATCCCGTGGACATCGTGATCTCGTCGATGCAGCTGACCGATATGGATGGGGCCGAGCTGATCCACCGGGTGCGGGACCTCCAGCCCGGGGCCGTGCGGATTGCCCTGGCGGACCAGGACGAGGCAGAATGGCGGGAAATCGCGGAAGGAGACCTCCACCGGCTCTTCATCAAGCCCCTGGACCCCGAGTTCCTCATCGACATCGTGGAAAGCCTGGATATCGAGGATGACGCCACGAGCGTGCGCGCGGTCCGGGCGTTTGTGGGCGGGCTGGGACGGATCCCCAGCCTGCCGAGCCTCTATTCGGAACTGGTGGCGCTGTTGCAGCGCGAGGAGGCGGGCATGGGCGAAGTGGCCCGCCTCATCCGGCGCGACCTCGGGGTGGCGAGCCAGGTGCTGAAGCTGGCCAATTCGGTCCATTGCGCCTCGGACCGGCCCGTGGTGGAGATCGGTCAGGCCCTGGCCATGCTGGGGGTTGATTCCCTGCGATCCCTGGTCTTGTTCCGGGGTCTCATCTCCAGCTTCGACACCCCACGCCCCCAGGGTCTGGATCTGGAGAAACTATGGTTCCACTCCTTCGAGGTGGCCACCGGCGTCCGCAAACTGGCGGTTCTCGAGGGTGAGAGCCAGTCGGCGGACCTCGCTTTTTCCGTCGGGCTGCTGCACGACATCGGGCTCGTGGTGCTGGCCACTGATCCTGCCGGCCGGTACAAGGCCATCCTCGAACAGGCCGGGTCCAGCCGTGTCCCGCTGGCGGTCCTCGAACACGACACCTACGGTGTGGACCACGCCCAGATCGGCGCCCACCTTCTCAACCTCTGGGGCCTCCCTCCCGCATTCTGCCGTCCCGTGCGCGAACACCACGCCCCGCCCGCGGCCGGAGAGGGCTTTCCGTTATCGGCGGCGCTGCATCTGGCAGATGCGCGACACGGCGGAGGCAGCGCCGCGGGCATCTTCGCGGACGGCCGCTGGGGCCTGCATCCGCACGTGCTGGTGGATTCCGAGCGGTTCGCCCGCTGGAAGGCCTGCCTGGAGAATGGGAGCACGTCCACTCGGGCCAATGCTTCCTAGAGCACTTTGCCTGGATTGAAGATGCCGGAGGGATCCAGGGCCTGCTTGATGGCCCGCAGGGCGCGGATCTGGGCCGGATCGCTCAGGGTCAGGAAGGCGCTCCGTTTGGCCAACCCGATGCCATGCTCGCCGCTGAGCGCACCACCGAGGCTCAGGGCCAGGCGGAAGAGGGCCATGAGCTGGCCGTCCAGCAGGGCGGGATCAGTCTCGCCTGCGGCCAGCAGGTTCACATGCAGGTTCCCATCGCCCAGGTGGCCATAGGTGACGGCGGGAATGTCCAACCGATTGAGACCTGCGAAGAACTCGCGGAGGCGACTGCGGGGCACCACGATGTCCTCGCTCACCTTTTTCGGGTGACGTTCCTTCAGGAAGGCACTGGTCATGCGGCGCACGGCCCAGATGCCCGAGCGCTGGCGGTCGTCCGAGGCGACCTCCAGGCCATCGGCCAAAGGGCCCAGCAGGTCCATGAGTCCTTGCAGGAAGGCTTCGGAGGTGCAGCCCCGCTCATCGAATTCGAGGATGGCCAGGGCCTCGCCAGGCAGGCGCCGGGCCTCCTCGGGGCCCTGGGCGCGCAGTTCCGCCAGTACGGCGGGATCGAAGAACTCAAAGGCGCTGGGCAGGAAACCTGCGCCAAAGAGGCGGCCGGGCAGGTCCAGCAGATCCTCCCAGCGCTTCATGGGCAGCAGCAGGGTGGCGAATTCGCGGGGCAGGGGCATCAGGCGCAGGGTGGCGCCCAGGATGAACCCGAAAATACCCTCACTGCCTATGAGCAGCTGACCCAGGGCGGGGCCCGCATTGGCCTTCACGCTGCTGATGCCGAAGGTGTGGATCTCTCCATCTTCCAGCAGGGCCTCCACGGACAGCACCCAGTGGCGCGTCATCCCGTACTTGCAGGCATTCGGTCCTCCGGCATTGGTGGCCAGGGTCCCGCCTAGGGCACAGCTCTCCCAGGAGTTCGGATCGGGGGGGTAGAAGAGTCCCTGGGCTTCCGCCGCGGCTTTCACCTCCCGCAGAGGCGCGCTGGCCGGGGCGCTGAGGCAGAGGTCCTGGGGCGAGAGTTGGATCCCGCCAGGCCATTCGGAAAGGTCCACCACCACCGTCCGTCCGGTAGGCACGCAGCCTCCGGCTTTGCCCGTTCCGGCGCCCCGGGGCACCAGGCCGAAACCCTCCGCCTTGGCGCGGCGGACCAGCTCGCGCAGGGCCGAGGGGCCGTGGGGTTTAACCACCGCCAAGGGAGCGCTGCCGCGCACATGGGACTCATCCTGGAGGAAGGGCTCAAGGTCACTCAGGTCCCGGATGACCGTGGCCTCGGGCAGGCCGCTCAGAATGTCCATGCCTTCAGTCTGACGGAATGTTCTAGGTCGAGCTGACGAGCGTTCCTACGGCCTCGCCCATGACGGCAGCCACCAAATTGCCGGGCTTGTTCATGTCGAAGACGAGGATGGGCAGCTTGTTGTCCATGCAGAGCGCGATGGCGGGCGCGTCCATGAC
>CAIYNT010000256.1 GCA_903927605.1 uncultured Holophagaceae bacterium
CCCATCCGGCTGAGCATCATGCCGGAGTGCGTCGATGACCCCGATGTCCTCCCACGAGCCGGGCACCCATCCGGCTGAGCATCATGCCGGGGTGCGTCGATGACCCCGATGTCCTCCCGCGAGCCGGGCACCCATCCGGCTGAGCATCATGCCGGAGTGCGTCGATGACCCCGATGTCCTCCCGCGACCCGGGCACCCATCCGGCTGAGCATCATGCCGGAGTGCGTCGATGACCCCGATGTCCTCCCGCGAGCCGGGCACCCATCCGGCTGAGCATCATGCCGAGGTGCGTCCATGACCCCGATGTCCTCCCGCGAGCCGGGCACCCATCCGGCTGAGCATCCCGTCCGACCGGGCATATGACCACCTCCGGCGCCTTCCGCGAACGCCTTTACGGCGCCTGGGTGGAGATTCGGGAGAATCTTGGCCGGTCCGTGCTGCAGGCCCTGGGCGTCCTGCTGGGCGTGGCCTCGGTGCTGGGCGGGTTCTCTATTTCCGACAGCCAGCGGAAGCGGGCCGACGAGATGTTCGTGAAGATGGGCGGCCTGGACAAGCTGAATGTCCAGCCCCGGGCGGCCATCAAGGATGGCACCCCCTCGGCCCTGCAGCAGGCCAACCTGGGCCTCCGGGATGCGGACGCCGTGGGCGGCGAGGCCCTCAGGTCAGAGGCCATCCAGGGGGTCAGCCTCCAGAAGAGCGCCAGGTCCCGCGTGGTCTCCGCCTACGCCGACCAGGATCGGCAGGTGAGCGGCATCGGCGGCGACTACATTCCCACGAACGGCTATGCCGTCGCCCAGGGACGGGGCTTCTCGAGCCTGGACCTGGAGACCGGGGCCCCCGTCGCGATCCTGGGCATGGAGGCCGCCAACACCTTCTTCCCCAAGGGGGATCCCCTGGGCCAGCCCCTGAAGGTGGGCGACATCCCCGTGACGGTGATCGGCATTTTCGAGGAACGGGTGTTCCGGTTCCGGGAAGGCCAGGGCAACCAGTTCTGGTGGCGGAACCGCATCATCGCCGTCCCCGCGAACCTGGTGCAGCGCCGCATGAACGGGGACGCCTACCGCCGCCTCGACCGGGTGACCTTCCGCATCCCCGACCTGAACGTGATGAGCGGATTCGCGAAGCAGCTCAAGAACCTCGTGACGACCAGCCACCGGCTCCAGGACGACTTCCGCCTCGACGACGTGGCCGCGCGGGTCCGCCGCCGGCAGAGCCAGGGCGATGTCTACGACATCATCTTCATGCTCTCGGGCGTGCTGGCCCTGGTGGGCGGGGGCATCGTGAACGTGAACATCCAGACGGCCAGCCTCAAGGAGCGGGTGCGCGAGGTGGGCGTGAAGATGGCCATCGGCGCCTCGGGGCGGGAGATCTTCAAGGGCTTCATGACCGAGGCCCTTCTGCTGACCGCCCTGGGCGGGTTCGCCGGCCTGATCCTCGGGATCGGCTTCTCCTGGATCATCACCAAGAGCATCGGGATCCCCCTCCACATGACGCCCGGGAGCTTCCTCTGGGCCTACGGCCTGGCCGCGGCCTTCGGGTTCCTCTTCGCCTTGGTACCCGCCTGGAAGGCTTCACGCCTGTCTCCGATGGAAGCTTTGCGTTATGAGTGAGGGCGCCCTCCCCCTCCGGGCCCCCGGCCCTTCCCTGCTGGATGGCGGCGAGGCCCCTGCCCCGGCCAGCCGCGGCTTCAGCCCGGCCATGCTCTGGGAAGTGGTCCGCACGGGACTGATCGAGCTCTGGGCCCACAAGGTGCGCAGCCTGCTCACCCTGACCCTGCTCATGCTGGGGGTCTTCGCCCTGGTCGTGATGACGTCGGTGCTGGACGGCATCATGGACAAGATCAACACGGGGTTCGCCGGCATGAGCTGGGACGGCACCGTGCGCATCGCCCCGAAGGTCCCCGAGACGGGCGAGGACCGGAAGCGCTTCAACATGAGCCCAGGCCTGCGCTTCGAGGACATCCCCCGGGTCGGTGCGACCCACCCCAAGGTGCTGGCCTTCCTGCCCAGGGCCCAGAAGTCGGTGACGGTCAGGGTGCTGGGTGACACGGAGCGGATCTACGTGATGGGAGTACCCCCCGACTACGCCCAGTGGATGAACCGGCCCATCGGGCTGGGGCGGGGCCTCACGGAGGACGACGAGCGGCGGCGCTCCACCGTGGCCGTGGTGGGGGCCACCCTGGCCACCAAGCTCTTCGGCGGCGCCGATCCCGTGGGCCGGGACCTGGTGGTGGAGGGAGTGCCCTTCCGGATCATCGGCGTCCAGGCACCTGGCCAGATCTTCAATGACGAGAACTACTACGATGCCAACGGCGTCCTCATCCCGCTGCAGACCTACATGGATCGCATGGATCCGGACCACAAGCTGGTCCAGGTCACCGTGAAGCTGCGGCGTCAGGGGGACATGGGCGAGGTCTCCGCCATGCTGCTGGGGCGGGTGCGGCAGGCCCACCATGGCATCGAGGACGTGGAAGTGGCGGACCTGGACGCCGAGGCCGCCAAGTCCTACCAGAACGTCCTGGAGCAGATCCGGGGGTGGAGGATCGTCCTGCTGAGCCTGGCCAGCACCGTCCTGCTCGTGGGCGGCGTGGGCGTACTATCCGTCATGCTCATCAGCTTCAGCGACCGCCGCTTCGAGATCGGCCTCCGCAAGGCCCTGGGCGCCTCGGATCACGAGATCTTCATCCAGTTCCTGCTGGAGGCGGTGGTCCTGGCCGCCATCGGCGCCCTCCTCGGCACCCTCTCGGGCGCCCTGCTCTGCCAGGCCCTCTCTTCGAGCTTCCCCTACGGCCTGGTGGTTAATCCAGTCGGCCTGGTCACCGCCTGGATCGTGGCCCTGGCCCTCGCCCTGGTGTTCGGCCTCTACCCCGCCTTCCGGGCCATGCGCCTCAGCCCCATGGAGGCCATGAGGTAGGATCGATCCATGGCCGATCCCATCCAAGTCACCGCCACCGTCCGCATCCCGGGCGAGGCCATCCGCTTCAAGGCGGTGCGGGCCGGCGGGGCCGGCGGCCAGAACGTGAACAAGGTGTCCTCCAAGGTGGAGCTGCGCATCGACCTCGCGGCCATCGAGGGCCTGCCCGAGGACGCGCTGGCCCGCCTGCGAACGGCCCAGCGGAACCGGCTCGACGCCGAGGGGCTGTGGATCATCCTCAGCGACCGCACCAGGGACCAGCTCAAGAACCTGGACGACGCCCGGGAGAAGGCCGCCGAAGCCGTCCGGGCCGCCCTGGTCAGGCCCATCCCGCGCCGAGCCACCCGGCCCACGAAGGGCTCCAAGGAGCGGCGGCTGGACACCAAGAAGCGGATCTCCCAAACCAAGCAACAGCGTCGCGGGGGCTTCGAGTAACCTGGACCCGTTCCCCGGGAGAGTCCATGGCCGAGCCCCAGACCTACGCCAACCACCGCCGCTTCGAGCCGCTCCAGCACTTCGTCCTCACGCCGATCATCCTGGTCACCTGGATCGCCACCATCTGGCAGGCCATCAAGTACCCAAGCCTGCACAGTGTCTGGGTGGCCGTCCTGGGCTTCGCCCTCCTCATGGTCGCCATGCAGGTGCGGGTGTACGCGCTGAAGGTCCAGGACCGCCTGATCCGCCTGGAGGAGACCCTCCGCATGGAACGGCTCCTCCCCCAGGACCTGAAGGCCAGGATCCCCGAACTCACCGTGAAACAGATGGTGGGCCTGCGCTTCGCCGCCGACGCCGAGCTGGCGGACCGCGTGCGCGAGGCTCTGGACCAGAAGCTGGCCGGCGAGGCCATCAAGAAGCGCATCCAGGCCTGGCGGCCCGACACGTTCCGCGTCTGATCAACGATCGGAACTCAATCAAGACAACAATCACCACCAAGACACCAAGAAATGCCAGAAGGTTTGTTTGCAGTTCTTGGTGGTCTTGATGCCTTGGTGGTGGAATTTTTTTCAGTGGAAATGCCCCGGGAATAGAGGTGAGAACTTACTCCCGGATGTAGTGGCAGGTGTAGCCCCCGGGATGCTTGACCAGGTAATCCTGGTGGTATTCCTCGGCTGTCCACCAGGGGCCGGCCTGGGTGATCTCGGTCACCACGGGCCGCTTCCACTTGCCGCTGGCGTCCACCTCGGCCTTCACCCGCTCGGCGGTCTGCCGCTGGGCCTCTGAGTGGTAGAAGATCGCGCTGCGGTACGAGGTGCCCATGTCGTTGCCCTGGCGGTTCAGGGTGGTGGGGTCGTGGATGCGGAAGAAGAAGCGCAACAGGGACTCGAAACTGGTCTTGGAGGGGTCGAAGCGGATCTGCACGGCTTCGGCGTGGCCCGCGTGGTTCTCATAGGTGGCGTGGGCGACGGTGCCGCCTGTGTAGCCCACCTCGATGGCGACCACCCCGGGTTGTTTGCGGAGCAGGTCCTCCATGCCCCAGAAGCAGCCGCCGGCCAGGGTGGCGAGTTCCTCCTTGGGCTCCTTCGGGGCAGCCGGAGTCTTTCCGAAGAGGGGAAGCAGGGCGCCCAGGCCCTCCTTCTGGAGGTCCTCCAGGGGGATGAAGCGCAGGGATGCGCTGTTGATGCAGTAGCGGAGCCCGCCGCGATCCCTGGGGCCGTCATCAAAGACATGGCCCAGGTGCGAATCCACATCCTTGGACCGGACCTCGGTTCGCATCATGCCGAGGCTGAAGTCATGCTTCTCGACGACGGCCTCCCCCGCCAGGGGCTTCGAGAAGCTGGGCCATCCGCAGCCGGAGTCGAACTTGTCCTTCGAGGTGAAGAGGGGTCTGCCGCTGACGACGTCGACGTAGACGCCCTCTCGGTGCTCATTCCAGTACTCGTTGCGGAAGGGCGGTTCAGTCCCGGCCTCCTGGGTCACGTGGTACTGCATGGGCGTGAGCTTCTGCTTCAGTTCAGCGGGGCTGGGCTTCCTGAATTCCGTCACCTTGTCCTCTCGGGGGGTCTGGGGCACCGCATCTGCGGGCCCATGGTTGGCGGAGCCGGCGAACCCGCAGGCCGTCAGGGCCAGTGTGAAGGCGATACCGCCAAGGATCGCACGTGCTCGCAAGGAATACCTCCGCAATGCCGTTTGGATGCACGGGCGGAGGGGAATGGTACAGCCTGCCCGGGCCCCGGCCACAGGTCCGCCCGGGCCGGGTCGGAACCGGGCCCGGTTCGGCCCTCGATCTGTCCCGGTCTGCTTCAGGGGCGGGACCCACCCCTCGAGGGCGGCGGGAGCACCCGGCTGGACCTTTACCCTGGGCAGTCCCTTCGGGCCGGCCCGACTTCAGGACCCCGGCGGTCGACCGGTCCTTCAGCCGCCTCTTCCTCAGGCGGAGGTATGCAGGGGGAGCAGGTCCCCGCCCCGGGACCGGGCGCTCATAGCATGGACATTCTGGAGGGTTTGGCAACGATCCAGCGTGGCGCACCGCGGGCACCAGGAGCCTCGGTTCCGCACATTGCTGAGGGTCGCCTCCCATTCGTGCCCCCGCGCGCAGCGCCAGTGGAGTTTGTGATGGCAGTTGCCAGTGTACTGCCGCGTCAGACAACGGCCTCCCCTCGTCGTGGCAAGGCTCTCGATGGTGGCCAGGTCGGTCCGTAGCTTGTCCGCCAGCGCCTTCGCGGCGCACTGCCGGCACCAGGCGCCCATCTTCACCGAGGCGGGAGTGGCCTCCCATTCGTGGCCACTGGCGCAGCGCCAACGGAGGTGGACCTTGCTGTGCTCGTACCGGGTCGAGAGACATTCCCCGCCCCGCGCCTGGGCGACGGCCTGCATCTCATCCAACGTGAGTTTTTTCATGAGTCAGGCCTCCTGCGGTGGAGAACGGGAATGGCGATCGGCTGGTGCGGCTCGCGGGACCTGGGGGATCTGCGAGCCGCCCCCTCCTGATTGCAAGGGGACCCGACAACCTGCTCGGCGACCGGGCCCCTCCAACAAACCACTGGGACCCATGGGGCCCGGCGGACCGGGCCCCGGAGGTCCGACGACTAGAAGTTCATGTGGACGGTCTTGATGTCCGCGATGGTTCCCGTGCCATGGCAGATCAGGCACTGTTCCGCCTGGCTCGGCAAGGTTCCGGCGGCTGGACGGGGGGCATTGAAGGAGCCGCCATTGCCCTTGATGTGGGCGATGGCAAGGGGCGCATCATGGCAGGCCACACAGGCCGCCGCGATCGGGGAGGTCACCAGCGAATTGGCCTGGGCCGGGGTGATCGTTGCGCCGGTCGCCGCGATGGCTGCGCTGTAGGCATTTCCATAGGTGGTGCCGGGGGTCACCCAGGGAGCCACCGCGATGTTCACTCCGGTTCCGCCGCTTGAGACGCCCCGGAAGTCCAGGGCATCGCTGGCCGCGCCGACATAGGCGATGGTCGGGCCAGAAGTGCCCGAGACGTAATCACCCACCTTCGCGATGTAGCCGGCCGTGCTGGTCGTCCACAGTAGGTTCGGAATGGCGGCAGCGTTGGTGCTGTTGCTGAAGTCATAGGAACCGGGCACGTGGCAGGCTTCGCAGTCGTTGAGGAAGCCCGGGTAGGTGATGTCCCAGTACTTGTCCCCAGCGGAGGCTTCCCAGGAGAAATTGTTCGCACGCATGCCGCCCGCATGGAGAGAGTGGACCGCGTCCTTGATGTTCGCCCCCCAGCCGCTGCCGGCATTCGCCTTGTTGACGTTGTGGCAGAAGGTGCAGGTGGGGGCGTCGTTGCGCTGACCGGCGTGGTAGACGCTGCCGGTGAACACACCGAGCACCGCATGGCAGTCGTTGCATTTGGAATTGGTGACGATGGCTCGACGGGTGGCCTTGGCGGCAGTCGCCTGGGCGGTGCTGAACAAGGTGGTGGGCAGCGTGCCACTGAGGGCGACGGTGGCATTGGGCGCAGGAACGGTCACGCCCCCCTGGCCGCCGCCGGCGGTGAAGGTGCCGACACCGGTCCACACCAGCGGCGTGAACGGATAGCCGGGAACGTCAGTCTGGGTCAGGGGCATGGTGGTCTTGGGGGCATAGGTGTAGCCGATACCGCCGGTGACCATCCTGGCGTCGTTGGGCACGATCACGCCCGTCATGGTCAGGGTGTAGTAGCCGGAGGAATCAGGCTGGCTCAGGGTGCCCTTGGAGGTCGCGCCGAGGGCGGTGCCACCCGGGTCCTTGCCGTCATTTCGGTAGATGTTCGGGAAGAATAGGCTGGCCGTGGTGTTCCAGTCGGCGGGGGCCGCGATGCCGTCCTGGGGCCGAGCCATGGCCACATAGAAGCTGGGGCCGCTGTTCAGGGCGTAGTTGGTCCAGAAGGGACCGGCGTTGATGAGCGTTGAACTGAAGGTATTGAAATCCTTGCGGACACCATCTTCCAGGAACCGGAAGGTGAAGACCGGGTTCCCCGTGGCGTTGAGCGTCAGGGACTTCAGATCCCAGGTCACGCGGTGGGCACCGGCCGGCAGGCTGCCTGCATAGGCCGCCACGTAGGAGGCATTGGTGTTGCTGTTTTGGACGGTGGCGGCGGCGCCCACCAGGAGGAGATTCTGCGGGTTGGGAGCCACGATCGGGGTGTGGGCGGTATCGATGCTGGCCGCCGAGTGGCAACTCACGCACTTCGAATCATCAGCCTGGGCTCCCCCGGCGTGGTTGGCACCGGTGGTGAAGTTGTCGGCGTCATGGCAGGCTCCGCAGGCCAGGCGGCTGGGCACGTTCTTCCAGTTGTCGCCCTGGGGCGTGGCATAGGGAGAGGTGGCCGTCCCGTCGTGGCACATGACGCAGTTGCGCTGATCCTGGGGATAGGTGACCTCATTGAACTGGACGCCGGTGGCGCTGGGATAGGCGTAACCGGTCTTCTGCAGTTCCTCGCCCATGTGGATCTTGTGGACCAGGGTGACGAAGTTGCCTACGGCCAGGCCGTTGACCTTCACCGTCGAGCTGGTGAAGTTCCCGCTGGCGTCGACGGTGGCCTCGGCATTGCCGTACTTGCGCTGGTCGGTATGGCAGGTCACGCAGTACTGGGTGTCCACGCGGCTGGCATGCGTCTGCAGCATGGTGTGGCAGCGGTTGCAGCTGGCGATGTTCACGATCTGGCGATCGAGGTCCGTGGAGGCCACGGGCTTGCCAGTCGCGGGGATGAAGTCATAGATTAGGTCCGCAGGGCCGAGCACGGGCACCGCGGTGATCCCGCTGTTGGAGGCGTCGGGGGTGTTGGTGCTGGTGCCCCGGGCATTGCCGCCCACCTGGATCGCCACGCGGTGGGTCAGGGTCGGCTGGAAGCTCACGTCGCCGAGGTCCACCTGGACGTTGTTGCCGGTGTAGGTGGCGGCGGCCAGGGCGGTCGCGGCGGCCGTGATGTCCCGGTAGAAGGTGTACTGGTACTTGCCATTGCCCAGGTCGACCAGGGTGCCCGTGCTGTCGGTGCTGGGCTTGGCCGGGATGGAGGCGGTGGTGGTGGTGGGCATCGAGGTGACGATGTAGTTCACCCAGAAGCTGGGGCTGCCGGCGGTGCCGGGCACCAGCTTGGCGATGGTGAAGGCCAGGTTGGGGTAGCTGGCGGCCAGGGCCGTGCTGGCCTTGCTGGTGAGCTTGGCGAAGCCGACCACAGGGGTGCCGTAGGCATCGGTGATCGTGAAGTTCACGACCGGCTTCCCGGAGGCGGCGGAGACCGCGACACTCTGAACGGAGCCACTGAACCGCATGTTGGCCCACTCGGTGGGCGTCAGGGTGGCGGCGTTGACGGTCACGGTCCCACTGGTGCCATTGGTGCCATTGGTGCCGTTGGTGCCGTTGAGACCGGCGGTGCCGTTCTGTCCGTTGGCTCCACTGGAACCGTTGCAACCTACGAGCACAAGGGCGACCGCTAGGAGCCCGCATAACTGTTTCAGAGGACGCTGTTTCATGTTCCCGATCTCCTGTGGGGGTGTGGGTGAGGGGTTTGTGAGTGGCCCTTCCATGGAGGCTCCGTGGGTGGTGATTTCGTGGAAGGAAGGCTGGAAGGTCATGAAAGCTAGATGACCATCAAGTCAGAAAAGGATCATGACTTGTATCCCACAACCAACAAAAAAGGTTTAAATAAATTTTTAATACCTATTTAATTATTATAGAATCTTTTATGATGAATTTGTGACAATTTTTAAATTTTGCTAATTAATTAATTTTATTATGTTTAGAATTTAATGAATTTGTATTTTTTAGCTATTTATTAATAAATTTTAATTTTTTTACACATTATTATTTGATCTGTTTGTGACTCCCATCACCCGATCCTGTAAGCCTCTCCCGAAGGCAGGGGCCCTGGGCTCCTGGCGCGACAAATCGAGGCCCGCACAAGGCTGAACAGGCGGATTGCGCTCGTCTGGATTGGGCCAGGGCCGGAGGTTCCAGAGACCGGATCCCCGAACCGGACGTTCCGCCAACCGCCCAGGACCCTCTCGGGGCATCGGAGTCCTTCAATTGGTTGATCGGACACCGAACTCGCTGCACCTGCTCTGCCCGGAGCACGATTGCGGCCGTTTCAGGACCGCCCCCATTTGGGCGTCATGGCGGGCCGGCGCAGCCGGGCTATCGGACGGCAGGGGCCCGAGGGCCTCCCCGGTGGCCCTCCCTGCCCCTAGCCCGGCAGGTAGGCCTTGAATTCCATGTCCTCGCGGAGGATGTGATAGGTGAGCCAGTCGACCAGGGACATGGCCACGGATTTCGTGCTGACGTGGCCACCGGACTTCAGCTTGGCCCGCATCTGCCGGAGTTGGCCGATCAGATCCTCGTGCATTTTGGAATGGGCGGACCGGTCCGGGAACCCGACCTGCTCCATCACCCCTTCCTCGAACCGGAAATGCTCGATGGTGCTGGCGATGAGGTCATCCACGATCCGGACCAGCTCGGCGGGCATGTCCATCTGGATCACGTCATCGAAGTGGTTGACCAGCTCAAACAGCTTGCGGTGCTGGGCATCGAGCTCTGCGTGGCCAAGGCAGTACCGGTTGTGCCAGGACAGAATTGCCATCGGGTCTCCATGGCTTGTCGACAGCCACAGGAGACGGATCGGATGCAAGGGATGAATTCGTTAAATGGGGCCAGGTCCCGGCCGGTACCCCTGGAAGCCGTGACATGCAAAGAGGCTCGGCTTGTCAAAGCGCCAACGGCCGTCATTCTCTATATGTCGCAGGTTTCATTCCATGGCTTTTGAAGGTAGCTGCCTGCACTTGCCTAGGTCAGCAGCGGAAAGGGGAACACCATGAGCGCAGCCAAGCTTGGCGGCCGCTTCACGTTCATCGGCACCTCATTGACGGTCCATCGGATCGGCTACGGGGCCATGCAGTTGGCCGGTCCCGGCGTGTGGGGGCCCCCCAGGAACCCCGACGCTGCCCTCGCCGTCCTCCGCGAGGCCGTCGAGGCCGGTGCGAACCATATCGACACCTCGGATTTCTACGGTCCGCACCTGACCAACCAGGTCATCCGGCAGGCCTTGCATCCCTACCCGGAAGGGCTGGTGATTGTCACCAAGCTTGGGGCACGCAGACCACCGGACAGATCATGGCAGCCGTCCATCTCGCCCGAGGCCCTGACTGCCGGTGTCCATGACAACCTCCGCCACCTAGGCTTGGACACGCTCGACATTGTCAACTACCGAGTGATGGGGGCGGGCCACGGCCCCGAGGAGGGGTCGATCGCCGAGCAGGTGCGGGTGCTGGCCGACCTCCGGCGCCAGGGACTGATCCGCCACATCGGCCTGAGCAACGTCACGGCCAACCAGGTCGCGGAGGCGCAGACCATCACCGACGTCGTGTGCGTACAGAACAACTACAATCTGGCCCACCGCCACGACGACGCCCTGATCAACGACCTGGCCCAGAAGGGCATCGCCTACGTGCCCTTCTTCCCCCTCGGCGGGTTCACGCCGTTGCAGTCAGCGACCCTGTCGAAAGTCGCCGGTCGATTGGGCGCCACACCGATGCAGGTCGCCTTGGCGTGGTTGCTGCACCGGTCGCCCAATATCCTGCTTATCCCGGGCACCTCCTCGGTCGCCCACCTCCGCGAGAACCTGGCTGCCTGGCAGGTGGCGCTCACGCCGGAAACCATGGTGGAACTGAACGGAATCGCCGGCGAGTCGGCGAGGGTGGAGCATTGAACACCTTTTCCTTTCCGGGTGTCCTGGACTCGGGTGCAGGGCTCCGGGCCACGCGCAGGTTCGAAAACGAAGGTGGCTTTCCCCCCGACCATGGCATCGGACCGGCCCCCTCCCCCGGGGGGCCGGGTCGAATTCGAGGGCTGGCTTGAGGCCATCACTGGCCAATGCAGGTGGGAACCGACTACCGCGCAGGTTTGCTGGCATTAGATTTGAAGACAGACCCCAGTCAGCCCTCGCGTTCGCCCTTCCCAGGCGGAAAGGTCACCGCCTTTGAAGGGACGAAGGAAGGATTCAGTCTCCACGTTTTGCGCCGATAAGCTGAATCAAAGACACCTCAGGAGGTATTCATGCGCCGTGCAGGTCGCTTCTCTGTCATTTTGCTGATTGCGATGGGCCTTCAAAGCCAGGATTTGCCGGTGGCCGCCCAGGCTAAGTTCCTGAAGAGCCTCCTTTCCGCCGCCGGCCAGTTCGGCTTCGCCTGCGGTGATCCAGCCCTTAGGCCTCAATTGGAGGCCAACGGTGTCTCAGTGTCCCCAGGATTTAAAATGGCCTGGGCGGGTTCCGAAGCGGAGGCCAGAGCCCTGAAGGCCGAAGGGAAGATGGTGATCGTTCCCCGGATCCCATGGCTTAAAACGGGCGGGTCCATCGCCATCGTCGAGGAGGATGGCAAACCAGCAATCTACCTCAACTCAGCCAATGTCAAAGCCTCGGGTACGCAGCTTCCTGATGTCATCCTCAAGATGGCAAAGAAACCAAAATAGTCCATTTTTTCGATACATCTCTCTTACCAATTCACAGATCTGTTCTGTCCAGCCCGCCTGCTTCCAGGCCCATGACCCGTGGCGGGTCGAGACCCCGTTGCAGGTCCGGACCTGGACCCCAGCGCCCTGGTCACCATCGTGCGGTTCCTTAGGAGGCACCGCGGTTGAATACAGGCCACAATGGAGGGTGGACGCTGGTTCCTAGCCAGCGGCTACGTTTACACCCAGCAGAGGCCGATCTGGCTGGCCTGTGCCCTGCCCCAATCCTATCGCACGGAGGTTAACTGGTTTGGTCCGCCCCTAGGCGACGCGCGAAGCCGAGGAAGCGAGACGACAATAGAATACGGAAGGCGGGAGAGGCGGGGGCCGAGATGAGCGCAGGGTTAGGCCGAGGTTCAAAATAGCTGGATTGAATTCCTTCTTGCAGCTTCACGCATTTTAGCAACCACGGGATGTGAGAACCAAAGGCCAATGATTCGAACCTTGGGTATAAACATAATTGAATTTCCGAATTCCGTCGGCTGTGCGAAATGGACAGTTACCGGGTGAGTATGATTCCAACGCCACTCAGTCACCTTACTGATTTGGGTGAGCGGAATTTGGCATTGCCTCCGCGTGTTTGAAACATAGAGAAATGTATCATCCATGCGAACGACCTTGAACCTAATCCAAGTTGAAGAGATGTATGCAGCCCCAACGAGCCAGACAAACAAGATCCCGACCCTGCCTCCCAGGGGGATTATTTCCCCTCCCAAAAACCTCAAGGAGATAGCTCCAATCCCGAATCCCCCGGTCCATAAGACTGGGAAGATGAATTTATAAATGAAAGTCCAATCGGATGAGAGTTCTTCTGGAAGTTCGTTCATGTGCGTTGCCTAACGAATGAAGCTGGCCGGCCACGCCTGCACCGAGGCAATGAACGAAGCCGAGGAAGCGGAACGATAAAAGAGATCGGAAGGGAAGGCAGGCAGGGTCCTAGCTAAGCGGAGGGTTAGGTCGGACTCAAGCCCTGGTCGAACTCGCTGATTCGAGATCTGCAATACGCTTTTCCAGGGTTTCAATTCGTTTACGATACCGCATCAGAACCAGACCGCTGAAAAAGAAGGCCATGGGCAGGAAAGCGATAAAACTCGTATGAGAAAAACTGGGCCCGCGCCTTTGCATGTCCGCCCATAAGTCGACTCCAGAAAGGCAGAGGAGATATGCGAACGGAAGCCAGTCCCCAAAGGGTTGTAGTTTTGTCGTATCCGGATTCATAGCAACCCCCTTGGATTGTATAGGACTAACGAATGACGCTGACCGGCCCCGCCTGCACCTAGGCGACGAGCTGAGCCGAGGAAGTTGGACGTTGAGAGGGATCGGAAGACAGTGCGTGGGGGTCCGAGTTGAGCGGGGGATTAGGCAAAGAAGCCTCATACACAGGTTTACAAATCGGCAGGTGGTGGCTGTATGGACGTGGCAAGACCATCCCTAATGGCATCGCGTAGAAGGGTATGAACCGTTTCTTTCAGACTCATAATTTTATCCCGTAACATTCGGGTATGTTCCCGAACTGCCTTCATGCCTGCCTCATCTTGACTCGATGAAACTGCTGGTGGGCGTGTTGTGATTAGCGTAATAAGCTGATTCTGAGATCTATTTAAATTTGAAATTACCACCTTATCCATAATGAGATAGACCTTCCCGTTCTCTCTATACCAAATGAACTCCCCTGGAAACGAACGGGATATGTTTTTGGCTTCTTCGGCAGTCAGGTTTTCAATGTTGATCGGTTTGTTATCGCGGACATATACAAAGGAGGGGATATTCTTGGCAGTTTTAGTCGCGTTTTCACCTTGTGCGAACCTGAATCCTGTCGCACAAACGAAAAACATGAAAACCAGGTATCGAAATGGCGCTAGTAACATACCTACCCTCCATTCCATTGCTTGTTGTGGTTGATCACTAGGTCTGTGCCTAACAAATGAAGCTGATATGTGTTGGCCAGTCAAGGTCGCCAGCCAGATATTTTTCAGCAGTGTGTGGGGAGCAGAACGGACGGCTATTCGACGGTTGATCAGTCTGATATTCGCGGGTTGGGTACCGCATGACAACCGATTCGTC
>CAIYNT010000257.1 GCA_903927605.1 uncultured Holophagaceae bacterium
CCTCGGTACGCAGGATCAAAACCTGCTGCCTTACCACTTGGCTACTCCCCAGGCGGAAAACCAAGCATAGCGCGGGTTCACGTCTGGCCCAAGCCCCGAGGGCTCAGGAACCGGCCTTGGGTGTGAACCCGAACTCTTCGACGCCCAGGAGGTCCGGACGCACCTGGGCGGCCTCGCCACGCTCGATCCGGCTGATGGCGCGGTGGCCGGTGGCGGCCTCGTAGGCCAGGAGGACCTTCTCCTCGATCTCCTCGCGCAGGTTGTTGTTCAGCGGATAGGCGATGTCCTTGAAGCTGCCGTCCCGTTTGCGGCGGCTGGGCATGGCCACGAAGTAGCCGTCCTCGCTCTCGACCACGCGCAGATCGCCCACCAGAAAGCAATCCTCAATGACCAGGGCGGCAAAGGCCTTGAGCTTGTCGTCCCCCTCCACCTTGTTGATGCGGATGTCGGTGATGTTGAGCATGGGGAGTCCTCAGTCTTCGGTCCTCAGCCCTCAGGAGCGAGACCGACCTTCAGGTTAGCCGATCTCGATCCAGCCCCACTGGCGGTCGGTGGTCTCACCGCAGCGATAGGAGTACAGCAGATCGGACCGACAGACCGTACACAGGGCCACGCTCCCGTCCCGGGTGGGGTCCATTCCCAGGTCCAGGGCCTGGGCCCGCAGGAAGCCGTGCAGGTCCAGGTGGGGTCTGCCGGAGGACCCTTCGGTCCGCAGACTGTCCTGCCAGGCGGGGTCCCGCCGGGCGGCCTCGATGACTTCTTCGCCCACCTCGAAGTGGCAAGCCAGGATGGCGGGACCCAAGGCCCACACCAGGTTTTTCGGATTGCCCCCCAGGGTGCGGTAGCGGTCCACACCGCGGCGCAGGATGCCATGACCGGATTCCTGATCACCGTGGCCGGTAGCTCCCCGCCAGCCCGCATGGAGGGCCGCCACCCAGGGCGTTCCGTCCATCAGGGGCCCGGCCAGCAGCGCCGGCACACAGTCGGCCACGCGCACACCGATACGAAGGCCCGGAGATGAGGTCCACAACCCGTCCCCTTCCACCACAGCCCCCGAGGCTTCAACGATGCCGCAGCCATGCACCTGGTTCAGGCGCCTGGCAGGAAGGGCCTCCGGAGGGTCCAGGCGAGTCGAGAAGCCCCAACTCAACGGGAAGGGCGGTTGGGCAACGGGAATCAGCACGATACGGTCACTGCCTGGAGCCGAGGCGGGCTTCCATCCACTGCTTGATACGATTGGCGTCCCCCAGCCGGGTGTACTTGCCCCAGGAATCTAGCAGGATGATGAGGACGGGCCGGTTCGCCAGCATGGCCTGCATGACCAGGCAGCGGCCAGCCTCCTCGATGTAGCCGGTCTTGGAGAGTCCAATGTCCCAGCGGCCATTCCGCACCAATGCGTTGGTGTTGGGGAACTGGATGCTGTGGCGGCCGTTCTGGAGGGTGGTCTCGGGCCGGGTGGTGAAATCGCGGATCTCGGAATAGCGGTAGGCCGCTTCCAGGATGCGGGCCAGATCCCAGGCCGTGGCCACGTTGCCGCTGGATAGGCCGGCGGGGTCCTCGAAGCGGGCGCCCGTAAGGCCGAGGGCCTTGGCCTTGACGTTCATGGCCTGGACGAAGGCGGGAAGGCCCCCTGGAAAGGTGCGTCCCAGCGCGTGAGCGGCGCGGTTCTCCGAGGCCAGCAGGGCCAGCAGGAGAGCCTGTTCCCTGGGCAGATGGGTGCCAATCGGGAGGCGGGACCGGCTGTGACGGAGTTCATCCTTGTCATCGGCGGTAATGGTCAGCAGTTCGCTGGGATCGAGGTGGGCATCCAGCAGGACCATGGCCGTCATGAGCTTGGTCAGCGAGGCGATGGGAACCACTACGCCAGCCTGTTTCTCCAGCAGGGTCTGACCCGTGCTCTGATCCAGCACCAGCGCAGAGGCGGATTTCAGGGACAACCGGGCAGCGGAGGGGATAGCGGCGCTCAGGGCTGCGAATCCGGCCAGCGCCAGCCCCAGACAACGCATGCCCCTGCTGAATCCCATGCTTGCTCCAGAAGATTTCGACTGTCGCCACTTCTTCCTAGTCTATCGGATCTGGAGGTCGATTGCTCAAGTGCTTAGGAGCTGGAGCGAAATAGGCATTGCCATCGCGCTGGGCGCCGGGCAAGCGAGACTAGGAGGCTGAGGTTCTAGCTCCTTATGGCCACAACAGGGCCAGCAGACTGAGGTCGGTGATGGCCCAGGCCCCGAGCCCCCAGTACATGCCCTTTTCGTGCCGGTGGTCGGTCCAGGTCCGCCAGCCCAGCAGCCACGGAATGAGGACCACCAGCCAAGCCGCCAGGGACGGCAAGAGGTAGAGTGGGACGCGCCCCTGGGTCAGGATCGCTGCCAGGAAGCAGGCATGGGCGATCAGGGCCGCCACCAGGGCCAAGGCCAAGCTGCGCCCCACCCCCAGCTGGATCACGAGGGTGCGGTCGCCGCGGCGGCCGTCCTCGGCCACCTGATAGATCTGGGTCATGGGATAGAGGGCGGCGAAGAGGAAGGCGAACCCCATCGAGGCCAGCAGGATGGCACGGCTGAAGGGCAGGCCTGTCAGGGCCCACCCGGCCAGGGGCGTGAGCAGACCAAAACCTACGCAATTGATGAGCAGATCCCAACCCGCCCGGGCCTTGAGTCGAGGAGGGGGCACCGAATAGAGCACGCTCATGATCACGCAGGCGAGGTTGATGAGGGCGAAGGGCAGGGGCAGAAGGAACCCCATGACGGTCGAGCTCCCCAGCAGTACCGAGGAAAAGGCCAGCAGGTGTTCGGGGGGCCTGGGCGGCGCCTTCAGGTAGCCGATGTCGCCCTCATCCTTGTCGAAGGCGCTGTTGATGGCGAGGGTCCCACCATTCATCAAAGCCACGAAGACCAGCCACCCAAGCACAGAAGGCCTGGCGCGAAGCCCCCATCCGGCGGCCAGGAGGGTGCCCAGGAGGAAATGGGCCGACATGATGGGCCATTCTAGAGGTCGGAGATGCAGCAGATAGGGCATGGCCCTGGGGCCCACCAGCTGCTCGAAGAATCTGCGGACCGGGAATCGGTTCGCCGTCATGCGATGCCTTCGCGGCGGAGGGGCTCGACCTCACCTGATGGGCGGCGAGGCTCCACCAGCGCCTCCATGGCTGCGAAGAGATGGGGCAGGCTGAAATCCGTGTCGACGCACATGCCATGGGGCAAGGACAACGGGATCACATAGGACGGGATCTCCGGCAACTTCTTGAGTCCCTTGAGCAGACGATCCGTACAGCTCACGGCCACGATGAGATCCGGGCGGTACTCCCGCGCCTCTCGGTAGGCCTTGTGGCTGCGGTTGGAGATCCGGCCTTCCCAGTGGTTCAGGAGGACGGCATTCATGTAGTCGCCCACGGGACACAGGCCGCAGTCATAGCAGGCCTGGAGGTCGTCGAGGATGCCGGCCTTGCAGCGCGCCAGCTGGATGCAGTGAGGCAGCAGGATGAGGGCCCGTCGGGCGCGGCGGGTACCAAACGCCTCCCGTACTCGGCGGTTGTTGTGACCGCAGAAGGAGAGGATCCAGGTGTCCTCCCAGCCCAGCCATCGGGCCAGGGGCCGGAGGGCATTGGCCCAAAGGCTGTCCTGGCGCAGGATGGCGGTCCGGTTGCGAAAATACGCATCCCCCCGAAGAAAGCTGGGCCAGGCCGCTGCTAGCGCGGCAACGCCCACCAGCATCCACCAGCCGCGACCGGCGCCATGCAGGACCGACCCGACTAGGGCGCTGGCCGCCAGGGCCAGAGGCAGGCCCCTGCGAACCCAGAGAAACAGGGCCCCACTTTCGACCGGCAGCGGTCCGGACGCGGGCAGGACCCTGGCGGTCTTCACTTGGAGGCTCCGGCCAATCCGACCATTTTCTTAAGATCGTCGTCCTTCCAGCGCAGGCCCGCCCCGAAGAAGATCGTGCGGAGATCCTTGTTGGCGATGTCCTGCACGCCAGCCTGAAGGTAGGCGCCCTTCCAGAACTGGTAGCTGCTAGTGAAGCGGTATCTGGGATTCGGCTTGTTGTCGCGTTTCATGAAGTCATAGGCCAGCATTCCGAATCGGAGCCGGTCGTTCAGTCCGCGCAGCTCGACCCCGCCACCGCCCGTGTTCTCGACAATGCCTGCGGAGAAGACTGCGGGGCCCAGGCGCTTGGCAAACTGGGCTGACATGGTGAAGGTCCGGTCTGTGGTGACCCATTTGATGTTCTGCGGTACCGTGACCGGCTTGCCCGTAATGGGATCCAACTGGGTGATCATCTGGATGCTCTGGTTGATCTTGCCGTCTGGGGTGGAGTCGAAACCAAGGGCATACCAGTAATCTGGACTGGGTGCGATCTCGAGGCCAAGGCCCGATTGGCTGTCACCGCGTTTGGACCACTGGGCCGCATTCATGTCCAGGCGGAAATCCATCTTGTTGAAGCCGCCCAGCATGCTGTTCACGTTGTCCACGGCTTCGTTGATCTTCTTGACGGTGGTCTCGTCGTTCAGCAGCTTGCCGATGGTGCCTTCGCCATTGTTGATGCGGTCAGTGAGGACCTTGATGTTGTCAGCCGACCCCCGGAAACTCTGGGCCAGCTTGCGGATGTCGGTGACGGCGCCCTTCAGCTCGGGGCGGTTCTCCTCCAGGATGGCATTGAGATTCTTGCCCACGACTTCGAACTGCTGGGCCAAGACCGGCAGCTTGTCTCGCAGTTCAGTGGTGAGGGCCTCGATGTTGGCCATGGAGTGGTTGATGGAACCGTGGTTCTCCTGGGCCATGGAACGGAACTCGGCGGTCAGCACCCGGACGTTGTCCACGATCTCGTCGAGTTTCTGGCGGCCCTGTTCGCCACCGATGGACTCATTCAGGGCGAAAGTGACGCCTTTTACGTTCTTGCCGATGTCGGAGAGGGTCTCCATGAGGGCGTCCAGGCTCACACCCGCCTTGCTGGGCAGGGGGGTGTCCCCGGGGAAGAGTCCCTTGGCGCTGTGGCCGGGATCGAGGTCGACGAATTTCTCCCCCAGGATGCCGATGGAACCCAAGGACACATGGGCATCGGCATAGATCGGCACATCGTTCGAGATGCCGATCACCACCCGGGCCTTCCCGTTCTCAAGGGTGATGGTGCGGACCGAGCCCACAGGCACGCCGGCGATGCGCACCGCGCTCTGCACGTTCAGGCCTGCCACGGAATCGAAGTGGGTGAAGCGTTCGGACTGATTGCGCTTCCCTCCGATTTCCAGCTTCTCCGCACGGAAGATCAGCACGGCCAACAGGACGATGGTGCCAGTAAAGAAGAGGCCGACCTTGGTTTCCAGCTTCATGCGTGGGCCTCCTGAATTTTTCTCTTGGGCGGCGGTGGATCCTCAAGGAAGGGACCATCCGCATCCCCCCGCAGGAACTGCTGGACGACCGGGTGCGGATTGACCTTGAATTCCGCTGGTGTCTCGCAGGCGATGCACTCACCCCGGAAAAGCATGGCAATGCGGTCCGCGATCTCAAAGGCTGATTTCAGGTCGTGGGTGATGGTGATGCTGGTGACGCCCAACTCGTGCTTGAGATCCAGGATGATGCGGCCGATGACGTCTGTCATAACCGGATCCAGACCCGTGGTCGGTTCGTCGAAGAGCAGGATCTTGGGTTTGAGGGCGATGGCCCGAGCGAAGCCTACACGCCGCTTCATGCCGCCCGAGAGCTCTGAAGGCTTCAGTTTGTCCGTGTCCTTCAGACCCACCATGGCCAGGCACTCTTCAACCCGGCCCCGGACTTGCTCCTCGGTCATTTTGTGATGCCTGCGAAGGCCGAACGCGACGTTCTCGAACACGGTCATGGAATCGAACAGGGCCGCCATCTGGAAACACATCCCGATGCTCTGGCGAACCGTAAACAGATCCTCTCGCGAAAGCTGGGCGATGATCTTGCCTTCCACGGATACATGGCCCGAGTCAGGGGTGAGCAAGCCCATGATATTGCGGAGCAGCACAGTCTTGCCGGAGCCGGAGCCGCCCAGCACCACGAGGCTCTCGCCCTCCTCGACCTGGAGGTTCACCTTGGACAGCACGACCTTGGGACCAAAAGCCTTGGAGAGATTGACGACATCGATCACAGCCATGTCGTCACACCAGGAGCAGTTTGGTGAGGAAGAAGTCGGCGATCAGAATCCAGAGGCTGCTGGTCACCACGCTGCTGGTGGGAGCGTTGCCCACGCCTTCGGCCCCACCTTGAGTCCGGTAACCCTTCCAGCATCCGACCAGGGCGATGATCATCCCGAACACAAAGGCCTTGTAGATGGCAATGCGGAGGTCCCGGAAGGCCAGCAGCTTGTAGAACTCATTACCGTAGACGAAGGCGCTCTGGCCTTCCACGCCCACCAGGATGAGGTAGCCGCCCCAGAAACCGATGTAGACGGACACTATGGTCAGGAGTGGGACCACCAGCATCGAAGCGAGCAGCCTGGGCACGAAGAGGTATTGGATCGGATCCGTGGCTAGGCATTCGAGGGCATCGATCTGCTCCGTAACCTGCATGGTGCCAAGTTCGGCCGCCATGGCCGATCCGATGCGGCCCGAGAGCATGAGGCCCGTGATGACCGGGGCGAGTTCGCGCATGACCGCCAGACCCTCGACCTGGGAGGCAAGCCCCTCGGCCTGGAATTGGCGGAACCCGAAGGCGAGTTGCACCGCGAACACCATGCTCACGGCCAGGCTCGTGAGCACCACCACCGGGATCGAATTAACGCCTACGGATTGGAACTGGTTCAGAAGGTTCTTGCCGTCGAAGGGGCGCTTGAAGATAGCGGCGAAAGCGCGTCCCGCGAGGACCGCGAAGTCGCCAAAGGTATCGGTGGCCTTCAGCACACCGGCGCCTACCTTGTCGATCACAGTCAGGACCATGGGGCTCCGTACCTAAAGAATCAGCTTAACGCAGTCCCCTTTTTCTGTCGGGACCGGAGCCTGGAGGCCCCGCCTTCCCGCACGCTCTGGGGCGTACGACTGAGGGCCACTGCGTCGCCCGGCACGTCCGCGGTAATGGTGCTTCCGGCCCCGATGAGCGCGCCGTCTCCGATGACCACAGGAGCTACCAGTTGGGTGTCAGATCCAACGAAGACATTCCGGCCGATGATGGTCCGATGCTTGTTCACCCCGTCGTAGTTGCAGGTGATGACGCCCGCGCCGATATTCGTGTCCTCCCCAATTTCAGTGTCGCCAAGGTAGGTCAGGTGATTAGCCTTGGCACCCCGGTGAAGCTTCGCCTTCTTGGTCTCCACAAAATTGCCGATGTGGACACCCTCAGCCAGATCCGTGCCCTCCCGCAGGCGCGCAAAGGGTCCCACTTTGGAGCCAGTGCCCACCTGGGCGTGCTCGATGATGCTGTAGGGGCGGACTTCCACGCCCTCGCCCAGGATGGAATCCGTGATGACCGTGCCCTGGCCGATTCGACAACCTTCGCCAATCTGGACCGAACCTTCGATCCGCACCCCCGGCTCCAGGAGCACGTCGCGTCGGAGGACGACCCGTGGCCCCACCAGAGTGCTGTCGGGATGCAGGAAGGACACACCCTCCGTCATCCAGTGCTCCTGAATCCGACGCTGGGCCGCAGCCTGGAGGGCAGCCTGGTCCTGTCGCGAGTTCATGCCCGCCAGCTCTTCGGGATCGCAGACCTCCACGGTCACCGGGACTTCCTGGGCCACCGCGGCCACGGCATCCGTGAGGTAGTACTCCTGCTGGACATTATGGTTGGTCAGACCCGTGAGCGCCCTGCGCAGGGGGGGCCAGGGCAGGGCATAGGCACCACCGTTCACGCGTTGAACCGCCAGCTGGTCTGCGGTAGCGTCCTTCGCCTCGACCAAACCCACAAGACGGCCATCCGCATGCTGGAGCACCCGGCCGTAGGTACCTGGCGAGGGCAGGTCCATGGCCAGCAGCAGCGCTTCTGCTGCGCACAGGTGCGCAACCGTGGCCGCAGAAGTGAGGGGCACGTCCCCGCAGAGGATGGCCACCCGGGTGGCACCCAGGCGGTCCAGCTCGGGGACGCAGACCTGGAGGGCATGGCCGGTACCGAGGGGCTCGCCCTGGTCCACGATGGAAATGGGGCAGGGAAGAAGGCCGGCCTGCTGCCAGGCCTCAAGAGCGGCCACGACCTGCTGTTTCCCGTGGTGGAGGACCACTACGGCGCCTCCAAGTCCGGCGGGCAGGGCCCGCAGCACCCATAGCAGCGAGGGGTCCCCCAGGATCGGGTGCAGGACCTTCGGAAGCCGGGATTTCATGCGGGTTCCTAGACCCGCCGCCAGGATCACCGCCACCGTGGACATGCCGCCTCCTACTGATATGACCAGCCTACAACAGCCTAGGACCGATGTTCTGAGCCTGCCTCATGCCTGCAGTCCGGAGGTCGGCAGCGTCTGATGCCCGTATCCTGCCAGCCGAACAGCCAACATCGTGGCCTCCAGGAAATTCTGCGAATCCGCGATCCATTTCCCAGCCTTGTCGAAGGCGGTCCCGTGGTCGGGGCTCGTGCGGACAAAGGGCAGCCCAAGCGTGAGATTCACCGCCTTGGTTGGCTCAAGGAGCTTAACCGGGATGAGGCCCTGGTCATGGTACAGCGCCACGACCAGGTCGAATTCGCCCTGCGCCGCCCGCTGGAAGATGCTATCCGAAGGCAGAGGCCCGGAGAACACAGGCGCTGGCCGAGCCTTGATGGGTGTTTTCGTCGAGATGACCTCAATGCCTCTCTGTCCGGAAGACAGGTGCTGTGCAGGTTCTTTCGTGGGAGGGGCCTGCCATTCGGCGAGGGGGGCGCCTGGCCGGAAAGGCGAGGCGGATGCAGGAAGTCCGCGCTCATCGGGGAATTCGAAATCAAGGAAAGACGCCTCAGCCTGCATGATGGCTTCTTCGAGCAGGCGCTCCTCCCCGCCGAAGGCCCCATGCTCGCCCGCGTGGGGATTCATGGCGCAGAGTGCCACCCGAAGGTCGAACTTCCCTGTCAGTTGAATGAACTGGCGGGCGGAGAAGACGAGCGTCTCGGCCACGGCGTCCATGTCGAGCGTCTCCACGACCGACCGCAGGCTCTGGTGGACTGTGTGGAGGACTACGTTGAGCCGGGGGCTTACAAAGGCCATGCGGGTCATGGACGCCCCGGTGAGATCCCGCAGGAATTCCGTATGTCCCGGGATCGGGTAGCCGGCCAGATGGGCAGCGGATTTGGCCATGGGCAGCGTGACCAGCGCGTCAGTGGCGCCACTCAGGGTCATCAATGCCGCGACCCGGATCGCCGCTACCGTCGCCTGGCCCGAGGCAGCGGAACCTTCCCCGAGGCGGAGCTGATCGACTCCGATCTCCGGAGTGGGATCCAGCCACAGGGCTTCTCCCAGGAACTGGCCAGGCTGTTCCCCGATGGAGAACACCTGGAGCCCGTACGCCTTCCCCGAGAATGCCGCTGGCTGCTGCCTGGGGGGCTCAACCCAACGCCAAGCCACCCGGGCACCCGGAAGACCCAGGAGAAGATCCGCGCCGGCTCTGGCTCCCACGACCGTGACATCCGTCCAGGCAAAGATGGTCGACAGACTCCCCAGGAGGAGTTCAGGACCGATGCCACAGGGATCCCCCAGGCTGATGGCGATGCGTGAACGGCGGCTCATAGGATCCCCTGCAGGGTGTTGCCAGGGCTCAATCGTAGGCTGGGATCTCGATCTCGGATGGAAGGGGCTCTTCCTTCTTGGCAGCACGGCTGCGGCGGATCCTGGGCTCCTCCTCCTGCTTGTAGATGTACTTGATGTTGTGCTTGGGGACGAGGACGTTGGGTTCCTTGATTCGGTTGATCTTGAGGCAGTGCTTGTCGTACCACTCAATAACTCCGCGCACCTTCTCATCATCCTGGAGCACGATCACCATGGGCGTCTTGGACTGCATCTGCTTGAGGTAGTAGAAGCTCTCGGCGTTGGTCTGTTCGGGTGGAGCAATTTTGCGCCTGGGGCTGCCAAGTCCCTGAGGAGCTGTGGCTGCTGCTGGGTTGACCGCTGGGTTGGATTCGCCGCCGGGGGTAGTCGCCGATGGCACCGGAGTCATGCCCTCCCCTCCACCGCCTTTTGCGGGGATGCCGAGTTTGTCCTTCAATTCACTGAGGTTCGGTCGGATGAGCTTCCGGTTCATGGAGAATCCTGGCCCAGTGGGCGGTGCGGGGATGTCAAAGGCATCGGCCAGTCGCCGAACCCCACCCAGAGCTGGACAGCCGGACCTCCAAGGGGATGACTGAGCGCGCTGTGAGGGGATATTCCACTTTGGCAGTTGCCAAGTGGTTCTTGCAAGGGTGTATGCCCGATTTGATGCTTGAAAGCTGCAGAAAGTTTACTGCCGATTGCCTGCCGACGCCAAGGCCTTTC
>CAIYNT010000258.1 GCA_903927605.1 uncultured Holophagaceae bacterium
GGGTTCCTTTCCATTTCAGGTGGGTAGGCCGTAGCCGGGCTTGCCTGCCAACAGAGATGATGGAGGAATGGATCCCAACGCCCTCTTCACTGTTGCACTCGGCCTGACGCCGCCATGGGAGGTCCGCGATCTGCGGTTCTCGGTGGAGGCGAAGCGATTGGACATCGTGGTTGATTTCGAGCGGGGGGCGAACTTTCCGTGCCCAGTCTGCGGGGCGCCAAGCAAGGCGCACGACACGGAGGAGCGGACCTGGCGGCACCTGGATTTCTTCCAGCACGCGGCCTATCTCACGGCGCGAGTCCCCCGGTGCAAGTGCGATGAGCATGGGGTGAAGGCCGTGCCGGTGCCCTGGGCGCGGCCGGGCTCGGGGTTCACGTTGATGTTCGAGGCGCTTTTGATGGTGCTCGTTCGGGAGATGCCGGTAGCAGCGGCCGGACGCATCGCGGGCGAGCGCGGGAACCGGATCTGGCGGGTGCTGAATCACTACGTGCAGGAGGCTCGGGCGAAGGTGGACATGTCCGACGTGAGGCGATTGGGTGTGGACGAGACCGCGGCGAGGCGGGGGCACGACTACATCACGCTGGTGACAGACATGGATCAGCGGCGTCTGCTGTTCGGCATCGAAGGCCGCGGCCACGACACGTTGAGGGCCTTCAAGGAGGACCTGGAGGCGCACCATGGCAAGGCCGAACAGATCCAGGAAGCCTGCATCGACATGTCCCCGTCCTTCATCAAAGGACTCGGGGAGCACTTCCCGGCAGCCCACATCACCTTCGACCGCTTCCACGTGATGAAGCTGATGGGCGATGCCCTGGACGCCGTGCGTCGGGAGGAGGCCAAGACACGGCCCGAGTTGAAGCGGTCGCGTTACTGGTGGCTGAAGAACCCTGAGAATCTCAAGGCGGAACAGCGGGAGCGGCTGAAGGTCCTAAAGACCCAGAACCTCGACACCGCCCGTGTCTACCAGATGAAGCTGACCCTCCAGGATTTCTACGAACAGCCCAATCCGAGGGCCGCCGGGACCTTCCTGGACGACTGGTGCGAGATGGCCCTGGAGAGCGGGCTGGAACCAGTCAAGAAGGTGGCGCGAACCCTTCAGGAACACGCTGCTGGTGTCCTCCGTTGGTTCAGGGGGTATCTCACCAACGGCTTCGCCGAAGGCCTCAACTCCATCCTCCAGGCCGCCAAAGCCAAGGCCCGAGGCTACAGCACCACCCGCAACCTCATCACCATCGCCTACCTGTTGGCAGGCAAGCTCAGCTACGGCCTACCCACCTGAAATGGAAAGGAACCGAGATTATTATCTGATCCCCATGTGCGCTGCATCACATGAGCAGGTCATGGTGAACCTTGAGCAATTAGTGCCAGAATAAGAACCATCTTTGTAATCCTTCAACGCAGGAGCTCCTCCTTGGACATTCAAAACCGTATTCTTGTCGCTGGGCATCGAGGTCTTGTTGGCAGCGCCATCATGCGTCGACTCCAATCTGCAGGATTTCAGAACATCATCACTCGCAGCCATGCCGAATGTGACTTAGAGGATCAAAACGCTGTCTTCAACTTGTTTCTTGAAGAGCGGCCCGAGTTTGTGTTCATGGCTGCAGCCCGGGTGGGGGGCATTCTTGCCAACGCGAGCTATCCCGCGGAATTCATCCGAGCCAATCTGATGGTCCAGAACAACATCGTTGCTGCCAGCCACCTCTACGGTGTCAGGAAACTCCTCTTCCTAGGGAGTTCCTGCATCTATCCCAAATTTGCCCCTCAGCCGATTAAGGAGGAGTACCTTCTTACCGGCGAACTTGAGCCCACCAACGAGCACTATGCAATCGCAAAGATCGCTGGCATCAAAATGTGCCAAGCGTATCGTGCCCAGTACGGCCTAAATGCCATTTCCCTTATGCCGACGAATCTTTACGGACCTGGTGATAATTTTGACCTCAATACCTCCCACGTGCTGCCGGCGCTGCTGCGAAAGTTCCACGA
>CAIYNT010000259.1 GCA_903927605.1 uncultured Holophagaceae bacterium
CGGGGGCACGGGGCCTGCGGCGGGATTCAACGGCTTGGTGGGTCAATCCGGAGCTCCTGAATTAGATGCCGGTCAAGAGCCTATATGCAGCTGCTTCCAGACCTCATTGCCGATGAGCAGGGTCAGCTGGGACTGGAACGCGACATAGTCGAAGCGGTTCTTGAGGTGCTGGGCGGTCATGAGGGATTCGATCAGCTGGGCCTTGATAACTTCCTGGGTTTCCACCAGCTCGTTCTCGTAGGCCCGGGTGTTCAGGTCCCGGTTCTCCGTGGCGGCCTTCATGGCTTCGCCCGTCGCCTCGAGGGATTTGCGGGTGGCGTCCAGGCCCATCAAGGTGTCCTTGACCATCAGGCCGATGCCCTCCTTCAGCAGGAACTGCTGCTCCTTGGTCTGCTCAAGCCGGGCATGCGCCTCCCGCACCTGGTTCTTCACCAGCTGGCCGTTGAAGATCGGGATCTTCACGCCCAGGCCCAGTGTCCAGCCTTTCTTGTTGTTGTCCGTGGCGAGGCCGGCGTTGTAGCCGTTCCAGAACTGCTGGAGGTCCACGGTCATGGCCAGCTTGGGGTAGTAGCCGCTCTTGGCGGTGGTCTCGGCGCCTTCCAGGGAGCGGAGCCCGGCCTCCAGCTTCTCCCAGTCCAGATTCCAGCGGTAGGCCGTGCTCACCAGCTGGTCCAGGTCGACGGCATAGGGCGTGAAGGGGATCTCCTGGGTCGCCGGGACGACATTGGCCCGCCAGTCCAGGCCCATGGTGTTGGCCAGGGCGGCCTGGGACATCTGCTCGTTCTTCTCGAGCAAGGCGACGGTCGCGCGGATGGTCTCCACCATGACCTTGTTGCTCAGGTAGTCCGTCTTCTTGACCTTGCCGGAACCCTCCTTGTACATGGTCTCCGTCAGGCTGAGGGTCGCTTCCATGCGGGCCAGGGTGTCCTTGCCCACCTGGTGGAGCTGCCGCGCCAGCACCGCGCCGTAGTACATCCGCGTCACGCTGTCCTGGATCTCCAGATCCGTCCGGCGGACTTCCGCCTTGGCGATAGCCATGCCGCCCTGGGCCTGCTGGCCCAGCCCCCGGCGCAGGCCGCCGTCCCACAGCAGCCAGGTGGCGTTCAGGCTGGCGGCGGTGGTGTCCCGGTCCATCAGCTTGATGTCCTGGGTCGGAACCTGGAAGGACTGAGCCGGTGTCTGGAGCGGGCCGAAGGGCGTGACGATGGTCTGCGGGGGGATCGCGAAGCCCGTGGAAGGGAACAGGAAATTCGGGGCCTTGTCCATGTGCTGGAAGCCGACCTGCATCCCGAGCTGGGGCCAGTAGCCTGCCAGGGACTGCCGGTGCTGGGCCTCGGCGATTTCCAGCGCCCGTGCCGAGGCGGGGCGGCGATGGTTGTGCTCCATGGCGAAATGGAGGCACTGGTCGAGGGAAAGGGGGCCTTGGGGCGGAGCGGTCGGGTCGGGTCCACCGATGGAAGCGCTTGCGGCGATAACCGCGAGCAGCGCCACCCGGAATCCGAATGCCAGGGTTGGATCCTTCGATTTCATATCGGGCCTTTGAGCAGAATGGAGGTGGAAGAGAGTGTGGCCGTGCCGAGAAAAGTGAGGTGATTCCTAAGCTTTATCGAACCTCGATTCAAGGGGGCTGAGTTTGTGACATGGAGGTACTTATAGACGGCTGGTCCTTCGGGAGCTTAGCAGTTGGCGTGGCCTCATCCACAGGCGGCGAGCCTTCCTACCGGTGCCACGGTGCCTGGACGGGAGGGATTGTCCACCCAAGTAGACGGCAACAATCCCAAGGCGGGGGAACCTCCTTGACAAGGGCATCTGGGATCAGGATCAGACCGGTACTCATTAAGGTTTAATCGAGATGCACTGAATGCAAAACACTAAGAAAAATTCGCGATATTTATCCAGCAAGAAACCTAATTTTTTTGTTTTATCAAGAAAACAAAAGACTTATAAATTGGTATTATCTAAATTCTAGAATTCAGATACAGGCTTCAGACCCGAAGGTCGGCAATAAGGAGCCAGGGAGGCATTGCCTACTCATTAACGCTCGAAATATATGCCTTAACCCATTTTGATCTGATCGGTTCCCTGCGGTACCCCCGTTGCCTTTGTCTGGCAGCGGAGGAATCACATGCGATCCGAAAATCGTCTAGCCAAGCTTCAGGGATGGGTCATCGCCGGGATGTTGATCCAGTTTGCTTGTGGGGGCGGCGGCGCCAGCAGCAGCAGTCCCAGTCAGGCCCCGATCCAGCCCGCTTCGGAGAGCGTCACGCTGATTGGCGCCCCGGCGGATCTCACGGTTGGTGACGCCTTGCCCGTCACTGCCCAGGTCCAGGGCTCCTCCGGCACCGCCGTGACCTGGACGGTGGATGACATACCGAACGGCAACAGTGATGTGGGAACTATCACCGGCAGCGGGAATGCCGTCACGTACGTAGCCCCGCAGGCTGAAGGCACTCACGTGGTGGTTGCCACCAGCCTGGTCGATCCCTCCAAGGCTGCCAGTGGCCAGATGCGCGTTCACCTTCGCTCCACGGTTTCATCGGTGACGGTGGGCCCCGCAGTCTGGTCCCTGAATGTGGGAACCCAGGAACAGTTCACCGCCACGGTAGCCGGAACGGGCGCCTACAGTTCCGGGATCACCTGGTCCTGCCTTCGCGGAACCATCACCAGCGGTGGCCTCTATACGGCTCCTGCCACAGCTGGTGCCGATACGGTGACAGCCACGAGCGTCCAGGATGGGTCCAAGAAGGGGACCTCGACCATCACGGTGACCCCCGCTTCAGTCGCCCCGCCCACCTCCAGCATCACCTCCGTCTCAGTCAGCCCGGCGACGCTCACCCTGGCTCCAAGTGCCCAGTCTTCTCTTACCGCCACTGTGGCTGGCACTGGCACGTTCAGCTATGGTGTCACCTGGTCCTGTCTCCACGGAACCATTACCAGCGGCGGTCTCTATACGGCCCCCTCTACCGCCGGCAGTGACACGGTGACGGCGACGAGTGTCCAGGACGGCTCCAAGATGGGCACTTCAACTGTCACGGTGGCCGCCACCCCAGTCACGCCGCCTCCGGCCACCGGTCCCGTGATCAGCGCAGTCACGGCAAGCTCCCTCACCCAGACCGGAGCGACGATTTCCTGGACCTTGAACGAGGTTGGAACCGGGCAGGTCTTCTACGGGCTCACCACAACCTACGGAAGCACGACCAACCCCGAACTGAGCTTCAACTATTCGGCCCACGCCCAGAACATCGCCGGGCTGACGGCCGGGACCCTGTACCACTACTGCGTCAAGTCGGCGGACCAGGCCGGAAACCTCACCGCGTCCGGGGACTATACCTTCACCACCTCTCCCGCGGCCCCCAATCCACCTGCCACTAGCATCACCTCCGTGGCCGTGAGCCCGACCACCTCCACCTTGAACACGGGTGCACAGACCTCCTTTACCGTAACGGTAGCTGGCACCGGTTCCTACAATTCCAGTGTCACCTGGTCCTGCCTCCACGGGACCATCACCAGCGGCGGCCTCTACACGGCACCTGCCACCGCCGGCAGTGACACCGTGACAGCCAAGAGCGTCCAGGATGGGACCAAGACGGCTGCGGCGAGCATCACGGTAGCCTCGGCCTCCACTCCTCCTGCGCCCACCATCACTTCCGTTTCAGTCAGCCCGGCCGTACTCACCCTGAACACGGGTGCCCAGTCCTCTTTCACGGCCACGATCACCGGCACGGGCTCTTATAGTTACGGAGTCACCTGGTCCTGCCTCAAGGGAACCATCACCAGCGGCGGCCTCTACACGGCTCCTGCCGCCGCCAGCAGTGACACCGTGACGGCTACCAGCGTTCAGGATGGCTCCAAGACCGCCGCTTCGAGCGTCACGATTTCCTCTAGTTCCACCCCCTCAGGGACCAGCGTCAAATCCGCACCCTACAATGCCTATGGCGACGGCGTGCATGACGATACGGCTGCCATCCAGGCCTGCATCAATGCCTGTGCCTCGGGTGGAGCCGTCGCCGTTCCGGCAGGAACGTACCTGATCAACCCGACCGTCGGCAGCGGCGTCTGGGGCTTGATGCTCCATTCCAACATGACGTTCGCCATGGCCTCCGGGGCAACCCTGCAAGCGAAAGGCGTCTCTTCAGACACCTATGGGATCCTCTGCTCCAATGGTGGGTCTAACATCACGATCACGGGCGGGAACATCGTCGGTGAACGTGCGACTCACACTGGGACTGGTGGAGAGTCGGGAATGGGTATCTATTTGAATGCCTCCAATGTCACCGTCAGCGGTGTGAACATCAGTGAGTGCTGGGGCGATGGAATCTATATCTGCGATAACTCGTCCAACATCACCATCACGAACTGTGTCTGTAATCACAACCGGCGTCAGGGCCTCTCGATCACCGCTGGCAACATGTTCTTGGTTCAGAACTGCACCTTCAGCAATACGACTGGGACTGATCCGCAGTGTGGCATCGACATTGAACCCAATGGAACTGTTCCCGTCACTGGCGTCCATATTACCAACTGCCAGATTTTCAACAACGTTGGAGGTGGCGTCCAGCAGGGCAATGTTGGCAATGCTGCTTCCGGCACCTTGCTAGAAAATTGCAACATCTACGGCAATGGTGGCGGCGGCTACAACGATGGTGGCATCAGGTTCGTGGAAACCCATGACAACATCATCCAAAACAACAACGTCCACAACAACCTGAACGGCGGAATCATGCTGGACAGCAATGCAGGGATCGGTTGCCCCAATACCAAAGTCATCGGGAACACCGTGACGAGTAATAGCGGATGGGGGATCACGGCCTCGCTCTGCAATGGATCTGTCATCACCGGGAACACGATCACCGGGAACTCGGGAACCAGTTTCTCTTACGATGGCTCCACCGGTACCTACTCGCCGAACACCACCCAGTGAGGGTTGCATTCGGTCTCTCAAGACCTTGAAATGGGCGAAGGCATTCGGAAACCTGAGGGTGGCCGAATGCCTTTGCCCATGCCTCAGACAAGGCCCCAAGCCCTAGGGATTCAGGCGCAGTGACGAGGCCTAGGAAACGGCGCACGACTGAGAAGTAACACGGCTTGACCTGCCTGAGCCTCGGCCCCGGGTTCCTGCGCGTCCTGGCCACCCATCCAAAGAGATGGGCAGGCGTGATTGGTCGGCCTGGGTGGATAATCTGGCCTCAGCCGGTGTGGCCATGGGGGATGGGACCTTGGGACGGATGGTGGTTGCGGGCGGGACGGGACTGGTGGGCAGTCACTTGGTGCGCACGCTGCTGGAACAGGGCCTCCGAGTCACGGTGCTGACCCGAAATCCGCAGACCGTGAACCTGCCCACCGATGCCGAGGCACACGACTGGAATGAGCTGCCCGCCCTGCTGGAGGGTGCAGACGCGGTCATCAACCTGACGGGAGAAGGCATCGCTGACCAGCGCTGGAGTGCCCGGCGGAAGGCCGCCATCAGGGACAGCCGCACCGGCACCACTGCGCGGCTGGTGGCGGCCATGCGCGCTTGCCCGCAACCACCGGCGGCGCTGGTGAACGCCTCTGCCATCGGGTTCTATGTACCCCGGGGCGGTGACCCGGTAAATGAGGACAGTGGGCCGGGCGTGGGCTTTCTCGCGGAGGTCTGCCAGGCCTGGGAAGCAGAAGCGATGCAGGCCGCGGCCATCGTGCGCGTGGCCCTGGTCCGCATCGGCGTGGTGCTAGCCCCAGAGGGTGGTGCCCTGCCGAAGATGGCCTTGCCCGTGCGCTGGTTCCTGGGCAGCAAGCTCGGTTCAGGGGAGCAGGGGCTCAGCTGGATCCACATCGACGACCTGGTGGCCATGCTCATCGAGGCCGCGCGGAACCCAGCCTGGCAGGGGGCCTTCAATGGCACAGCCCCACAGCCACTCAGCAATGAGGTCTTCACACGCCTCATCGCCAGGCGACTCCATCGCCCCCTGTTGCCCGTTCCCGCCATTTTGACCGCCTCCGCCCTGAGACTGGCGCTGGGTGAACTGGCGGAAGGGCTGCTGCTGGGAGGCGCCTTCGTGCTCCCGGAACGCGCGCAGGCCCTGGGGTTCCAGTTCCGCTTCCCCCAGGCCGAGGCGGCCCTGGAGGACCTGCTGTGAGGGAAGAGGTGTTTGTCGCGACACAGGACCTACCCGCGCCGCGCAGCGACGTGTTCGCCTTCTTCGCGGATCCGGCGAATCTAGAAGCCCTCACGCCACCGTGGCTGCGTTTCGAGGTGCTCACGCCACGCCCCCTGCCCCGGGGCGAGGGGGCCCTCTTCGACTACCGCATCAAAGTGCGCGGCCTGCCCATCCGCTGGCGCACCCTCATCGAGACCTTCGTGCCCGGCGAGCGCTTCACAGACCGCCAGATTGCGGGGCCCTACGCCCTCTGGCACCACACCCACCGCTTCGAGGATCTGCCGGATGGCGGTACCCGCATGACGGACCAGGTGCGCTACCGCCTGGGCTGGGGCGTCCTTGGTCGACTCGTCACGGCCCTATGGGTACATCGGGACATCCAACGGATCTTCGACTACCGGAAGCAAGTGCTGGCGGAGCGGTTCAGCCAGCCCTGACCCCAGGCCCGATCAGTCGGGCCCAACGAGCAGTCCCGGTTCCGGCAGCGGCCGTGCTCGGCTCACCAGGACCACCACCCCCCCAAAGAGCATCATGCCGATCACGCCCATGGCGGCTTCCGTGTTCAGCATGCCCCTGGCGCCCCAGTGCGTGTGGGCCCAGCCATCCAGCATGATCATGGCGGTGATCGGCGCGTTGCTCAGGGAAACGAAAGCGTTGTACTGGGTCGATGCCGCGCCGGTGCCCATGGCCTCGAGCGCGAAGGCGGTGAAGCCTGCGTAGGTCAAGCCGGCCACCAGGGCGTACAGAGAAGTCCACAAGAGGTACATGGCCTCGGTTCGCGGCGCGGAAGCCATGCCGACGGCGCAGGCCGCCTGCAGCAGCCCATAGAGCACGTAGGCCGATTTGCGATCCATCCGGTCGCAAATCCACCCACCCGCCAGGCATCCGACCGATGACAGAACGCCTCCGAGGACCCCCGTCACTAGGGCGACGGTGGCGACCGAAACCTGCCAGTCCCCGGCCACCGCAGCCCACAGATTCATAGCGGCGCCGGAGCCGATCGGCAGGATGCAAAGGATCAGCGCGAGAAACCCCATCCGGGATCGGGCGACCCTCCAGACATCGCGAATCAAGTTTCTCAGGGTCCCACCATAGGTTGCGGCCCTGAGGGTCGATTCCACCTCGGGCAGGGCCAGAAGTCCGGTGCAGCATAGGAGGCACACACCGCCCAGGATGGCCCCCGGCATCCAGGTGCCCGAGAGACGTTGCGCCAGCCAGAGGCCAAGTCCCCCTCCAATCCCCATTCCCGCAAAATTGCCGGCCTGGTACCAGCCCGCTGCCCGCCCCTTCAGGGCCGCGGGCACCACGCAGGCCATGAGGCCACCCGCGGCATTGGACACGAAGGTCGAGGCAACCATCGAGGCCAGTGCGATCACGGTGAGCAGCGGAAGGTGGGTCCCGTCGGCGGGCAGCATCCCCAGGCTCAGGAGGCCAAGCCCACTCCCCACGGCCCCCAGGAGATACCAGCCCTTCCGGCTGAGGGTCGTGTCCACGAGATGGGCCCACCCGAATCCCCACACCGTTGGAAGGAGACTGATGGCCACCAGGGTGGCGATCCGCTCCACGGACACACCGGCCTTCGAGAGCAGGTACGCCAGCACCACGCTGACGAACCCCCCCACCATGCCGTAGGGGATGACGAGCACCATGAACACACTGGGATGCGGGCGCGAGGGAGACGGCTCCTGGCCGGGGATCTCGGCCACTAGCCCTGCTCGAGGGCGCCGAACCGCGCCAGGATGCGCTTGTCGCCGCCTTGGTCGAAGCGCACGGTGTAGGTGAGGCTGTCCCCGCGGCCTGAGGCCGCCAGCACCACGCCCGGACCGAACCGTGGGCTCTGCACGCGCGTACCGGCAGGGAATGCTCTGGGATCCTGGCTTTCGGCGGGCTCGGCGGACCTGGCTCCCGAGGCTTCTTGCGCCGGAGCCGGGTCGGGTCGGACCCGGTTGAAGAAGCTGCGGATGCGCTGCAGCTCCGTGGCGACGGAGGCGCCACCCGCGCCGCGGGTGAAGGAGTGGCCGGGGCGTATGCCTTCACCGGCCTGGTAGATCTCGGTGCCCCAGCGGATGGGCGTGGTGAGCACCGCGGCCGGGAGTTCCCGCAGGAAGCGACTGGGCATGGCCAACATCTCGGTGCCCATGATGCGGCGGCGCCGGGCGGCGCTCAGCGTCAAGCGCCGCTGGGCGCGGGTGATGGCCACATAGAAGAGGCGCCGCTCCTCCTCCAGGCCCTCCGGTGTCTCCCGGGCGTTGCGATTGGGGAAGACGTCCTCTTCCATGCCCACCACGAAGACGTAGGGGAACTCCAGGCCTTTGGCGCAGTGGATGGTCATGAGGCTGAGGTGCGCGGATTCCTCGATCTGGTCTGCGTCCGCGGCCAGCGTGATGCGATCCAGGAACTCGGATAGACGCAGACCCAGCGACTCGGATTCGGCGGCGGCGCTGAGGAATTCCTCCAGGTTGCGGATGCGGCCTTCCGCCTCCAGCGTGGCCTCATCTTCGAGGCTCTGCAGATAGCCGCTCTCCTGCAGCGCCCACCGCACCAGGCCCGTGAGGCCCATGGCTTCGCGCTCAGTCTGGGCCCGTCGGAACAGCTCCAGGAACTTCCCCAGCTCGCGCTGGGCGCGGCCCTTCAGGTCACCGGAGCGCAGCAGCAGGGCCAGCCCTTCAAGGGGCGTGCCGCCCTCGGGAATGGCGCCCTCGATCTTCCCGAGGGTGGTGGGCCCCACGCCGCGGGAGGGCGCATTCACACAGCGGCGGAAGCTCACCAGGTCGAAGGGATTCGACATGAGCCGCAGGTACGAGATGAGGTCCTTCACTTCCTGGCGCTCGTAGAATTTCACACCACCCACCAGGCGGTAGGGTAGGTTCTGGGCCCGCAGGGCCTCTTCCAGCTGCCGGGACTGCCAGTTGGCCCGGTAGAGCACGGCCGCCTTGGCTTCCGGATCGGTGGAGCGCAGCTCCTGGATGCGCTGCACCACCCATTCCGCCTCCAGGCGCCCTTCGTCGGAAAGTTTGAAGACGATGGCCTCGCCCTCACCAAGCTCCGTGATCAGCGCGCCCTTGCCCTCCACCCGCTGGGCGTTGTTGGCGATCACCTCGGAAGCCGCGTCCAGGATCTTCTTGGTGGAGCGGTAGTTCTGCAGCAACTCGATGCGCACCGCTTCCGGGAAGTCCTGCTGGAAGTCCAGGATGTTGCGGATGTCGGCGCCTCTCCAGCCATAGATGGAGTTGTGGGTCACCAGACCATTGGCGAGGAAGTTGTGGACACCCTCGATATCCAGATCGAAGACTTCCGCTTTCAGTGGTACCCGCTCCACGCGGTCCACCACATCCAAGCCGCCTTCACCGTCGAACAGTGCCATGCCGGGCTTCAGGTTACAGGCTGGCAGAAAAGGCAGGCTGCTGGTTTCGCGCCCGGGGCTGACGCCCAGCCGGGCCTGCAGGTGGATGTCGGCGTCCAGATGTTTCCGGATGCGCTCCGCCATGTGGCGGATGTCGCCATAGGAAGCTGCGCAGGTTTCCACTCGCCAACTCGATGAGCCGGCCTTGGCCGGGCGCACCGACAGACCGAGCCCTGCGAGGATTCGGCGATCCTGCACGCTCTGACCGGTCATGGAGATGCGATGCATGGGCCGTTTCCCGCGCCGGTCGCCGCACAAGGTGACCACCACCTGGCGGCGCAGACCCGTACTGGCCTGGGCCCGGTGATGGGGCGCTTCCGACGCCATGCCCAGATCCGAGAGCAGCCGCTCGGCGCCAGTTTGCGAATCTACGGATGCGAACACACGCCGGATGGCTTCCGCATCGTGGACCAGTCCCTTCGTCGAGCTCCCCTTGCGCGGCACGAAGGGGAGCGTTGGAAGCTGGTAATGGAGCGACCACACTTCCTCCTGGAGGCGGGCCTCCTGTTCACTGGCGTGGGTGGACACCACCCACAGCTCATCAGCATGTTCCTGTCTGGCCCGCTGCAGGAATCCGACGACGGGTTTCACCTGGCCCCGCGTGTGGGTCTGGCTGGTGCCCAGGCGCCAGCCGATGCCCTGTTTGTGCATGAGGTAGACAAAGTGCAGCTGCGGCGTGATACCGAGTCGGTAACCGGCAAAGTGGATGTGCTCCGGCGTGCTGGTGAGCCTTCTTCCCGAGGTGGTCGTGATGCGGATGCCAAGGCCCTGGCGCGACCGCACCGCAGCTTTCAGGACCCGCGTCGGCCTGAACTCGCCGCTACCGTGGGCGGCCAGGACAGAATCCCCAACCGCCACTTTCTCGATGGCCCGTTCCCGACCGTCCGCCATGCGCACGCTGGTACCCTTCACAAGGCACTGGTCCTCGTCGCCCACGACGCACAGGTTGTGGTGCCGCCGGGCCAGATGCTGCACCAGCAGGTACTGGGCGCGGTTGGTGTCCTGGTACTCGTCCACCAGGATGAACTTGAAGCGCTCGCCGTAGACGGCCTGCACCACGGGATCCCGGAAGAGTCGCTCGGTCCAGAGCAGCAGGTCGTCGAAGTCGCAGGCGCGGTGGTTCTTCAGGCCCTTCTGGTATAGATCGTAGGCCTCGAGCACCTTGCGGGTCCAGGGATCCAGGGCCTCTTCCCGGGCTTCGTCTGGCAGCAGGCAGCGGTTCTTGAAGTCGCCGATGATCTCAAGGACTTTCTTTGGATGGAACTGCTTCTCCGGCAGCTTCAGCTCGGCCAGCACCTGCTTGATGAGGCTCTTCTGATCGGCGGGGTCGAAGATGACGAAGTCGCGGCCCACGGGCGTACGCTCGCCCTCGCGGCGCAGAATGCGAGTGCAGAAGCTGTGGAACGTGCTCACCCACATCTGCGCGGCAGGCACCGAGACCAGCCGCTGGACCCGCTCCCGCATCTCCTCCGCGGCCTTGTTGGTGAAGGTCATGGCCAGGATGGAGCCCGGATGGACACCCTCTTCCTCGATCAGCCAGGCGATGCGGCGCGTGATCACCGTGGTCTTGCCGGACCCTGCACCGGCGAGGATCAACAGCGGCCCGTGGGCATGGCGGACCGCCTCCCGCTGGGGGGCGTTCAGGTGGCGGAGCAGGGGGTGATCGGTCGGTTCGGAGGCTGGGACAGGCATTCGTCCATGCTACCGGGCCCCTACGGGGTCGGCGCGATGACCTTGCCCTTCTCCGCCTTGCGGAGGACCTCCTTGACCAGGAGCTGAATGTCGTCATCCGTGAGTCGATCCTTGAAGGAGGGCATGACGATCCCGAAGAGTTTGCCCTTCTGGATGGTCTTCACCATGTCTGCATCGCTCTCCTTCCCCGCCTCCTTGGCATCCGTAAAGTCGAAGCCGCCCAGCTTCTTGCCCTCAAGGGCATGGCCCGAGCCATCCGGCCCGTGGCACTTCACGCAGTTGGCCGAGTAGAAGGCCTTCAGGTCATTCAGGGTCTTGGCCGGGGCCTGGGCCCGGAGGCTCGGAAGGAACAGCAGGGCCGGGATCAGGAGCATGCACCGCATGGCGACCTCGTTGAGCAATGAATCACCAAACTATGAACCCAGTTCCCCAGCCCGCAAGGGCCACTCAGGATTTTTTCCGGGCCGCCAGGGGCCGGACCACCTCCACCAGCAGGCGTCGCGCCTCGGCATCACTGAGTTGACGCCGGAATCCGGGCATGGCCCCCTTGCCGCGGAGGATCGAGGCCACCAGATCCGCCTCCTCCTGCTTCACCAACCAGCGTCCATCCCCAAGGTTGCGCCCTCCGAGTCGCGCGCCGTTCGGCCCCCGGCCCGTGCCATCCGCGCCGTGGCAGACGGCACAGCGCTCCTGGAAAAAGGCCTTCAGATCCCGGACCTCGGCGGCCAGAGGTGTGCAGAGGAGCACCAGCAACAGCGTCGCGAAAGACGGAATCATGGGTCGAACCTATCATGCATGACCGACAGTCGTTAGGCTGGAACCGCGCGCCCGTGGCGGAATGGCAGACGCCAGCGACTTAAAATCGCTTGCCGCAAGGCGTGGGGGTTCGAGTCCCCCCGGGCGCACCAAGGCTGTGGCCAACTGGGTTGCTATGCTCAGCCCGCCGGGTGCCGGCTCGGCTTAGCCCCGAGCGCACCAAGTTCCACAATGATTCTGGTCTGGCCGCCCGATCGTCTGTGGCGTAACCTCCTCGCCGGATCCTCGCTCCGCTGGCCTGTCCCGCAGGCCGCTCCGCGATCCGGCGGTCGGTTAGGTCTTGAACCGTACCAGGAGGGCGGTCAGCCCTTCGGCGGTGCGGACCAGTTCCTGGGTCGTGGTGGCATTGCTGTCCACGGTTCCGGACAGCTGGATGGCCGCGCTGGCGTTCTGCACCGCCTGCTGGGCGCCCAGCTCCACCTGCTTGGCGACTTCCTCGCTGGCCTTGGCCTGTTCGCCCGAGGCGGCCTCGATCTGCGTAGACATGGCGGCCACTTCGGCGATGTGATCCCGGATGGTCACCAGGGCCTGGACCACCTCCTGGACCGTGGCCTTGCCCTGGGTCACGGCGCGGTTGCTGCCCTCGATGAGCGCGGCAATCTCCCGGGCGGACGCATCACTGCGCTCGGCCAGTTTCCGCACTTCCTCAGCCACCACCGCGAAGCCCTTGCCAAGCTGGCCGGCCGTGGCCGCCTCGATGGCGGCATTCAGCGAAAGCAGGTTGGTCTGGCGGGCGATGTCCTGGATCACCTGGACTGCTTCCACCATCTGGGCGGTGGCCTCTTCGACCCGATCCATGGCCCGGATGGCGGCCTGGCCCGAAGTATCCGCGGTCTGGGCGGTGCGGGCCGCTTCCGTGGAACGGCGATGGCTGGACTGGACGTTGTCCGCGACTTCCCGCACCGAGGCAGAGAGTTCGGTGATGGCCGAGGCCATGCGATCCGTGGAGGTGCGCTGGTCGTCGGCATTCCGGGCGATTTCATGGCTGGTGCTGGCGATCTCGTGGGTGGCCGAGGCGATCACCTCGCTGTTCAGGCGGACCCGTTCCGCGTCGAACCGGATGCGGTTGATGGTGTTCTTGAGGTGGGCCTGCATGCGGCGCACGGTGACCATCAGGCTGGTCCGGTCGCCGGGGCGCGTGGGAATGTCCGTGCGGAGGTTCCCATCCGCGAGAGCCTGGGCCATGAAGAGGGCATGCTTGGGATCGCCGCCCAGCTGGTGGTCGAGGATCTGGACCAGTTGGCCGAAGACGAGCAGGGCCGCCAGCACGCTGAGCAGCGCTCCGCCCCCCAGCACCCACATGCCCGTGGCCGCCTGTGAGGAGATGCTGGCGAGCCGCGCATCCGCCTCTTTGCTGTCGGCCTCCCGCAGGCCGCTGCCCTGGGTGGCGGCGGTGGCCCGGAGGGTGGTCGCTTCCGCTCGGGTGCTCATGAAGGTCGAGAAGGTGAGCGCCGCCGTCAGGCAGAAGAGGGCCAGGACAATGGCCGCAGCCGACCATACTCGGCCGTGGAGTCCCAGCTGAGGGAAGGGGCTCCAGATTTTCCGCTCTGGGTCCTCCATGGGCTGTCCGGCCTGGGCCCTGGCATACATGCGCTCGGCTTCCACGATCTGAGTCTGGGTGGGCTTGCTGCGGATGGAGACATACCCCACGGTCTGCCCCTTCTCCTCGATGGGCGTGACGCTGGCATCCACCCAGTAGAAATCGCCATTCTTGCAGCGGTTCTTCACCATGCCCTGCCAGCCCTTGCCGGCCTTGACCGTGCGCCAGAGATCCTCGAAGGCCGCCGGGGGCATGTCTGGGTGCCGGACCATATTGTGGGGCTGGCCTACGAGCTCCGCCTCAGTGAACCCGCTGATGCGCATGAACTCCTCGTTCACATAAGTGATCACGCCCCGGAGGTCCGTGGTGGTGACGATGAACGCCCCCTCCTTCAGATGGTGTTCCTTCTGGGTGACCGGCATGTTGACGCGCATGGGGCTGCTCCGATGGCCGAGGACCGAGGACCGACCGGACGCCCGAAGCCGTCGCAGGCCGGTTACCCCAGCTGATTCGGCTCGAGATAGGCAGATCTTGATTTTAGGGCAGCAGCTTCAGCAGCGGGATCAGGATCCCGTTGAACCGCTTCCACCCAGACAGGTCGCCATGGACTAGGCGCCGGACTTTCACCCAGTCGTACTCGGCGGCGGCCTTGGGCACACCCTTCAGCATGAAGGCATAGGCCAGGATCCGGGCGGCCACGGCGGGATCCATGGCCAGCTCCGGCTGCTCCACCAGATCGGCCCCGACCAGCTTCCCGAACCGGGCGTATTCAGAGCGGCCGACAATCGGGACAAAGCCCCGGCCGCAGAACTTCGCGCCATCGCCCGGCTCGAGGTTGCCCAGGCTGCGGTCGAACTCGTACATGCGGCGGAAGTAGGCCTCACTGCCGGCCTCCTTCTCGGGCGCGAACAGATAGCTCTCCGAGCCGATGGTGGCGATGGCCGCGACTTCCATGGCGGGATCGAGAATCTTCAGGGCTGAGAGCGCCTCGACAACCAGGGGCCAGTGCGCTTCCACATTCGCGCGGGGCGCGTGGAGGAGGGTGGCGATGGCTTCCGCCGTGAAGTGCATGGGCTGGCTCCCGGTGGGAAAGCGGCGTGCGGGAAGGACGGAGAGGGCCAATCTACCACGGGGCCAGGCATCATGGAGGCATGGTCATCCACCGGTTGAATCTGGGCGGCTCCGAAGCCGGGATCGCTGATACCGGCGCCGAGCTCCAGACTCTGCGCCTTGGGGGCCTGGAGCTGCTCTGGAATGCGGGGCCACTCTGGCCCCGCCATGCCCCACTGCTCTTTCCCATCGTGGGTGCATTGAAGGGTGATGTCCTCCGCCACCGCGGGAGCACCTTCCCCATGCTCAGACACGGTTTCGCCCGGGACCGGCTCTTCAGCTGGGTTCGCCGCTCCAAGACTGGATGCACCCTGGAACTGAAGGATGACGCCGCGACCCGCTCAGCCTACCCATTCCAATTCCGGCTGACGGTCTCCTACGAGCTGGAAGCTTCTGGACTGCGCATGGAGGTGACCCTCCTGAATCCCGGCGATACCTCCTTGCCCGCGAGCCTGGGCCTGCACCCGGCCTTCCGCTGGCCCCTGCTTCCCGGAACCGCGAAGAGATCGCACCAACTGGTGTTCGAGGCGGGTGAGGCGGGCCCACTCCGGCGCCTCGACACCCAGGGACTCCTCGGGCCCGGACCGCATCCGACGCCCATTCGTGGCCGGGAGCTGGCCCTGTGCGAGGATCTGTTCGCCCAGGACGCCCTGATCTTCCTGCAGCCAAGGAGCCGGAGCCTGCGTTTCGAGGCCGCGGGCGGCCCCGCGCTGGCGCTGCGCTGGGAAGGTTTTCCGCACCTGGGGATCTGGGCCAAGTCTGACCCGCTTGAATCTTTTCTCTGCATCGAGCCTTGGGAGGGCCACGCCAGTCCTGCGGACTGGGACGGCGAATTCACCGACAAGCCCGGCGGATTCCTGCTGGCTCCAGGCGCCACGCGAAAATGGTCTCTCACCATTGCCCTGGCACCTGCCAGCTGACAGCCGACAGCTGATAGCTGACAGCCGACAGCTGATAGCTGACAGCCCCTACACCAGCTCCGCCCCCAGGAAATGAGGGCTTGCGGCGGTGATTCTCGCCTGCACGAGCTCCCCGAAAGGCAGCTCCCGGCCCAGTCCGACCGTGAGGTGGATCGTCTTCCACTCGCCACTCCGGGCCAGCCACCAGCCGTGCTCCGTGGGGCCGCGGGTCTCGATGCGCACTGGGATCTGCCGGCCCACGAAGCGGTCGTTGCTGGCCTGGGTCAGCTCCGTCTGACGCCACTGAAGGCGCTTGAGACGCTCTGATTTCACCGCCATGGGCAGATCATCCTTGAGGCGCAGCGCAGGTGTTCCGGGGCGCGGCGAATAGATGAAGCTGAAAGAGCCATCGAAGGCCACCGCATCGAGCACCCGCAGCGTGTCCTCGAAATCCTCATCGGTCTCGCCGGGAAAACCCACGATGAAGTCCGTGCTGAGGGTCATCCTGCTGCGCCCCTCGCCCAGGTAGCCCAGGCGCTCCAGGTACTCGGCCACGGTGTATTCGCGCAGCATCCGCTTCAAGACCCGGTCGCTGCCGCTCTGCAGGGGCAGGTGGAGGAAGGGCGCCACCTTGGGATTGGTGACCAGCACCCGTGCCAGTTCCCTGGTGAAGTTCATGGGATGGCTGGTGGTGAAGCGGAGCCATTCCAGGCCCTCCACTTCGGACACGCGCTCCAGCAGCTCCGCGAAGGTGCAGCCCCCGGCGTAGCTGTTCACGTTCTGGCCCAGCAGTTCCACCTCGCGGTAGCCGCCTGCAACCAGGCCGCGCACTTCGGCCAGCACGTCCTCGAAGGGGCGGTGGCGCTCAGTTCCGCGCGTGGTGGGGACGATGCAATAGGTGCAGGCGTGGTTGCAACCCTCGGTGATGGTGACCAGGGCCTTGGCCGTATCCCGGCGGCGTGTGACCGAGGGTGGGAACAGGTGGTTGTCCGGGTACTCGCCCGTATCCATGACCCGGGTCCGGCCCTCCCGGGCTTCAGCCACCAGCCGGGGCAGCTGCTTGAGGGCCATGGTGCCCAGCACGAAGTCGATGTGCGGCGCCCGCTTGAAGAGGGCCGCGTGCTCCTGCTGGGCCAGGCAGCCCGTTACACCCACCAGCAGGGGGCGCCGTTGCTTCTCCTCGCGGAGGCGGCCCAGTTCCGAATAGACCTTGTGCACGGCCTTCTCGCGGATGGAGCAGGTGTTCAGCAGCACCAGCTCCGCCTCCTCCACCGACTCCACCGCTTCAAAACCCTCCGCAGACAACAACCCCGACAGCTTCTCGCCGTCGTGGTCGTTCATCTGGCAGCCCCAGGTCTGGATGTGAAATTTCATCGCGTCACTTCCCTGACCAGCATGATTCGCTCCCTGTGGGGCCCCGCTCCGCGACCCACATGGTCGCGAGGATGTGGAACTTCATGCCTCACTCGATTCGACCAGGGAACCGGCTGGCCTCGCCATCTGGACCACGAGCCCATTCGGTGCCTCCTGGATCGATAGGCCCAGGCGCTCCCTGACGGACTGCAGCCAGTAAGAGGGGAGATTCTTGGGCGCGTCGGAGGGCGGCTCCGGCCGGAGGGCCGCGGGGAGCGGCGCATCCCCGACCCAGGTCAGGGTCCAGGCCTTTGGAGAGACCGTGGCCTCCAGCCGCAGGGGTCCGGGGGTGGCCCAGGGAAGGATCTGCCGGGTGAAGGCGGCGGCCCAGTCTTGCAACTGGGGGGCTGGCCAGGGCGCAGCATCGGCTCCAGAAGCCACCACTTGGATGGGACACCGGAACATCGCGGCCATGGGTTCCAACCGGGCCTCAAGCCCGGTCCGCCACTCCTCCCAGGCAGCCAGGCCGGGATCCGGATGGCGACCCAGCGCAAGGGCGCGCGCCATGGTGATGAGGGTCTTCCCATCCTCGAGGGTGGATTCCAGACGCATGCGGTTGCGGGCATCCAAGGGCAGCCGTGGATCGCTCAGATCCAGCACACCCTGAAGACCGGCCAACAGATTATTGAAATCGTGCAGCGCCGCCCGCCACAGGTCATCGGAAGTCATGCCACCTCCATCTGCACAAAAGCCTTGAATAAAGTTACCTTGGAGTTGACCCTCTGTGCAGCCACGGAAGACCCCTAGGACCTCATATGCAGCAACCGAACAAGCGGCTGGGTGAACTGCTCGTCGAGGGCGGACTCATCACACCGGCCCAGCTCCAGAGTGCCATCACTCATCAGAAAATCGCCCGGGGACGACTCGGCAGCAATCTGGTGGCCCTGGGCTACATCTCCGAAGAAGTCCTCATGGATTTCCTCAGTGTCCAGACCGGCGTGCCCCAGCTGGACGTGCGCAATGTCACAGTGCCACCGCAGATTCTCAAGCTCGTGCCCCATCGCCTCGCCGATCAGTTCACGGTACTGCCCATCACCACCAAAGAACCGAAGTCCCTGGTGCTGGCCATGTCCGATCCCTCGGATCTCAACGCCATCGACAGCGCCCGATTCGCCTCGGGTCTCAACATCGAACCTGTCGTGGCCTCCCACAGCGCGCTGCGGAAGGTCATCACTGACCTCTACCGGCAATTTGACTCGCCCCCCGGCGCCTTGACGGTGGAATTGGGCAACGACTCGGGCCAGGAAGATGCCTTGCCCGTGACGTTTTCCCTGGCCCCTCTGCCCGTGCCCACTCCCAATCCCGTCCCGCCGGGACCCGGGGCCTTCCCGCCGGACCCCTTCTTCGACAGACCCGGTGCGGCCACCCAACCCGTGAACATAGACCCCTTCGGGCTGTTCGACCCTGCACCGGCCCAACGCCCTCCCGCCGCCCCGGTCAACCCCGATCTGGTGCACAGCCGGGCCAGCGTGCAGACCATCCGGCGACTGGAGAGCTATCAGACGCGCACCCTGGTCCTGGGGCTCATCCGGCTCTTCCAGCGGCGCGGCATCATCGGTCAGGACGAGCTTCAGCACCTCCTCACCAACCTGGTCGAATCCGGCGAGATCAAGGACGACGACAAAGTGGGCTAGTTGTCGACCTTGAGGATCGCCAGGAAGGCCTCTTGCGGGATCTCCACGTTGCCGATGGACTTGACTCGGCCCATCCTGGGCCTCGCCCCTGCGGGGTCATGCGCTGCGCGCACGGTGGGCCTCCATCCATCTGACGCACGCTGGGCGTGCTCGCCCTCGGCCCACGCCTCGTGGAGATGGAGCCTCCCTGCTTCGGCCTCATCCCATAAGGTGGTCCATCGGGGCCGTTATGATCCTCAGTTATCGACCTTCAGGATAGCCAGGAAAGCCTCCTGCGGGATCTCCACATTGCCGATGGACTTCATTCTCTTTTTGCCCTCTTTCTGCTTGTTGAGGAGCTTCTTCTTGCGGCTGATGTCGCCGCCGTAGCACTTGGCCAGCACGTCCTTGCGCCGGGCCTTCACGTTGGTCCGGGCGATGATCTTGCTGCCGATGGCGGACTGGATGGCCACATCGAACATCTGCTGGGGAATCACTTCCTTCATCCGTTGGCAGAGCGCCAGGCCCAGGGTCTGGCTCTTGGCCCGGTGGACCAGGATGGACAGTGCGTCCACCGGCTCTCCATTCACCAGGATGTCCATCTTCACCAGATCGGATTCCGTGTAGTGCTTCATGTGGTAGTCGAAGCTGGCATAGCCCTTGGAAAGGGACTTCAGCTTGTCGTAGAAGTCCAGCACCACTTCATTGAGCGGCAGCTCATAGACGAGCATCACGCGGTCCTGGCACACGTACTCGAGCTTCTGCTGGATGCCCCGGCGCTCCTCGCAAAGC
>CAIYNT010000260.1 GCA_903927605.1 uncultured Holophagaceae bacterium
AATTAGAATATATAAATATTTAAAATAAATTCATAATATATTGATCTAATAATTTTGTCCATAATTTATGATTTCACTATTAGTATCATCATTTATTCTATACTATTCTTTAGCCTCAATTAGAGGCTATTTTTATATCAAATTTAGACTCCCAAAGGCATCAAGGTACTCAGATTAGCAATAGAGGGCCTATTTGAAGAAGGGCAGATGAACAGAGCAGTCTTTCTCTTCGCCCGCTCCTTCCGTGATTTGGAGAGCTACCTGGAGGCCTGCAATCCACCGGTTCGTCGAAGAGTGAAGGCTATAGGATCTTGAACGATGGAATAAGGAATGACTCATCAGCCAAAATTGGGCTAACAAAGATCCTGACCCTAATCTTGTACAGTTTCTAAGCAAAAATTAGATAAAAAATAAATGTTAGATGCTGGCGGGGCTTGGCTTATAAGGCCTTGGCGGTGCCCCAGGGCCTCCTGCCCTGTCCCATTGGGCTTAAAGGCCCCATCCAACTCCTTTAATCCCAATACTTGGTCAAGGCGATGCCCGTATTCCTGATTGGTTGTATATCAAAGGCTACAATAACAACACTTAGACACATAGATCGCGACCCCACGCCTGGACGCGGCGAGGCGAGGCGAGTGTGGCGTTTGTTGCGACCGAATCTCAACAAACGAATTTTCTACTCAAAGATGGCCCGACCAAGACAGCCTGACAAAATTAGAATGTGTTAGCCAAAGACTTCATTCTCTTGCCAAGGCACAAAACTATTTTTACCCATATTTTGCTTTTGATCTGATTACCATTTTTTATTTTTCACGAAAGGATTCAAAATGAATAGAATCAACAAATTACATCGTTGCGCTGACCCCCGATACCCCAGTTTACGCTTCTGGTTCACCTATCTGGGGAACTGAACTTGATCTTGGCGAGTCAAAGCGACACCCCTCGCCACCTTCACACCAGCGCAGCTTGGGCAGGCGAGCGCCCCGTTCCAAGGCCCCGGATCATTTGCCGATGAAGGTCACTTCTCGCGTGGGATGGATCATGCAGGTGATGGGTCCGATCCAGTGTTCCCTTGGCGTTTTGCCGCCGTGGGTCCCGGCAAAAAGCTTGAGATCGCCGTCGCCCTTGATGGTCCATTTGGGCGGCCTGGGTGGTGGCCCTTCCACTTGTATGCCCAAGGTTCCACCGGGTTCCTCGGTGAACTCAATCTTGATTGACCCCGTCCCAGCCCCGGGCTTGGGAGTCCCGATCACCTCCCAGTCGCCGGTCGTCTCGAGGGTGAAGGACAGGCTTGTTGCCGCCTTCGGCGGTTTCGGGTGCATCGGTTTTTCAAGGGTTGTGGGGTTCATGACCACACCTCCTTCTCGCCTGCTGGACATTGTTGACAGGCCGGCCAACAATCGGTTCGATGCGCAAGTCTGTCAAGGTCGGTCTCGCCAATTTGAGATCAACCTTCGGGTCTCCTCGTGGTGCTCAGCGTCCTCGCGCCGGGGATCGGCCAGGGCCATGGCCAGGGAATCCAGGGCTTCTGTCTTTCGACCTTGCTGGTGCTGCAGCCAGGCCCGGGCGCGCCAGGTCTGCGGCCGATTCCCGGCGATGCGTCGAGCTTCGTCCAGAAGGCGCTCGGCTTCGGCAAATTCCCACTGCCGCGCCCTGCATTCCGCGAGTGCGCCCAAAGCTGCTGCCTGGTCCCCAGGGGTCCCGGCTTTCCTCAGAGCGCCCAAGGACTCCTGTAGCCGGAGGGACGCCGCTGTCAGCTTTCCCCGGGCCCTCAGGACCTCCCCAAGCCAATGGAGGGCCCGGCCCTGGACCAGGACCAGGTCGTGCATTCTTGCCCCGAGCAGGGCGGCCTCGAATCGGGTGGTGGCCAGATCGAAGTCCCTCCGCGTGAAGGCCACGATGCCCAGGTTCACGATGACCCGATACTCCCCTTCAATATCACCGAGCCGTTTTCTCAACTGGAGAACTTCCTGGAACACCTTCTCGGCAGAATCAAGCCGACCCTCCTCGAAATCGAGAACGGCCAGGTTGTTCCGGTTGACGGCATCAAGCCATGGGTTCTCGAGGACTCCGGCTTCACGGATAGAATCGAGGTATAGGTTTCGAGCCTCGGCGACTTGGCCACGGTTCTTGGCCAGGTAGGCGAGGCTTACCAGGATCAAGGCCCGTTCTGTGTGGTTACCGCTGGTGGTGGCGATGTCCATGGCGGGGCCTAGCAGCCGCTCTGCGGCGTCATACTCTTCACGCTCCATCCAGTAGCCTGCCAACCGGTCCATGGCCTGCACCTGGAGGTCCATATCACCGCAGGCCTTGCCGAGGGACAGGGCCTCCTTTAGCAGAGATTCTACGTTCAGGGCCTCGGTCTTGGCACTCCGGCGCACCAGCCAAGCCAGCTGGAAGAGAGCCTGGGCCTCGTACCGTCGATCCCCGGAGTCCCGGGCGGTGGCTCGGGCCCACATGAAGGTGGGAAGGGCCCTGGGATCACCCACCGCCATGAGCGCCCAGCCATATTTCAGGACCGCCGGGGCAAATTCAGGCGCTTGCAGCGCCGCTGCCTCCAGGAAGGGTAGGGCCTGCGCGGCATCACCGCCTTCGGTCAGCGCACTCCCGCGACCGTAGGCCTCGAGGGCCTCCTTCGAGGGCAGGTGCTGTGGGACGGAAGCCCGTTGCAGGGGCGAGATGGCCCGGTTGAAATCCTTGAATATCAGAGGCACCACCAGGTCGGGTTCGTACCCCGAAGGGGTGGAGGGGATCTCCCAGCTGGCCCGTCGGTCACCCTTGCGATCCACCAACCTCACCTTCAAGGTGGCTTGATCTGAACCCGGGGGCTGCATCAATTCACCCACCAGTATCAGGTCCGCACCGGTTCGAGCCGTGACCCGCCGGAGGAAGTCCTGCTCGGTCCCTTCATCCCTGGCCTCGGATCGGGGGCGGACCTCATTTCCCGATGAATCCGATACCCGATCAGTCACCACTGACACCTTCGTCAGGCTGCCCAGGACATGCTCCAATAATTCCGTAGTGGTGACCTCCACAGCGGCCGTGAGACCAGGCTTCGGCGTGAGGTTCCGAATCGTCGTGACCACCAATCGCGCTGGTCGCTTGGCCGAGAACTCGGGGATGGCACCCCGACCATAGGCCCAAGTACCGAACCCAGCCAGCATCAGGGCCATGACTGCGGTGGCAGTGGCCCACCATATGGGCGAGGCGGGCGCCTGGATCCGGTCCAACACCGCCACGACCTCCTGAGCCTCAGGGCGGGACTCTGGATCCGGTGACAGCAGGCGATCCACGAGGTTCCAGAGGGCATGGGGACCCGCCGGATGGGGACCTGAACCTGAGCGTCGCTTGAGCACTCGCCGGGTCCAGGGAATCCTGGTCCCGTCTTTTTCAGGGAGCGGGTCACCGGTGAGAACCAGATAGGCGACCACACCCAGTGCGTAGAGATCCGTGGCCGCAGCGGCAGATTCCCCCATCAGCAATTCCGGGGCGATGAACCCGCGCGTCCCCATGACCATGCCGGGCTCGGTGAGTGGGCCCCCGGATCCGGAGAAAGAACGAGTCGAGTCATCCTCCCCTGCGGCTGGTCCCAACCCGGGATCGGTATCCAGCGACAGCGACTTCTCAAAGGTCTTGGCAAGCCCAAAATCAAGGATCTTGGGCGTGCCGCCAGCAGTGATCAGAATGTTCGAGGGCTTCAGGTCCCGGTGGATGACGCCCTTGGCATGAGCCGCCGCCAAGGCGAAGGCAAGATCCTTGAGCAGCCGGATCGCCTTTGGGACGGGCATGGCGCCTTGTTCCAGGAGGGTCAAAAGTGGTGTTCCATCCACCCACTCCATGGCCATGACCAGGGTTCCATGGTGATCCAGCCAGTCGTAGACGTGGCAGATCCCGGGGTGGTCCAACCTCGCGAGAATCTGCGCCTCCCGCTGGAATCGGACCAGGGCAGCCCTGTCGTTGGCGTGATCGGCCCGGATGGTCTTCAGGGCGACCGGGCGCTCCAGCCTGGTGTCCCAGGCGCGGAAGACCCGACCCATGCCTCCTTCGGCCACAAAACTCTCCACCCGGTAACGACCGACCACGTCACCAATCTGGAGTGGGCTGTCAATCAGGAGAGTCATTGGAGTCGGTGGGGGCGGGGCACCCTCCAAGGGTCATCCCGCCCAGGCGAAATGCCGTTCCTTTCCTAAAACGGAGGTCATGGTAGTCATTTTATGGCCATTGTCCAGGCCCGACCGAGAAGGTATCGACGCCTCCCCGATTACACTCACTGCATGATCCCTCTACTTCCATTGACGGCAGCGTTCCTCCTGATCCAGCCCCAGGCCCCTTGCACGCTGACCCTCGAGCCCCGCGAGGTCCGCCCCGGTGATTCGGTCCTGCTGGCCTGGGCCTGCCCACCGGTGCCGCAGGTCCGCCTGGAGCCCGGCGGCATGGTGCTTCCTGGGAGATACCAGGTGACGCTGAGGCCAGCCTACACAACCACGTACCGCATTTTCGACGCCCGATCAGGGGGCCCGGAACTGGGTCATATGGAAGTGCGCGTGACCCCCGGGCTGGCTCTGGGCGAACCCGCCCGCATCTGCGCCTTCGACGCCAGCGCCAAGGCGGTGCTGCCGGGCGAACCGGTGGTGCTGAGGTGGGAATGCGCGGGCAGCGCCAAGGTGCGCCTGGAACCTGGCGGTCTGGAGCTGGACGGCAGGAGCGAGGTCACCGTCACGCCCCTGGAAAGCACGCGCTACACCATCACGGCCAACAATGCAGCGGGCGGCCAGAGCCGCACGGTGGAGGTATCCGTGCTCGGGCACCTGACCGCCGCCCTTCCCACACCCGCCACGGTCTGCACCTTCGAGGCAAGCCGGACGGTCGTGAAACCCGGCGAACAGGTGGACCTGCGCTGGCTCTGCCAGGGCAACGCCAAGGTGCGCCTGGAGCCTGGCGGGCTCGAGCTGGACGGCCAGTCCAGCATCGCCGTGGTCCCCGACCGGACCACGGTCTACACGCTCAGCGTGAGCAACCTCCTGGGCGGCACGTCGCGCAGCGTGGAGGTACGAGTGGAAGCTCCGCGGCGGGTGCTCACGGAAAAGGATCTGGTGGATTCCGAAGAGGCCATCAAGCCCCTGGACCGCATGGACCTGGCCGAGGCGCTCCATCGGGGCGAAGCCATGAAGGACGCCGCACCCGAGGGCTCCTGGACCCTGCGGTTGGTGGTCTCGGGCCGCGCCGACGGCCTCAAGCAGGTCGCCCGGGCCGCTGGCCCCAAAGCCGCGGAGATTCTGGTGCTGCCCTTCCAGCGCAAGGACGGCCTCCGCTTCTGGCAGGCCTGCTACGGCACCTATCCTAGCCGAGCCCTCACCATGAAAGCCTGGAACAAAGCTCCCGAATCGCTGCGGAAGACCTTCAAGGACGCGCTGCCCCAGCGGCTTCCTGCACCCGCAGCGCCGGCTGTGGCGAACGCTGGCCGCGAGTGACCTCCAGGATATAGGGCTCGCTGACCATGTCGATGTCCAGCGTGTCCACGATGAAGTAGATCGTGCGGGCCTCCGGACCCTGGTTCTTGTAAGTGGCCTCGGGTTCCCCGGTGGGAATCCGATTCTGCAGCAGGCCGGGTTCCTCCATACCCCAGGCATTGACGCCCAGGACCCGGAACCAGGCCTTGCGGCCTTCCACCACATGAGCCTTCACCGTCCCGCCACCCGGCACCTCGATGGCGTAGGCCCGCCACCCACTCATGTCCGGAATCTTGTCCTTCACTCGGACGCTGCCGCTGGGCAGCTGGAGGGCCGGGATGGAAGGCCCCATCCGCGCCCCACGGCGGGCCTGCCCCAGGGGGCTGTGCTCGGTCCCCTCGTCCCTGACATGAGGAACCATGGGGCCCCTGGCGGCCGGGGCCAGATCCTTGGCCTCCACTTCGGGAAGGGGCGTCGGAGCCGCCGTCTGGGCGAGAAGGGCAGGAACCGCCAGGAGCCAGGGAATCATGGGAGCCTCCGCCCATGAGATGCCGCAAGTGAGGGCCCGGTTTAGGGTGGGATCATGAATCAGGCGGGGCGTAGCGGACGTCCACATACACCCAGGCGCGCAACCCTGACTCCAGGTTTGCTGCAACACGCATGTAGGCTGCAACTTCGTACTGGTCAGCGCTCTGAAGTTCCTCCACGGTGATGGCGAACACCGTCCCTTTGACAGCGTCAGAATTCCGTCCGGTGAACTTGACGATGGGATGATGCGTCCGGCCACTGGTTGCCACCACCTCCTGGTCTTCGATCTCCACCATGGATTGCTCGAACCCCAGCAGTACATCGGCACAGCCTTCCAGGCGCCGACCAAACGTGGCGACCTGCACGGACTCAAGCTGCAACGTACCGTACGAGAACAAGAGTACCGCTGACGGCTGGTTGATAGGCATATGAAACCCGGAAGAGTAGCCTTCGTTGCTTTGATGCCGATGACATGTCACCACGAGTATTGCAGGAGGCTCCTGGCGTCTTTGAACGGACAGAGGGTCCGCTTCGGGACCACTCTCAAAGTTTCCTCAGCAGATCCTCCGCCACGCGCCCCGCTGCGCCGGGCTCGCCGAGGTGCCCACGCACTTCCCCCAACTCGGCGCGAATGCGCCGAGCCACCTCGGGATCCAGCAAGCGTGATAATTCCCGCCCGAGGCGTTCCGCCTGGACTTCGCCCTGCAGCAACTCAGGGGCCACTTCCCGACCCGCCACCACGTTGGCAAGCCCGAAGTGCGGCACCTTCACGATGCGCTTGGCGATCTGGTAGGTGAGGAAGTTCAGCTTGTAGATGATGGCAAAAGGTGTTCCCAGCAGGGCCGTTTCCAGCGTGGCCGTGCCCGAGGCCACCAGGGCCGCATTCGCGTAGGCCCGGGCGGCGTAGGAGCGGTCCTGCACCAGCGTCACCGGGGCATCGCCGAGATGGGCGCTCACGAAGGAGGCATCCAAGGTCGGTGCCACGGGCAACACCCACTGGACCTCGGATCGCTCCCATCGCCACTGCACCGCCAGCGCCGCCAAGGGGGGCAGCAGACGCTGGATCTCGCCTTTACGGCTGCCCGGCAACAGGGCCACCAGCGGTCTCGCAGAATCAAGGCCGGTCTCTCGGAAGAAGGTCTCGCGGTTGCACTCTGGTTTCACCAACTCCACCAGTGGATGACCCACAAAACGCGCATCCACCGGGTACCCGCGGAACAGCTGCGGCTCGAAATCGAAGAGGCAATAGAGAGTGTCCAACGTGCGGCCCAGCTCGGGAATCCGCCCCTTCTTCCAGGCCCACACCTGGGGACACACGTACTGGTGCAGCTTGACCTTCGGCAGCTGCTTCCGCAGAGCCTTGGCCAGCCGCAGGTTGAAGCCGGGATAGTCGATGAGCAGGGCCGCGGCAATGCCCTCCTCCGCTGCAATGGCGAGGATCTGCTTGAAGAGCCGGTTCAGGCGCGGCAGGTGCCGGATGACCTCGAGGAATCCCACCACGGCGAGGTCCTTCACATCCGCCAGTTTGCGATCCAGGAACGGCGTCATGCGTGGTCCACCCACACCCACAATCCGCAAGTCAGGGCGACGGGCATTCAATTCGCGCAGCAGCTCCGCCCCGTGTAAGTCGCCGGAATCTTCGCCAGCGATGACGAGCAGGGTCTGCGTCATGGACGATCCTGCGACTCGTCGGCCACCAGATGTCTGCCAAAGACGACGCTGTCATCCGGCACCACAGGACGCCCGAGGGCCGTGGTGGGCATCTCAGCCGGGAACAGCACCGGGGGATGGGCCGCCTCCAACGCAGTCGCCTGGCTGCGGAATGAATCAGGGTCCTCGGCGACCAGAGCCATATCCCAGCGATAGCCCAGGGCCTGCAACGGCCGGAGATCAGTTCGGGCCTTGCAGACGCCGCACCAGAGCCGGTCGGCCAGGGGTTCCACATCCAGGATGCCGGGGTGCCAGCAGAAACCGATGGCCTCGCCGTGGGCCTCGCGGAGCAGGCCGATCACCGCGGCCTCGGCACCAGCCTCCAGAAGCAGCGCCAGCTTGATGCCGCGCCCCGAGGTGGCCTCCAGCAGTGTTTCCAACTGCACCAAAAGGCGAAACCCCGCTTCCCGGGTCTCTGGCCGCTGGACAGGGATCACCAGGAAATCGACGCCAAGGCCGTGGCGAAGCGCCTCCAGCGCCTCCTCCACCAGGGACTCCCCGGGGAGGTGCATCGCATGAATGGCCAGTCCGCGCCGCACGGCCGGAGCCCATCCCCCGTGCAGGACCCCATCCCACCGGAGCATCAGGGGCGCCAGGGACAGCCAGGGCTCGGGATCAAAACTGGACGGAAGCAGGGGCACGAACCGCATGGGTTTATCATGGAGCAACGGAGGCGCCATGGGCCGCATTTTCACCCTGGATGAAGCGCGGGCCCTGATGCCCTCGGTGAAGGCCACGACGGAACCTGTCTACACACTGGCCGCGAGTCTCGCCGAGGAGCTGAGCCAGGCAGAAGAGGCCAGTGACCAAGCCCGGGTCGAGGACCTGCGGGAGCGTCTGCAGACACTGGTGCAGAGCTGGCAGCAGAGCATGCAGGATCTGGAGGCCGAAGTGAAAGGACTCTGGCTGGTGGATTTCGATTCCGGCGATGGCTACTGGTGCTGGGCCTACCCCGAGACCGAACTGGGCCACTGGCACAGCTATGAAGGCGGGTTCCGCTCCCGCATGCCCGCCGACCAGCGGCCGGGCGTGCAGGCCTGAGGCATCCGCGAATGGTTGCGAGGCCCATCAAGCGCATCGAACCGGCGGCGACGCCGGCAGATTTCCGCGCCGTGGTGCTGGCCGTGGTGGCCCGTATTCCGAAAGGGAAGCTGGCCTCCTATGGCCAGGTGGCGGCCCTGGCGGGCTTCCCGCAACGGCCCCGGCAGGTGGGCATGGTGCTCTCCGGGCTGCCGGAAGGCACGAAGCTGCCCTGGCATCGCGTGGTCAATACCCGGGGCTACGTGCCCAGCCGCGGCCGCTGGTGGGGCGCCTTTGAGCAGATCGGACGGCTGCGCGATGAAGGCATCGAGGTGGATGATCTGGGCAACCTGGATCTCGAGGCCCATCGATGGGCGCCTCGGTCCTGAGGCCGGTGTCCATCAGGTACACTGATCCTTCGGAGGGCCCCATGAAAGTGCGCGTGTCAGTGCAGTTGAAGCCCGGGATCCTGGATCCCCAGGGCAAGGCGGTGGAACAGGGTCTTCATGGATTCGGTTTCGAAGTGGATCACGTCCGCATTGGCCGCCTGATCGAGATGGACGTGCCTGGAACGGATGTCACCGAAGTGAAGGCCAAGGCCCTCGCCATGTGCGAGAAGCTGCTGGTCAATCCCGTGATGGAGAAGGCCTCCATCGAGGTGCTTTGATGCGGGTCGCAGTCCCGGTCTTCCCGGGTTCCAATTGCGATCACGATGCTCTGCACGCCTGTGGAACGGTCATGGGGTGGGATACGATCCCCGTCTGGCACCAGGAGACCAGGCTGCCCGCAAATACCGAGCTGGTCTTCGTGCCCGGCGGCTTCAGCTACGGCGACTACCTGCGCTGCGGCGCCATCGCGGCGCTGGCGCCCATCATGGCGGACGTCAGGCGCCACGCCGACAACGGGGGCCTGGTGCTGGGGGTGTGCAATGGCTTCCAGATCCTCTGCGAGGCCCAGCTGCTCCCCGGCGCCCTGCTGCGCAACGAATCCCTGCGCTTCATCCATGCGGACATCCACCTGCGCGTGGAGCGCGCCGACCTCCCCTTCACCCGGGCCATGAAAGCAGGCGAAGTCTTCCAGGTTCCCATCGCGCACGCCGAGGGCAATTTCACCCTCGATCCCGCCGAACTGATGGATCTCGAGGCTCGCGGTGGCGTAGCCTTCCGCTACTGCTCGCCCAAGGGCGAGACCGGGCTCTCGCATGTACCCAATGGCGCCATGAACGGCATCGCGGGCATCGTGAACGTCCGGGGCAACGTGCTGGGCATGATGCCCCACCCCGAGCGGGCTGTGGATCCGAGGCTCGGGGCCACCGGTGGGCTGGGCGTATTCAGGAGCCTCGCCGAGGCCTTCGCAGGAACCTGATCGGAATCATAAAACCCGAGTCTGTGAAATTTTCATGTCCTTGGGATGATTTTCCTGTCATCCTTCCCGGAATGCCTCAGGTAGGCATCTCTTTTTATTCCTGAGCCATGAGCGATCCTGAAACTAAAAACCTCCTCACCTACACCAGCGGACCCCTCCGTTTGGCCGTGCTGAAGCGCGACCCCGTACCGGCGAAGATTCTCCCGGCCCGGGAGGCTTGGACTCTGCTTCAACCGACCCATGCGGTCCGGGTCTGCACGGGCGAAGATCGCGAGGAGGGCGTCATCCGCTCCGGCGACCTGGCCCTGCTGCTGCCGGGATTTGGACACACCCTGAAGCGCCATCACGCCAACACCCCCTTCGGCTTCACGGCGCTGTTCATGGAGGGCCCCTTCCCCGAGCCGCTGCTGTCCTCCCTGCAGCACCCACCACGCAAGTGGCAGGAATCCAGTTTTGCCGTGCTGCGCAGCCTCAGCCTCAAGCAGCTGTTCAGCATCTTCACCCAGGAACTGGCCAATCCCGACGGCGTGCAGCTCATGACCCGCGAGCTGTTCCTCATCCTGCTGGGTGCCGAGCTGTCCCGCCTGACAGAGAAGGAGGACCGGGGCCGCTTCCCTTATCGCTTGAACCGCTCCACCCTGCAGCTGGTGCTGGATCACATGGAGGTCCACTTGGGCGCCAAGAACAGCGTGCCCGAGCTGGCCACCATGGCCCGCTGCACGCCGGATCACTTCATCCGCCTCTTCCGCGAGGCCACCAGCACCACCCCCCATCAGTACCTCATCGAACGGCGCCTGCAGCGCGCTGTGACTCTGCTGGCCAATGGCGAGCGGCCCAGCGACGTGGCCAAGATCCTCGGCTTCTACGACGCCAGCGCCTTCACCCGCGCCTTCAAACGCCGCTTCGGCGTACCTCCCAGCGAATATGCGCAGGAAGCTTACGAGCGGCAGTTCCCGAAGAAGTAGGGCGAAACCCATACTCCAAAAAGGGCGCCTTTTGGCGCCCTTTTTGGAGGTGGAAAAAATCTATTAAGCGACTTTCTCCGTTATTACCTTGGTCTTGGCAGCGCCCTTTTCGGCGCCTTTCTTGGTCTTGCCCTTGGCCTTGTCCGTACCGGCCTTGGCGGCACCCTCGCCCTTGGCGGTGGCAGCCTTCACCTTATCGCCAGCCATGGGGACGCCTCCTGCCTTGGCATCCACCTTGGTCTTGGCTTCCGTGGCCTTCCCGTCAGCCTTGGCTTTGGTCTGATCAGCCTTTTCGTCAGCCTTGGCCTTGCCCTTGTCGACGGCCGCGTCGGCTTGGCTCTTCAAGTCGGCCTTGGAGGGGATCTGGGCCGGGAGCATCAAGGCGGCACCCAGCATCAGGGGAAGAAGCAGTTTCATGGGAAGCTCCGGGAAAGATGGGATGAGACCGGACCGCGGATCCTCGCTTCGGAGGCTGTTCCGCGATCCGGCGGTCTTGTGGCATGACCTCCGCACCGGATCCTCGCTTCACAGCCTGCCCCGCAGGCTGTTCCGCGATCCGGCGGTCGGTCAGGGCTTGCACTCCTTGCAGGGCTTGTAGCCGGCCTTGGCGGCCTCAGCGGCGGAGGCGAAGGTGGTCTTGTTGGCATCCTTCATTTTCGCGACGGCTTTGCAATCGGCGCGGTGGTAGATCTTGGAGTTCTTGTTGGCCACGATGGCACCCGTGGTGGCAGCTGGGGCGGCCTTCACCGCGGGGGCTGGCGCGGGCTTGGCTGCAGGGGCCGGAGCAGCGGGCTTGGCCGCTGGCGCTGGGGTCTGAGCGACCACCGCTACGGCAGCCGTGAGGAGGAGGGCAAGCAGGGCTCGATTCATGGAATCTCCTGTGGAGCGGTGCTAAGGGTTTGAGAAATCGCCGTTGCTGTCATCGGGGAACCGAAGCGGTCAAGGCGAAGGAAGGGGGGCTACGACGTAGTGTAGCCTCTGGAGTTTGGACATTCCCCTGTTTACTTCTTTGATTTCTGTTAGTTAGGTTTGCCCTGGCTACTTCACCGGAACCAGGGCCACGCCAAGCTTGAACTCATCTACGGCCGGCGCCTCGGACTCATCCGCCGCATCCTGTTGGGTCCCCCGGCTCACCAACTCGAACTTAGCCAGCCACTCGTCCCAGGTCTGGTGCCAGACCTCGATGTCGTTAGCGGGGAAGGCCTTGATCTTCAGGATGGGCAGGCGGTATTTCTTGGCTTCGTCACCCCGAAGGACGCTCCAGCGGTGGAGCCTGTCTCGCAAGAGTTCGCCGAAATCGGCGCTCAGCACTCCCGAATCTAGGGCACGTCCCACCAGGTCAACCCACTTCTTCCAGTTGGTGTTCTTGGCGGGCCTCTTGCGCCCCGCCGAACTGCCCGGAGTGGCCGGATCGTCCAAAGCCTCGACAATTTGCCGCCAGCGGTCAGAACCCCACTTGACGGTCGCTGCCCCAGGTTTGGGGGCGATGAGCTTGAGGGCATCTGCTTCAAGCAGCCTGACGTGGTCCCTGGGGGACAGCATCAAGCGCGGCGCATACACAATGCCGGTGACATTCCTCCCATCCACCATCACGGCCCCTGGAATCGAGCCAAAGGGAGCCCCCTCCCAAGCGGCCCGCTGATTCAGGCGCATGCTGCGGATCTGACCGAAACGCTCGGGATTGGTTTCCCGAAGCAGCCGAAGGCGACGGACCATGTTCGTCCGGCTGAAGTCGTGATCATCAGGGTCGGCCACGTCCAGCCCTTCGGAGTCCTCAAGGAGAATCCGCTTCAAGGCCCGGTCGTTCAGGGTTTCATCCTCGCGGACGACCTTGTTGTCCTCGCCGATGTGCTTGTGGATCTGCTGCATCCGGCGGTGAACGAGGGCCTCCAGGCTCAGTTGCTCCTCGATGTGCTCGTCCACCAGGAAGTTGATCTGGAGGATGTTCTCGTTCTCGCTCTTGAGGCGATCAACCCGGCCGACTCGCTGGATCAGGGTGTGTGGGGCCCAGGGGAGGTCGTAGTTCACGACGACATTGGCCTCCTGGAGGTTGCAGCCCTCACTGAGTTTGTCCGTGGCGAGCAGGATGTCCACCCGGCCGCCAGCATGGGCCACCTGGCCCGCGCTCCATGGCTCCGGCATGGTTGAGGGGCTAAACCGGCCCTTGGCCTTCACGATGTCGACTTCCGGGGTTAGGGCTAGGAAGCGGTGCTTCCGGTCTGGCTTCAGATGGGCTTCCAGCACCCCTTCCAAGTAAGTGACCGTGTCGGCGTATTGAGTGAAGATCAGCACCTTGGCTTGGTCCAAGGCGGGCTGGCCGAGTTTGCCTGAAAGCTCCGAGAGCACCCCGGGCTTGAGTCCGCCCAAGGCCCCGTTCAGGATTCCCAACAAAGCGCGGACCTTCGGGTCCCACTCGGCGGCAACCCCCGGATCCGAGGGGTGGAACTGGGCCACGTCCTCGATCATCTCGTCGATCAGGCCCAGGTCTGACTTGAGGAGGGCCTTCAATCGCGGGACGTTGAAGTGCGACGAGGGCTTCAGCCGGGTGAACCCCGGGAACAGCTCGTCGTCCTGTATCGCCTGAAGGAAATCCTTCAACTCTTTGGCCGTAGGAAGAGGGATCTCGGGTTGGTCGGCGGCCACAATCATGAACTCGACCCGCTGCCGCATTCGTTGCAGGGTCTGGTGCAGGGCAAAGGGAGAGCTATCCAGCCGTTTGAAGAGCAGGCTCCGCATGGCGCCGCGCAAGCGGTTGCCGAGGTCCCTGGTCGAATACCAGGCCAGGTCCTCGTCGGTGGCCCCAGCCTTACGCAGGGCCGCTACATTGATCGACCCGTCTGGCAGCCGGTGCAGGCACTGCAGCAGGTCGTAGGTGGCAAAAGTCAGGGAAACCCCAGGTTCCGGCTCCGCCTGGCGGTGGCCAAGGCGCTCCAGGAACCGCTCATACATCGCGGGGTCCTCGCTGAAGAAGCCAACGCTGAGGGTCTTGAGCTGACGGCTGGGAAAGTAGAGGCGCCGGTCGGCACCAAGCCCCACATAGGACCGGGCCGTAACCGGGTCCTTCCGGGCCACGTTCCCACGCGTCCGGCGCACCAGGAAGGCATTCCTGACGGCTTCCGCCACCCGTTCAGCCTCCAGATCATCGGCCGGAGTCCCAACCGGGATTGCCACCCGGGGTTCGCTGGCCTCGACTTCTTGGCCCTCTTCATCCTGGGCAAGCTCGTCCAGGGTCGCCATGATGGCCCCCGGTGGGGTGACCACAGTGGAGGACGCCGAGGGCTCCGAAGCCTCCTTTAGGAGATTCAGGGCCTCGTCCCACTCCACCTCGCTGCCAGGGATCCACCGCTCCTTCCAGAACAGTTCCACTTGCCGGAAGAGGTCTTCCACTTCTTTGGCGATGGGGGTCGCGGTGCAGAAGATCACGCCCCCGCCGGCCGGGGCCTGGGGACTAAGAGTCTTGGCCCGTCCCTGCATGTTCTCGATAGCCCGCTGGAGGTTCTGGTAGTTCTTGGAGGAAGTGTTCCGCATCCGGTGGCTCTCATCCACCAGGATCAATTCGGCCGCCGCGAGCAGGCTGCCCTCCCAGTTCCCGTGGTCCTCAAAGAGTGTGTCTGTGGGGGCCTCAGTGCCCTCCTCCATGGCATCCTCGATGTCTCGAAGGGTGGCGTGCGTGCCGAGCATGTCGATGCTGACCACCCGGCGCTTCACCGCCCCAGGCTCCTGGAAGACCTGGAAACGCCTTAGCGCGGCCTCCCAGTCGGCCACAACGGCCTTGGGGCAGAAGACCAGCATCTGCCGCAGGCCATGCCTCCGGGCCAGGGTCTTCATCAGTTTGGCACCCATGTAGGTCTTGCCGAGGCCTACGACGTGGGCCAGCATCACCCCGCCATACTGCTCGATGCGCTGCCGGGCCTCCGCGATGCTCTCAAGCTGAAAATCAGCCAGTTCTGGCTCATTCACGAGCTGCTCGGCGGGCTCTGTGTCGAGTTCGGCCTCCACCAGCAGGTATTGCATCCTTAGGAACAAGTCCTCGAGGCTGGGCTGGTGCATGGGCCAATGCTGTCGGGTTTCGTCCAGGAGGGCCGCGTTGACTGGCACCGCCTTGATCCAGAGCTTCTCGAACCAGGCCGCCATGGCCTTGAGGTCAGGACAACTGCCTGAGCCGAGGCCCAGCTCCAGGTTCCTCGTTAAGCCTTGGGCGGTCAGATTCGCACTTCCAGCCAGGGCGAACCCGCTGCCGTCGTAGTCCTCACGCAGTCCGTCACCCTCGGCGGGCTTCTCGTCCGTGAAGAGGAAGGCCTTGGCGTGCAGAACGGCATCAGGAATGACTCTCAGCTCCAGCCCCATGAACCCGTTGGAGCCCGGGATCATCAACTCATGCAACAGGTCGAGGAAGGTCTTGGTTTCGTCCTCATCGGCCTCGGGAGAAAAGGCCTTGGAATCGGCCAGTTCTCGGGCGACCCCCATGGCCTCGTCCTCAGCAGCGTTGCGACGTTCCGCCATGTTCATGGCCACCCAAGTATGGGTGCTCTTGTCGGTGGAGCGGCCCATCATCAGGCGGAGGTTCTCGACGCCGTCTGCCCGCCTGCCCTCGGCAATTCGCCGGAGGATAGGCAACAGTTCTCTCAGACCAGAGAGGTAGACATAGCCTGCAGCAAAGGCCATGTGCTTGTGGACTTCCTTAGTGCCACGGCTGTTAAGGACATCTCGGAAGGTGTGGCCTTGGTTGTCGACGAGATTTGACATCAGCGACCCCAGCCTGCGATGGCCCGAGGGAAGGCCTGATTACTGTTGTCCAGGCAACTCATCAGGCCTCCTCGAGAAGGTCATCATCGTCCTCGCCCTCAACCCCGAAGCGGCCTCGGCGTTCGAGCACGGCGACATTTATCGTGTCGCGTTCGGCGCGCGTCAAACCATAGATCTCATACACGAGATTGTTGGCCCTTTCCTCCAAGGCCTCTTGTTGGTCTGGCGTGGCTTCCAGAAGTGCATCAACGATCAACTCGAGTTGCCCTTGTTGACTCCTAGATGGGGCAACGATAGGGAGCCTACGAGTCTGATTATCAAAAACTTGCATGAATCCGCCCCGCAGGCTGTCTGTAAGGCGGCTCAGTACAAACTCGATCACGAATGAGTTGAGGACAGCGAGAAGCCATTTCGGGAGGACACCAAAATAGACACCATCCCCGTGCATGCCACCTTGGGTATCCCAGGAGAACCGGACGGTCTGTGTGATCTTTGGCCAGATAATCTTTGGCTTTGAGAATTCCTTCCAATAAGCCATGTCATCTTGCATTTCAAACCACTTATACAAGCCGGGTTTTCGATAGTGCTCCCGCTTTTTTCCCTTCCATGAAGGATCGTAAGGGGTAAGTCCCTTCATGGTTGCGGTCGGCTCTTTGAACTGTTCCAAGTAGGTTTTGATGGCTGGGTATTGCTCAATATCAATGCCCCGGCGCGTAAAAATCACAAAAAGGCCTGGACGCACAGGAGACCATCGCTTCACGTCTTTGCCCCGCAACCATGGCTGGATGATTTCCTTGCTCTTCGGGTCCTTCCGAATCAGTTCCCGCCTAGTCTCTCCATCAATCACAAAAGCCTTGTTAAGGCCTGTCTTGACACCATAGAACATCCGGCCTGCAGCAAAGGTTCCGAGAGGCTGTGAGCCAGGAAGTGTCAGAAGTTTTGAGAACAAACCAAGCACCGAGGTACTTTCGAGCACCCAACCATCCGGCTTGAAGAAGCTCGGGTCGAAGTCGTGGACCCCTTCCCTGGCGATAAACCCAGGCAGATCATCCAGTGCGTCACGAACGGAAGAGATATTCACCGTCTGGTTCGTGGTCTGTTGAATGTGGCGCTGGATAGGGTAGTTCAAATCCGCCACGGTTGCATTCTCTGGTGCTCCGTCCTTTTGAGCGATAAACAAGGCCGGGTAGGCCGCCACCTCGAAAACGGGGAGGTCTCCAAAGTCCACCACCTGACGAATGGCGAAGGCCTTGGGGAAGCGTGCCCGAAGATTCGCCCCGTAGGCGGCCCGCATGTACTTGTTGCTCGTGATGTAACCGAGATGCCCTTGGGGCTTCAGGATCTGGTGCCCACGCTCCATGAAGTAGGTGAGCAGATCGGCCGTCCCACAGGCGACCATGGGGAAAGCGTGCAGGTAGGCTTCCTGGTCAATGGCATCCAAGGATTCCTGGCGCACATAGGGCGGGTTCCCCACCACCACATCGAAACCGCCGTTCTCGAACACCTCGGGGAAGGCCAGCTTCCAGAGGAAGGGCTTCTTCAGGTAGCCATCCTTCTCGAGTTGGTCGAGACAGTCCTGGAGCCACTTCTCCTCGGCCTTCACCTGCTCAAGAGCCTTCTTGAGCTTGGTGGCTTCCCGGCCAGCGGCCCACTTGAGCTGCCCCGCTAGGGTTGCCCGATTGGAGGCCAGTTCTTCCCGTACCGCATCCAGTTCGGCCTGGTGGGCGAGTTGGCTGTGATGGATGATCTTCTTCCGAAGCCCCCGCCGGACTTCCGGGTTGGCCTCCTCGGCGAAGGCGGCCTTGTGCTGCTTGGTGATCTCGGCCTCGCGGTGGGCCAGCTCCAAGTTCGCGGTGCGGGCGGCCCAGGCCTGCTTCAGCTCGCCCCCCAAGGAATCAGGGAAGGTCTCCTCTCCCAACCTGTCCACCAGGCTATCCCCACACATGATACGGAAATCGAGGCTGGGGAGGGGCTCGTCGTCCTTGGCATCAATGACCAGGGAGAGCCAGAGGCGCAGGCGGCAGATCTCTACGGCCTCCTTGTTCAGGTCCACGCCATAGAGGTTCCGGGTGATGATGTTGCGCTTCCACTCGGCGGTCCGAGTGCCGCTCTGGTCCACATGAACGCCCTCGACCTCGGCCAAGCCCGCCCTTAGGAGGAGCAGTTCCTGCATCATTCCGATGAGGAAGGCGCCGCTGCCCACGGCAGGATCGCAAGTCCTCACCGCGCTCAGGGCATCCTCAATGACCCTTACCTTGGCCTTGGGGAGCCTTTCGGACATCTGATAGGTGGGGTCCGCCGCCTTCTGGCGCAGTTCCCCCCACAACTGGGTGGCTTCCCCTGTGGCCTCGCTCAGGTGGGCATCCAGGGTTTCCCGGCAGAGGTACTGCACGATGACTCGCGGCGTGTAGTAGGAACCGGTAATCTTGCGGCGGCTCTTGCCAACACCCTTTTCGAGGGCATCTTCCAGATCGGTGCCGCTCTGCTCGGCCTCTTCCATGGCCAGCACCAGGGTCTCGAAGACCCGCCCCAGCATTTCGGGATCAATCGCCACGCGCTGGTCCAGGGGGGAGCTTTCCTCCAGCGTGAAGGTGTGCTGGTAGAGGAAAGTCCGGAAGGTTTGGAGCTTAGCCGGGTCCAGAACTAGGGCCCCGATGCCAAGGGTGTCGGGGTCAAACAGGCCGCCGTTGAGGTAAGGCACATCGGGGAGGCCCTTTGGGCGATGCCCCCGGGGAAGGGCCAGGGCCATGAAGAGGGGCTCAAGGACCTCCTTGTAGGCGTCCTTTACTTTCTTGAGGTCCTGCCTCAACAGCCAGTGGGAGTCGCCCAGGATCCAGCCCTTGGCTTCCAGGAAGCGCAGGAACAGAAGGCGCATGAGCAGTTCAAGGGCGTGTCCCCGTGCCTGCACGGCGGGGACCTTTTTGGTCCGAGCCTGGGCGAGCAGGGGTGACAGCAGATCCTCTCGGAACCGACGGTTCAGTTCCTGGAAGAACCCCTCGTTCAGGGCCTGGACATCAAACAGTGCCGCCAGGCTGGCCCGGAGGAACTCAGGAGTCCCCAGAGTCAGGTTGGCACCCCGACCACTGAGCGCCTTCCGCAGTTCAAGGAAGGCGGGGTCCAGGTCGCTCCCGGCCGAGTAGACCCGCTGGTCCTGGTGGGCCAGCAGCGCCTGGGCGAACCCACTCAGGCGGTCCATGGGCGTGCGAGAGAAACTCTTGTCCAGCACCTCGAGCCGATGCCGGTAGAGGATGTCCTCAGAGGCCTTCCCGCTGACGGCGCGGCGCATTGTGGCGAACTCGACGGCCACCAACTTGCCATGCTCGTGGATAGGTAGCCAGGCCAGATGCAGTGCCCCCAGCAGGCGTGCGTCGACATCGGGGTCGCTCATGGCCCGCAGGACCTTCCGCAGACGCTGGCCGATCTGCCGCTCCCGGAAATCGGCGAATGTGGCTCCGTCCACCTCTACCATCACCAAGCGACCGCTGGGCGTGGGACTGGCCATGTTTCCAGGGACCGCCCCGATGGGCCTGACGCGAACCTCGTTGTTGGTGCCGTAGCCACCAGTTGGAACCTCGACCCAGCCGCTCTGGCCCTTGGGAATGGCCTTGAGCTGAAGTGCCTCTCGCGCAAAGAGGGCCCAGTCCTCCTTCCCCTGGAAGGCGTCTTGGAGCAGTGGAACCAGATTCGTCACGATTTGTGTCCCCAATCCAGGTTGTTGCTGACCGCCGTAACCGCCGGTGGCGCTACTTCTTGGCGTCTAACTTCACGAGGTAGTCTGAGACTGCATCCCTGACGATCTTGGCGACCGAGACGCCTTTTGATTCAGCTAGGTCCAGGATTCGCTCGTAGGCGTCAGTGGCAAAGCCGATGGTCACGCGCTCTCCCACCGGCTTCCTGCTCCGACGTTTCGGTTCCTTTGGCTTCACCACCATGCCGCACTCCGGTTCATCTCTCACCATTATGCACCAGGTTGATGTTTGGGGAACGGATGTTGGCGCAACTTTCTATGACCCGGCAGGATTACCTGGAACGGGTGCTCCTTGCGCCCTACCAGCAACCACCGCTATGGGATCACCACGTGGGCGGTCGTAGTGGCATTCCTGGAGGCATCAGCAGCAGAGGTGGCCGTAATGGTCACCACTGGAACAGGCTGGCTGGTTGTGATCTTGCGGATCTTCTGGTTCCCGGCATCCGCGATGTAGATATTTCCGGAAGCATCTACCGTCACCTCTTGGAGGCGGGAAAACTTCGCGCCAGCCGCCGCTCCATCCGTGGCGCCAGTGTCCATCTTGGTGTTTGGCGCGCCTGTGTAGGAAGACACAACCCCCCCGACCCCACCCGTGCCGGGTGTGATCTGGCGAATCTTGTTATTGTTACTGTCCGCCACATAGAGATTGCCGGAAGAGGCAACAGCCACTCCAGCAGGGGATGAGAATGTTGCACTGGCGGCCGGACCATCAGCGGCGCCGGAGCCCAAGGAATTCACATAGCGCAAATCGGTATTTGGAGTTCCGGTATATGAGGACACTGTCCCCCCAACGCCAGAGCCAGGAGCGCCAGGCGTGATCATTCGGATCTTGTGGCCGGCGCTGTCCGCCACATAGAGGTTGCCGAAAGCATCGACCGCCACCCCGCCTGGGGAGCCGAACGTCGCACTAGCCGCAGGTCCATCTTTGGCACCAGAGCCCATTTGGGTGTTCGCCGTCCCAGTGTAGGAATACACGATCCCCCCGACCCCGCCCGCGCCTGGGGTAATCATCCGGATCTTCAAGTTGTAGGTGTCTGCCACATAGAGATTCCCCAAGGAATCGACAGCGACGCTTGAGGGACAGCCCAACGATGCGTTGAGTGCCGCACCATCGGAGGAACCCCAACCCCCGTTGCCTGCGTAGGTCGAGACCACTCCCGCAGTGGTGATCTTTCGGATCTTGCTGTTATAGGAGTCCGCCACATAGACGTTGCCGGAAGAGTCAACCGCGACCCCACTAGGGCTGGAGAACGTCGCGCTGGCTGCCGGGCCATCTGCCGCGCCACTAGAGCCTGTTCCCGCATAGGTGGAGACCACACCAGCAGGGGTGATCTTACGGATCTTGTTATTGCTCAAGTCGGCCACATAGAGGTTGCCAGAGGGGTCGGCAGCCACTCCGCTGGGGTTATAGAACTTTGCACTAGCCACAAGTCCATCCGTGGTGCCCTGTGACACCTGGGTGTTAGCGACCCCAGTGTAGGAAGAGGCTGTTACAACTGGAGCTGGCAAGGCCATGTCGGCCGTCCAAACCCCCGTCGAGGCATTCATGGTCCCGGCCGAAGCGGACCAAGTAATCCCGGTGTTCGCGGCACCGGTAACAAAACTACTAAAGACCTTGGTGGTGCCGTAAGTCACCGTGGGGTTTGCGGGTGTAATTGCAGCGACCACCACAGTCTGGGGGGTCACGACAGTGGAGGTGGCTGCTGTTGCTTGTAGGGCGTTGGTTACCGTCAAGGTATAGGTGCTAGCTCCAACCCAATTCGCAGTAATCGCGTTGGTAGCCACACCCGAGGTCACGACGCCCACGCCGTTATTGACCACGCCCACACCACCCGAGAAGGTCGGTGTCAGGGTGAACCCGCCGCCGTAGGCGGGGGAGATGGTAGACGCTACAATAGATGTGGCCACTGGAGGGACTACGACAACCGGCTTTACCTCAACCGAAACGAACGCCGAGGTGCTGCCGCCCGCGTTGTAGGCCGTCACCGTGTAGATGTTGATCACGGCAATCGTTGTCGGTGTCCCAGAGATGACCCCCGTGGAGGGCTCTAGGCCTAGTCCCACCGGGAGTGATGGGCTGATCGCGTAGTAGGCGACCGCCCCGCCCCCGCTGCTTGGGGTATTGGGCGCGATCGTTGTCCCAACCGTATAGCTCGCAGGGTTGGTTCCATAGGTCAAACCGCTGGGTGGGATCACCGGCGCTGGGTTCACTGTGATTGGCAACCCAATAGTCGCACTACCGGTCGCATTGGTAGCCGTGACTGTGTAGATCGCCCTAGCCACAGCGACGGTCGGGGTCCCAGAAATGGTCCCCGTGGTCGTATTCAGCGCCAACCCTGTTGGCAGCGCGGGACTAACGGCGTAGCTGGAGACCGCACCCCCGCCACTGCCGGGGGCGTTTGGGGAAATCGCCACCCCGACCGTGTAGATCGCTGGGTTGGTGCCGTAGGTTAGACCGCTGGGAGGAGCGACCTGAACAGTTATGGCCAGCCCAGCCGTGGTGCTCCCGCCCGAGTTGGAAGCAGTAACCGTGCAGACAGTAGCTGTAGCCACCGTTGTCGGCGTCCCCGAGATTACGCCCGAGGTGGTGTTCAGAGCCAAACCTGCCGGAAGCGTCGGGCTGACGGAGTAGGAAGCCACGGCCCCGCCGCCGCTGGTCGGCACATTCGGCGCAACCGCCACCCCGACCGTGTAGGTCGCAGGGTTGACGCTGTAGACCAGGCTCGAGGGGGCCTGGATGGCTGGGGCGGGGGTTCTGCCCCCCCCGCCGCCGGAGCATCCGGCGAGCAGCAGCAAGGGGGCAACCAGCGAGACGAGACGAGCGCGAGCCAACATGATGCCTCCAGGCGGCCGACAATTACCAGGCCACCCTTATCTTCTGTCTGGGGGAATTTTTCCCCGAGCGCCACCTGACGCCCACCAAAGCCCCACCAGGCGCCTCTCAAACCTTTGAGACAAGCGCCGTCTCAGAGATTGAAGGATCGTTACCTGTACGCTGGCCGAGGTCCTTTCCGCGAGGGGTAGAACTGACCCCCCTCCACCTCGGCCCGCATTAGAGGGAGACTGCGTATGGGATTTCTGGACCTGTTCCGGGCCAACCTGGATTTGTGGCGGCCCGCTTTCAAGCAGTCCAGAACCTTTGACCGAGTGACCCGAGTCATCCAGGGACTGCTGGCCTCCCATGGCCGAAGCACCCTGACCAATGCCATCACCTTCAACGGGCGGGAGCAGCAGGACTGGTCAGCCGACTACAAGGCCTTCAACCGAACGGGGTGGGACCCGCGCGACCTGTTCCGCGCCGTGCTCGCCCATGGCCTCAAGGCCCTCCCCCCAGAGACGCCTGTAGTCATGGCGCTCGACGACACCTCCCTTCCCAAGACAGGCACGCGGATCCCTCAGGCCAGGTGGTGCCACAACCCGCTGGCCCCGAAGTTCCTGGAGATGCAGATCCGGTGGGGCATCCGTATGATCCACATGGCCCTCATCGTCCCCGACTACCAGAACCATCGGCCTTTGGCGGTCAGCACGGCCTTTGAGCCTGTGCCAGCGGCACCGAAGGTGAAGGACACGAGCACCCTGACCGAGGCCGAGCTGGCCAGCCTGGCCGCCAGGAAGCGCGAAGCCGCCCTAACGACGCGAGCAGTGGCCCTCATTCGAGATGCCCGCAAGACCCTCGACAAGCATGGCTGTGCTGCCCGGCAACTGCTTATGGTCGTGGATGGCAGCTTCACCAATGGCCCTGTGGTGAAAGGCCTTCCCCACCACACCGACCTGATCGGCCGGACCCGGAAGAACGCCAGGCTCTACGCCCCGCTGGCCCACAAGGCCGGCAAGCGCATCTACGGGGCAGCCCTGCCAACGCCGGGCGCCTTCCGCGTGGATCCGGCTGTGCCCGAGCACCTGGCCACCCTGCATTACGGCGGGAGGCTCCGGGACATCCGGTTCAAGGAGGTTTCCCGGGTGTATTGGAAGGACGGCACGAAGGGGCGCCTCATGCGGTTGCTAATCGTTCTACCGATCCCCTACAAGGTCCCAGGGCGCAAGAAGCGTGGCTACAACGCCCCCGGCTACCTGCTGACGACCGATCTGGTCTCCCCAGCCGCTGGCCTGATCCAGGCATACCTGGACCGCTGGCAGATCGAGGTCCTCCACCGTGAGTTGAAGAATGGACTTGGCGTGGGTCAGGTCCAAGCCTTCAGCCATGAGGCCAATGAGAGGATTCATAGCGCCCATGTGGCAGCCTTCTCGATGCTGAGCCTGGCTGGGCTGGAGACCTTCACGCGTGGCAGGGATAGTCGTTTCCCCGAGTTGCCCCTTTGGCGGAAGCCACGTGCCCATGCCAGACCGAGCCAGCACGACCTCATCTCAATGCTGAGGAACGGCCTGGCCGGGCTGCGCCCCAGCCCCAAGAAGCCAGCCTGGCGCAAGCCGCACGGCTGGGCACTGAACCACCACGAGACCTACCAGGCCGCCTAGCTAGGGCCACCCACAACCAGGGAACTTGCCGCGCCCCGTCATGGGGCTAGGGGAGTTTCTGGTGTCTGCGAGCTGACCTGGCCTGTAAGGGATTAGGCCCTCCGCCAGAGGTCCTGATGCCCTCCCGGCACCCTCGATTTGAGGCCTTTTTAGGGCCGATTGGCGGCGATCTGCGCCCCGTTCTGGGGCTTCTGCCGCCTGACAGCGAAAACCCCAGGACGTGTACCTGGACACGACCATGGGGTTTTGGACTGCTGGGAGTTGGAAGGCTCCGGGAATCAAGGCGTCCCGGGATCCTTTATGTCCAAACTCCAGGGGCTACGACGTAGTGTAGCCTGTTCGTACACATAGGCAAATTTTAACAGTCTGCCCTCCTGCCAGGGGGCCCCCACGAAGGACAACCCCACGGGCAACCCGAAGGCAAAGCCCGCCGGAACAGTAATGTGCGGGTAGCCAGCCACCGCTGCAGGCGTCGAGAAGCTCAGGCTGGAACTGTCGCCGTTGACGTGGTCAATGAGCCAGGCGGGTCCTCCGGTGGGCCCCACGAGGGCCTGCAGCTGCTGATTCTCCAGCAGACCCAGGAGGTCCCGCCGGGCCTGGGCACAGGTTGCCAGCGCCTTCTGATAGCCTGCATCCGTGAGTGGCCCCTTGGCCTGGGCCTGCTGCAGCAGCTCCTGGCCGAAGAAGGGTTGCTCCTCCTTCCGGTGGGCCTCGTTGAAAACCATCAGCCCAGCCAGATCCTGCGCAGGTCCACCCCTCCCGGCAAGGTAGGCATTCAGGGCTGCCTTGAATTCATAGAGCAGCACCTCGAACTCCGCATCGTCGTAGCTGGCGGACTTCAACTCCACGTCCACCAGCGTGGCACCCTGGGCCTTCAACACTTCGAGGGCCTGCCGGATCACGGCATCCACATGGGCGTGCACACCGAGCAGGTTCTTTACCACGCCGAGGCGGACGCCCAGCAGGCCATCCTTCACCAAGAAGCGCGTGTAGTCCGCCTCCCGCCGCGCATCCGCCTCACGGGTGGCGGCATCCTTCGGATCGCTGCCCGCCAAGGCACCTAGCAGGATCGCCGCGTCGCGCACGGTGCGCGCCATCGGGCCGGCCGTATCCTGGGTGTGGGAGATGGGGATGATGCCGCTTCGACTCAGCAGGCCCACCGTGGGTTTCAGACCCACAATGCCACTCGCATTGGCGGGGCTAACGACGGAACCATCGGTTTCCGTACCCACGGCCAAAGCACATAGACTGGCCGCCACTGCCACTCCCGACCCGGAACTGGAGCCGCTGGGGCTGCGGTCCAGCGCGTAGGGATTCCGCGTCTGTCCGCCCCGCCCGCTCCAGCCACTGCTGCTGCGGGTGGAGCGCAGGTTCGCCCACTCGCTGAGGTTGGTCTTCCCCAGGATCACCGCACCCGCCTCGCGGAGCTTCTGCACGATGAAGGCGTCCTCCCTGGGGACCGGCGCGTTGGCCAGAGCCAGGGATCCCGCTGTGGTCTTCATGGCATCGGCGGTGTCGAGGTTGTCCTTGATGAGCACCGGAATGCCGTGCAGGGGTCCCCGCACCTTCCCCGCTTTCCGCTCGGCGTCCAGGGCTCGGGCGATGACCTGGGCCTCCGGATTCAGCTCGATGACCGAGTTCAGTCTCGGGCCCGCCTGATCGATGGCGCGGATGCGCGCCTGGTACCCCCGCACCAGGTCCACCGCCGTCCATCGGCCTGCAGTCAGGCCTGCCTGAAGGCCCTCCACGGTAGCTTCCTTCAGCACCAGCCCTGTTGTCGGGGAAGCCGCCTTCAGGTCAGTGCCCCCAAGCGCCGCCACACCCGTGGCCAATCCCACCCCCAGGAAGGTTCGGCGATCGAGGACCAGGAAATCATCTTCAAGCTGCATGGCCATTCCTCGGACGGGTGAATGGATCATACCAACGACCACACACCGGCTCGTGAGGAGTGTCTACCGATCAAGGCCTCCACATGGGCCCTTTCTGCTCGATCCTCAGTTCGGGGAGGCTCCCATGGCCGCGTTCCTGCTCTGGCTGATCCTGCTGGTGGTCTGCTGGCCGCTGGCTCTCCTGGCGCTGCTCCTCTACCCGCTGATCTGGCTGCTGCTCCTGCCCTTTCGCCTCCTGGGTTTCGCCGTGGAAGGCGCGTTCGGACTCGTGAGGGCCCTGTTCCTCCTGCCGGCACGAATCCTCGGGCGGGGATAAGCTGGCGGGAGGGTTCTGGTGGACCGATATTTCCTGCTGAAGTACCCCGCACGAAATACATGGCAGGGGTTGGGCAGGAGGTCGCGATGGAGCTTTACCTGGACATCAAGGAAACGGAACTCTTGGCTGGACTCCTTGAGCGCTATCTGGAGGACATCCGGCGGGAGATCCACCACACGGACCATGCAGCGTTCAGGGCGACCCTCAAAGCCGACGAGGCCCTGATGCGGAAGATCCTGGGCAAGCTGAAGGCGCCGGCGGCCATGGGTATCTAGTCCATTCCTACGGGTTCCTGCGGGCCGAGTCATGAGGAATCACAGCCAGCGCCGGACCCGCCTCGCGTACACGACGTATTCCTCGCCGAACTGGGCGCGCAGCCGGACTTCCTCCCGGGCGATGACGAGTCGGTCCAGCAGCAGAATCAGCACAGGTGCCATGACCAACATCCAGGCGGAATCCAGCTTCACCCCGAATCCGGCCAGCAGCATCGAAAGGCCCAGGTAGAGCGGGTTTCGGGACCAGCGAAAAGGGCCGGAGGTCAGAAGCACCGTGGCGTCGCCATTCGGCTTCGGGGTCGCGCCCATACGCTTGAAGGTCAGCAGTCCCCACCCACCGTGAATGGCCGCCAGAAGCAGAAGCATGATTCCCAACGCCATCCGCGGGGTCGCTGGCAGACCGAGGGCGAGAGGATGCAGCTTGCCGAGACCCCAGCCTGCCAGGAGGCATGCCAGAAACAGGAGGGGAGGCTGAGGAGATTGACCGGGTGGGAACATGAGCGATCGTTTCTCGAATGTGCCGGGCTTAGCGCAACCGGACTCCGGATTCAGCTCAGGGCCTTTTCGAGGGCATTCAGGTACAGTCCTTTCAACTCCGCGGTCTCAGCATCCAGCAGGGGCTGGCCATCCACGGCGAGGGCGACCCGCATCCCACCGGTGGTCCCGATCTTCGCGCAGGGCACCCGGTGGGTGGCACAGAGTGTGGCCAGACTGCCTTCGCCTTCCGGGCTGACAGACACCACGATGCGACCCGCAGTTTCACCGAAGAGCAGGCTGTCGAGACGTAGCGCGCCACGGCTCAGCAGCAGCTGACAGCCCATGCCAGTGCCGGAGGCGCCCGAATCGTCAGCCCCGAAGGCGCTCTCCAGCGCCGTCACCAGCAGGCCTCCTTCGCTGGTGTCGTGGGCGCTGCGGATGAGGCCCAGACGGATACCTTCGCGCACACAGGTCTGAAGGCGCAATTCCTCGTCCAGACGCAGCTCGGGACAGGCGCCCTGCACCTTGCCCGTGCGGAGCTTCAGATACTCGCTGCCGCCCAGTTCGTCGCGGGTCTCACCCAGTAGGAAGATGCCGTCGTGAGCTGAACGGAAGGATGAACCGCAGATGCGGTTGCCCACCTTGGACAGGGCCGTGGCATCCGGCGCATTGACGGCCACCTGGCCCGCGCAGTCCTCCACCAGGCCCACCGCCGCGATCATGGGCGTGGGGAAGATGCTCTGGCCTTCGGTGTCGTTGTAGAGGCTCACGTTGCCGCTGACGATGGGCACGTCCAGCGCGAGGCAGGCCTGGCGGATGCCCAGGCAGCCCTGCTCGAAGGTCCACATGTTCTCGGGCTTCTCGGGATTGCCGTAGTTGAGGCAGTCCGTGAGGCCGATGGGCTCAGCGCCCACGCAGGCCAGGTTGCGGCAGGCCTCGGCCACGGCGTGGGCCGCGCCCCAGAAGGGATCCAGGTAGCAGAAGCGGCTGTTGCAGTCGCTGCTCATGGCCACGGCCTTGCCCGTGTCCTGGCCCTTTTCGTCCTTCACACGGATGATGCCCGCGTCGCCGCGGCCCATGCCCAGCAGGGTGTTGCTGCGCACGGTGCCGTCGTACTGCTCGAAGATCCAGCGCTTGCTGGCCACGGTGGGCGCCCTTAGGAGCTGGCGCAGGGTGCGTTCAACCTCCGTCGGCTTGAGGTCCGCGGGCAGGGGGGCGTCGTTCACGTCGTCGAGATATCCCGGTCGCTGGCGGGGCCGGTCGTACTTGGGCGCCGCATCCACCAGGGGCTGGATGGGCAGGTTGATGACGGCCTGGCCGTGCCACCTGCCGATGAAGCGGCCGCTGTCGGTGACCTCGCCCACCACGCAGGCATCGAGGCCCCACTTGTGCAGCACCGTGATGATCTTGGCCTCGCAGCCGGGCCGCGCTACCAGCAGCATGCGCTCCTGGCTTTCGCTGAGCATGAGCTCGAAGGGCATCATGCCTTCCTCGCGCATGGGCACCTGGTCCAGGCGGATCTCCAGGCCCGTGCCCGCGCGGCTGGCCATCTCGAAGCTGCTGGAGGTGAGGCCCGCGGCCCCCATGTCCTGGATGCCGATGACCCAGTCGGTCTGGAAGATCTCCAGGCAGGCTTCGAGCAGCAGCTTTTCGGTGAAGGGATCGCCCACCTGCACGGTCGGCCGCTTCTCCTCGCTGCCTTCGCCGAATTCCGCCGAGGCCATGCTGGCGCCGTGGATGCCGTCGCGGCCGGTCTTCGAGCCGATGTACATCATCTTGTTGCCCACGCCGGAGGCGAAGCCCTTGAAGACGCGGTCGCTGCGCAGCACGCCGAGGGTGAAGGCGTTCACGAGGATGTTGCCGTTGTAGCTGGCATCAAAGCCCGCATCACCGCCCAGCATGGGGATGCCCATGCAGTTGCCGTAGCCCGCGATGCCCGCCGCCACGCCCTTCACCAGGCCCTTCATGCGCGGGGCATCGAGTTCCCCAAAGCGCAGGGAATTCAGGTTGGCCAGGGGCCGGGCGCCCATGGTGAACACATCGCGCAGGATGCCGCCCACGCCCGTGGCCGCGCCCTGGTAGGGTTCGATGAAACTGGGGTGGTTGTGGCTCTCCATCTTGAAGGCCACGGCCCAGCCGTCGCCAATGTCCACCACACCGGCATTCTCGCCGGGGCCTTCGATGACCCGGGGGCCTTCGGTGGGCAGGTTCTTCAGGTGGATGCGGCTGGACTTGTACGAGCAGTGCTCGCTCCACATGGCGCTGAACACGCCCAGTTCGGGATAGGTGGGCAGGCGGCCATCGAGGAGCCGCAGGATGACCTGCCACTCGTCCTTCGACAACCCCAACTCCAGAGCTAGGGATTCGGTGACGGCCGGTTCGTGGGCAGCAGGCATGGAGGCTCCGGAAGGTTGATTCTACCGGTCCAACTCCGTCCGGACGAGCCTTGACATCCGTCAGGGCGCTTCGGGCTCCACAGGCGCCATGGGCGCTTCGCCACCTTCATAGAGGCGCCTCAGCACGCCCTGCACCAGGCGCTGGAAGAAGATGCCCCGTTCAGGATTGAAGACGACCGAGACAGTCGCCTTCAGCTCACTGCCCAGCTCAAGGAGGGTACCTCCTTCGACCGCGGTGCCGAGCAGCAGGAAGGGCACGCGCCCCTGCAGGGGCTCCACCATGGCCTTCAGCCGCCGGCGTTCGTCCAGGCTGAGGCTGGGCACATGGTAGAGCACCAGGGCAGGTCTCTGATTGAAGGCCTCCTTCACGGCGGACATGGTGGGGGGCACCCGCCGCAGGGGCTGAAGGCCTCCCAGCAGGTCCTGAAGGATGGCTTCCAGGGCCGCATCCCCCGATACCAGGACCAGTCCCTTTGGCTGACCCGCCGGAGCCGGCATGACCCCCGCAGGTACGGCGGTCTCCACACCCCGACGGGTGATGCGTTCCAGATCCTCCTCCCGCTTCTCGAATACCCACCGGGAGAGGGGGTGGAGGATGTGTTCGTCCAGCTGGGGTCGGTACTCCACGCCGAAAGTCCGGCCTGTGATGTGTCGAAGTTTCACCTTGGTGTTGATCCGGATGAGGTCCGTCAATTGGATGGTGACGGCCATATCATCGCCCAGGAGGAGTTCCCCTTCTACGAAGTCGCGGGGGCTGTAGATCCTTGCGCCCGTGGTGCTGATGTTGACCAACGTTCCCGTGATCAGGTCGTACTTGGGGGTGCTGAAGGTGACCGGCACCCTCCCTACCCGATCCACACGGTAGGCACCCCGATGGTCCTCTTCCTGCAGGAGCTCCGGCACCGACAGACGCAGGGTCCGGCGGCCATCGGACATGCCAAAGCCCTTCAGGGCCGTGGGCGCCTCCAGGAAGCTGATGCCGTGCGGGAACCGCATCTTCAGTTCCGAACTCCGCAGCCCGTAGGTGGCATCTTCCCGTCCCATGGTGGCCGCTACCTGGATCTCCGCCTTGTCGAACTTGACGAAGGAGGACTCGAACCGGAGGTAGGGAGTGACCAGAATCAGCATCTCGCGCCGCTCGCAGGCGCGGCTGAAGATCTCTGTGATGGTCTCCGGATTCCGGATCAGGTTGCCGACCAAGGCGCCTCCAAGGGGGTTTCTGCTTCCATCATGCAAGGGGTCCCTTGGAGCGTCTAACAAAACCCGCCGAGGCCCCGATGACGCCCGTAGACTGGGAAGCCCTGGAATTCCGCCCCATGACCCCACCACCCCGGACCCTTCTCGCCTACAGCGCCCCCCGGAGTGGCTTCGGGGACGAGTGGATGACCTTCCTCCCCATCGGTCTCGGCTACCTGCAGGCCACGCTCAAGTCCCGCTCATTCCCCTGCCGAGTCGCCAATCTCAGCGGCAAGGGCCGCAAGGAGGTGCTGGCCTACCTCCGCTCCGAGAACCCGGCCGTGGTGGGCATCTCCATGTTCACCTTCAACCGCAAGCGCTCCAGCGAACTGCTGGCCTGGACCCGGGAGGCCTGTCCCTCGGCCATCCTGCTGGCGGGAGGCCCCCATCCCACTCACCTGGCTGAGGAGGTCTTCGAGGATTGTCCGGCCCTGGACGCCATCGTGCAGGGCGAAGGCGAGACCGCCCTCCTGGGGATCGTCGAACGCCTGGCGTCCGCCCCAGGATCGGAGCTTTGGAAGCGGACACCGGGCTTGATCCTGCGCGAGGGTCCCACCCTGCCCCAGCCTCCCCTGGAGGACCTGGATGCCGTTGGCATCCCCGCCGAGCACCTGGAGGCTGACTTCCTTAACGATGTGGGCCAGCTGGCCTACCTGAGCACCAGCCGCGGCTGCCCGGCCACCTGCAATTTCTGCAACACCCCGGAATTCTGGGGCACATCGATCCGCTTCCGCAGCGCCGGGTCGGTGCTCCGTGAGCTGCGCCTACTGCGCGAGCGACATGGCCTCACCTACTTCAGTTTTCGCGACGACACCTTCACCGCCAACCGGGGCCGGGTGCTGGAATTGATGGCAGGCATCCAGCAGAGCGGCCTGCACCCCCTGTGGAACTGCCAGAGCCGGGTGAACCTGGTGGACGAGGATCGCCTGGTGGCCATGAAGCGGGCGGGCTGCGAATTCCTGCAGTTCGGCGTGGAGCACGGCAGCGAGCGGGTGCTGGCCCTGCTGGACAAGGGCACCGACCTCCACCATGCGCGGCGGGCCCTGGGCCTGGTCCGCAAGGTGGGCATGAACGTGGGCATCTACCTCATCACCGGCATCCCCGGTGAAACGTGGGCCGATGTGGAGGAGAGCGCCGCCTTCATCCGCTACACCCGCCCCAGCGATTGCCAGGTCAGCCCCCTGGCCCTCTATCCGGGGACCCGGATGTTCGATCAGTACCGCGCAGAGGGCCGGATCCAGCGGGACTTCTACCGGGCCAGCGGCGATGCGGAAATCTTCGCCCGGGTGGATGCCCATACGGAGAAGGCCCTCCGGCACCTGGACCAGGCGGCCCGGCGGGCCAAGGCGAACTCCCGCTTCACCGCCGCCGAGTTCGCCGAGCAGAAGCGCTGGCTGGGCTTCTGCTCCGTGACCAACCTGCTGTGCGGCGAGGCCGCGGAAGACGAGGGCCGCTGGATGGAGGCCGAGGCCGAGTATGCCGAGGTCATCGCCCGTGAGCCAACCAACCCCTGGGGCTTCCTGAAGCGGGCCCTGCTGCGCGAAAAACTCGGACAGGTCGACCGGGCCCGCACCGACCTGGCCGAAGTGCTAACCCTGGCGCCGGGCAACCCCGAGGCCACGGAACTGGCGGGCCTGTGGGGCCCCCAGCGCGGCCGCACCCGTGCGAAGAAACCCGCGCACGGACCCACTGCCGAGATGAAGGGCGCCGAGACCTACCTCAATCGGCCGAAAGGGTAGCTTCGACCGGCTCCCCGAGCGCCCGCCACCACTCGATCAGGCCCATCACGCACAGCACCTGGAACACGAGGTACAGAAGGCTGGTGACGTAGAGTCCCTTGTAGATCAGCAGTCCCACCGAGAGGCAGTTGGCCGTGATCCACACCAGCCAGTTCTCGAGCCACTTGCGGGTCATCATGAACTGGGCGACCAGACTCAGAGCGGTGATCAGTGAATCCAGCACGGGCACGGTGCTGTTCGTGTAGCGGCGGAGCACCCAGGTGAGGAGAACGGTCATGGCGGCGACCGCAAGGGCAAGCAGGGCTCCAGTGGCGGGTTTCACGCGGCTCGGCGTGAGGGCGCCGTGGTCCCGTCCCCCGTGGAGCCAACTCCACCAGCCGTAGATGGAGATGGCGATGTAGAATCCCTGGAGCCCCATGTCCGCGTAGAGGCCCGTGCGGTAGAACAGCACGATGAACACCAGATTGTTGGCGATGCCCACGGGCCAGTTCCAGATGTTCTGGCGCACCAGCAGGGCCACACAGGCCGCACCCGTAATGAAGCCGAACACCTCCATCAGGGATGGCATCACTCTTCGTGCTTCAGGTTCGGGCTGCGCTCAAGGATGGTCAGGATGAGGCGTTCCAGCTCATCGACCAGGAGGATGCGGAGATTCGGCTCTTTCCGATCGCTGCGCCCTGGCTCGCCGCCGCCGCTCAGCACGAAAAAGGGGCCGGACCGTTCGAGGCGCGACACCTGCTTCCAGAGCAGCCTCCCCGCCCCGAACTTCCGCGCCAGGGGCGCCGGGAGGGCGTTGTGCTCCACGGACAGCCCCAACTCATCCACCAGCACCTGGGAGCCCTCGACCATCAGGACGCCGAGCAGGGTCCCCAGCAGCAGCAGGCTGCCAACCACCACGGCGCCGAAGGCCGCTGTGACCGCGATCCAGAAAGACCAGGTGGGTTCCCCGGCGGACTCGGCCACTTTCAGCGAAGTGCGCAGAACCGGCAGTCGCTCCATGATCTGGGCCAGGGCGCGCACCCCCACCAGCCAGGAGCCGGCGAACAGCAGCATGGCCATGGCGCGCTGGGCGAAGGAGGGCCGGAAGACGAGGGGTGATCCAGCGGACATCAGGACATCATTTCTGCCACGATGGCCTCGGCCGCAGCCGCGGGGTCCGTCGCATGGGTGATGGGGCGCCCCACCACCAGCCAGGTCGAGCCCTGCTTCAGGGCCTGGGCCGGGGTCATGATCCGGGCCTGATCCTGGGCGGCGGCACTGGCCGGGCGGATGCCCGGCGTCAGACGGTGGAACCCTTCGCCACAGGCCTGCCGGATGGCGGCGGCCTCCCAGGCCGAGCAGATCACCCCATCGCAGCCGGCCTGCTGGGCGAGCCTCGCGTAGGCCAGGGCCAGGTCTTCGGGCTGCCCCGCATGACCCAGCGCCGCGAGCGCTTCCCGGTCCAGGCTGGTGAGCACTGTGACCGCCAGCAGCTGCGTCTGCCCCCCCGCCGCCCGATGGGCGTGGACGGCCTCCACCGCCGCTTCCAGCATGGCGGGCCCCCCTTGGGCATGGACATCGATGAGGCGCGGATCCAGCTTCAGCAAGGCCTCCAGGGCCCGCCGGACCGTGGTCGGGATATCGTGCAGCTTCAGATCGAGGAAGACCGGGACCCGCGCCTGCAGCTCCTTCACGAAAGACGGCCCCTCAGCACAGAAGAGCTCCAGCCCCACCTTGAGCATCCCCACCCGGCCCGAGAGGCGGTCCGCCATGGCCAGGGCCTCCTTGGCCGTGGGGACATCCAGGGCCACCACGAGGCACTCGCGGGGGGTGAGGGTCAAAGGGGGTGCAGGCAAGGAGACTCCCGTATGATGCGGAGGACCATTCTGCCATCAAGAGAGCCTCGATGCCGCTACCACCACAGCAAACCCCACCCACCATCGCCACGCCGGCACCCTCCAGCCAGGAGGCGGAAAACGCCCTGCTTGAAGCCTACGACTGGGGACAAACCCTTCCCTCGGCGCCGAAGCTGAAGGGTCCGGCGATCCTGAAATACCAGTGGCTGCGGGCCGCCGCCACCTTCGACCCAGCCCACGATCTGCCCACCAATCCCTTTGCCACGAGCCCCGAGCGCAAGGAAGCTGAGGCCCTGCGGCATCTCCTGCAGGCACCGAAGGAGCAGGTCGGCAGCGCGCTGAAGGCCCTGCCCATCCGCGAGGCCGGTACCGCCCTGGCGCTGTGGCGCTGGGGGCAGCTGCAGGTGAGGAACGGCAGCTTCGACGGGCCGCTGCGTCGGGCCTGGGAAGACCGTCTCCTGGGTGCGGGCCCGGCCCTGACCCGCGGCTACGCCCTGCGCCATGCCCTCTGCTGGGCTTTGGCGGAACAGGACGAGTCCCGGTTCTCCTACATTCGATCCGCTGCGGGCGCAAATTCGGAGGATCTATTGAAGGGCTTTCAGCGACTTTTCGGACTCCTGGGCGGGCCTTCGCCGATCTTGCGGCTGTGGGCCATGCCCGCGCTGGAGTACCGCGACCTTCGGCTGGATGAGTTGGGGGGCACACGCATTTGGTTCTGCCCCACAGAAGATGGTTCGTTCCCACAGTTCCCGATGGGCACCAGCTGGATCATTCCCAGCGCTTCCGGGGGTCTGGACGCGCGTGATTCCAGCCTTGCCGGCCCCCTGCTGAGCGAAGGGCAGGCGCTGGCGGAGAAACTCCGGCTGGCCGGTCGTACCGCCTACTTTGCCCCCAGCCGGGCCGCCTTTGAAAGCCTGGGGTTGGATTGGTTCCCCATCCTCATCGAGCTGGACGCCATGGGGAACATCAAGGCCGTCCGCATGGGGGACGCGGCGCCGGATAGGCCATAGGCTGTGGGCTGTGGGTTGTGGGACACCCGTTCCATCGTGCGCTCTAGTCGCAAACGGCCCAAAGCCAACCATGGCGCGGCCAGAGGCCGCATCAGAAAGTGTTTCCCACAGCCCAGAACCTAGAGCCCAGTTCAGCCGATCCCGCAGCCCTGCATCCACCCCGCCACCGTGCCCCAGACCATCTGGGCCCAGTAGTGGAAGCCCCGCCGCACGGGCTTGGGCGTATAGCTGGCGTGGAGGCGGTCTTTCAGCATGGGGTAGTTGCCATCCGGATCGAGCACCGCGGCAGCCACCGGGGAATCGAACTCGTAGGTGATCCAGCGGTCCTGGCCATCCCACACCAGCCGCTGCTCTTCCCGGTTCTCCAGTCGCACCCACAGGGTGATGGGAGCTCTGAGGCCGCCCTTGCGTTCCAGGGTGATGGACCCGACGCGGCCGGGCGCCGCCGGCTGGGGGGCCGCGAAGACCGGCGCCTTGTCCGAGAAGAGCCACCCACCTTCAGTGATATCCCGACTCTTCACCTCGTGGATGGCGTAGTCGAGCACCTCGGTCCCTTCCACGAAATCGCGCCAGAAGGCGCTCAGGTCCCGACCTGATTCCCGCTCGGCGATGCGCCTGAAGTCCAGCCGATTCGGATGATGGAAGGCCATCTCCTGGGCGTAGGCGCGCATGACCTGCTCCATCACGGGACGTCCCAGCAGGGCCTCCAGCTGATTCAGCACCAGCATCGGCTTGTCATAGGCGGACACCCGGTAGCCTCTCCAGTCGACCGTCCTGAATCCGCTCCGCGTGAGGGGATCGGTGGAGGGTTGGGACCAGTACCCGGCCCATTAGAAGAAGTCGGTCCCCACCTGGAAACGCCGGCCTCCCAAAAGCGAGTGGTAGCTGCGCTCCATGACCTTGTGGGTGAACCAGCTGGTGAAGCCCTCATCGAGCCAGGGTTCTTCCAATTCGTTGCTGGCGAGCATGCCGTAGAAGAACTGGTGGCCGCATTCATGGATGGCCACCGCCTCGGGTGCCAGGCGCACCCCCAGGGGATCGAAAGCCACCGAGCCGGCCGTGATGAGCGTCGGGTATTCCATCCCATCGGCCCCCCTCGCATCCTTCGGCGGGTCGATGACCGTCAGGGTCGGATAGGGGTACCTGAAGTACCACCCCTCGCTCCAGCGCAGGGCATTCTCTACGGCGCGGCGCTGCCGCTGGAGGTTGCCGCGATTGGCCCCGTTGAGGTAGTAGAACACCTGCACGCCGCGGTACTCGAACATCGCCGGTTTCCGCCAGCTCTCCTCGGGCATCACGGCCCAGGCGAAATCATGGACATCCTCCGCGTGCAGGCGCCAGATGACATTCAGGGGTCGCTTGGGGTCCTGCTCGATCTCCGTCACGAAATTGGTCTGGGTGCCCGTATGGGCGAGGCCCAGCGCATTCGGCAGCGAGAGCGCCACGTCGTAGACGCCGAAGTCCGCGAAGAACTCCGTGTTCGCATGGTACGCGTGGCAGTTCCAGCGGTCCCCCTGGTAGACGCCGACCTTGGGGAACCACTGGCCTGACATGAGAAAGGTCCCGGACCAGCCGCTGCGGGCGAGCACCTTCGGATAGCGGTTCTCCCAGGTGATCTCAAGGTGGATGGTCTCACCTGGAAGGACCGGCCGGGGCAGCCTGAGCCAGCGGACGGTCTCGTCCTCTCCATTGTGCCCATCCAGGTCCCCCCCCTCCATCCGGGCGCGAAGGAGGCGGCAATAGCCCCAGGCGGATGGTTCAGCAATAGCTTCCCTTCGATCGGACCACAGCTTCCCGCCCCCTTCCTTCATGAAGAGGCTCTCAGGCCCCTTGAAGGCATTGAGATAGAGATGCAGCGGCAGCTCCTGGGTGGCCGCAGTGCCCGTGTTCCGCCAGGACAGCGTCTCTTGCCCCTCCAGCGTCTTGTGCTCGAAATCCAGCGTCGCCTCAATGCGGTAGTTGGCGATCCTGGGCGACTTGGGCTTGTCGAACCACTTTTCCGTGGTCCAGGTTCGCGGGTTCGCGGCCAAACCGATGGCGGCCCACATCACCAGCAGAGCCACCAGACGGCGCGCCATCGAACCTCCCGAACCTTCGTCGAGCATACCAACAGCCGCCTTGCCGTTCCCACATTCCCTGCTACACTCAAGTCCCTACCGCGGGGTGGAGCAGTCCGGTAGCTCGTTGGGCTCATAACCCAAAGGTCGTAGGTTCAAATCCTACCCCCGCTACCAACAAGAAGAGGCCCGCCAACACTAGGTTTGCGGGCCTCTTCCCTTATTGCCCGGACGGCGTGGAAGGTGTCGAAAAATGCTCCCGAATGCGACGTGATGGTGACGTCGTATGGCAGGCGAGAGTGCCCAAAATTGAAACGGTTCAATTCGACGTAGAACCGCAGCATACCTGCATTTAGGTGGCTACGCCTTACCTGGTTGGCGTAGCGGCGAAGTGCCCAAGTTGTCTCAATCAGGTGCGCCCCGCTCCGGGGTCTGGCCGCCAAGAACCATGCCCCAATGCTGCCGAACAAGGTGAGCAGCCTCCCCACCTGCGGTGTGGACTGAGAACCAACCACTTGGCCCTGGGAACATGGGCCTGAGGGCATGACTGTAGTCCTCGGCACACGGGAACCCAGCCAGCAGGACAATGAGGCGGCGGGCATCTTGGACGCTGTGAGCCTCCAAGGTCTGGCATGTGAATCCCTTTGCCTCAAGAGCCTCCCGCTGGCTGGGAATCGTCCCGGTTGGAGAACCGAGATTGATGATGGCCACCACGATGCCGACCTCACCGGTGAATGCCATAGGGTCCAGCCTCGCCTTGAAATCCTTGATGACCTTGTGGAAAGCCTGGTCTTCCTCCCGGCTGGAGAACCGAGATTGATGATGGCCACCACGATGCCGACCTCACCGGTGAATGCCATAGGGTCCAGCCTCGCCTTGAAATCCTTGATGACCTTGTGGAAAGCCTGGTCTTCCTCCCGGCTGGGGCATTGCGGGTGTTCTCGATTCCCACCATCAGAAGCCAACGGCCCGCCTCCTTCCATCCCGCTTGAGCCTGCATTCTGTCTGGAGCCTGGCAACCAGATCACCCTCCGACATGAGCGGTGACAATCGGGACTGCCGGACGATGTTGGCGAAGTCGCCAGGGGTCAGGGAGGCCATGCCTTGGACGAGGGGTAGAGCTTCTCCTGACGGCTCCAGGCTCAGGGTCCGCGATACTTCCTTGAACATGGTCAGGATTTGATGGGGCTTCATGTAGCCGAAGTGGATCTTCAGATCGAACCGCCTCAGGGCCGCAGGGTCCATCGAATCGAGTAGGTTCGTGCTGGCCACGAACACGCCAGAGTATGCCTCCATCTGGGTCAGCAGTTCGGCAACTTGGGACACCTCCCAGCTACGCTCAGCCCCCTGACGGTCGCGAAGGAAGGTGTCAGCTTCGTCCAGTAGCAGGACTGCACCCTCCCGTTCGGCCTGCATGAACATCCGTCCTAGGTTCTGTTCCATCTCGCCGAGCCACTTGCTCTGAAGGTCAGAGGCCCGCCTGACGAGAAGCGGACGATCAAGGGCTTCCGCCAGGTGGTGGCCGAAAGCCGTCTTGCCCGTGCCAGGAGGGCCATACAGGCAAACCCGCCCACGGGGGCTCCGCTTGAATCCATCCACGACTTCACGAAGGCTCAGGTCTGCCTGAAGGTTGTCCAGGGAATAGGGCAACTCCTCGGTTAGGGGCGTGGGTTTCAGGGCCTTGCCACCCATGGCCTGGAGGCTCTGGTTCACGACATCGGTGAAGGCCAGACCACAATCAAGTCCAGGGACTCCGGCACCCGCCAGGGCTACAACCCGAGCCGAGCGGGCGACGACAGCCGGAGGCAGTGCCTCATGGGCGGCGAGATGGTTTCGGACTGCCGGGCTTACGGGTAGATCCCCTAGATACCGATCCAGGATGGACCGCCTGACGCTTCGGGGAGGGATGCTGATTTCAAGGGTGAGGTCGAACCTGCGGACGAAGGCAGGGTCGAGATCCTCGACGGCATTGGTGCACCACAGGCAGGGGACGGGGTTCGTCTCCAGGCTACGGTTCAGCCATCCCTTCAACCCGGCCAGGTTGGGATCCCTGGCTTCCCCGCTCGCTGCAAAGGATGACTCCATCTCATCAAACAACAGCACGGCATCCACGGCCTGACGGAGGGCCATCTGGGCGGTGCTGAAGGCATGAAGTCGACCCAAGGCTTTTCGGGGATCACCACCGCAATCCGTGAGGGAGACGGAGTAGAGCTTGAGGCCAAGCTCCTCGGTCACGGCTCCAGCGAGTTCAGTCTTGCCGGTGCCAGGAGGGCCATAGAACAGGATGTTCACGCCTTTCTGGTTACCTGCCCGGGCTTCACGAAGGTAGGCCGTCATGATCTCGATCTGGGGTCCGAGGTGCGGGAAATCCGAAACCGTGAGAGTGGGTGCCGGGGCTCGATCGAGGGAGCCTCTGAGTAGGTCCATCGGATCTTCCGGAGGCAGGTAGAGGCCATGGCGTAGGGTCAGCGACAAATCCAGCCACTCCCCCCAATCCCCTGAGAGATCGGTCAGGAGAAGGCCGCTCACCACCAGGGGGCCGTCGGGCCGAAGCACCGTCTCCAGGTCACCCGGCTCCACACCAAGCGTCTTCGCTAGGAGAGCGACAAGATCCAGGCGACGGTAGTGCTTGATTCCCGCGTTGATGAAAATGAGGCCCTCCTCGAACCCGACCAGGTAGGTCCAGACCAGCACCTGGTGTTCGAGTTCGCTGAACCCACAGAGATCGGAGAGCTTCCGCAGGCATTGAAGGGGGCGTGTGTCCGGTAGCTCAAGTAGGCCACCGTTGGGATCTTCGACCCGGCTGGCGATGCCCACATAGTGGTCCAGCTTCTCCCACGACAGGGGGGCTGCCGAAGGGAAGCGGGTGAACTTGAAATACTCCCGGAGGCACAGGGCTTCCTGTTCCTTCGGCTGGTGGCACTCGAAGGTCAATGGACGAGGGAGAGCCCTACGTAGGCGAATGAGCCACCGCCGAATGACTTCGGAATGAGGGCTGCGGGGCGCTTTGAACATCGGTTGCTGCCGAGTCCGGCGGGGTGACTTCGACTCGATCTGGATCTTCGGGGAGGAGTGAGTGGACATCGAATGGCCTTGGAGAAGAGTGCGATTGGGGGTGGGGAGCCTTGGCAGGCAGAGCGTTATCGGGCCGGGCGTTCCGCCACTGGCCGCCTGGGCTTGCCAACCTCTCGAAGCCCCTCCTTGAACCTCTTGGTGGTGACTTCCTTTGAACGTGCCATTGCTACCTCCACCTACATACACCCCCAGTGCGGTAGGACTTAGAGCAACTTTGAAGTGACCTGTATAGGAAGCAGCAGAAGGAGTTATTCCATCCGTCCACGGCTTCTCGGATCCACAACTGGTGGAGGCTGCAAATTTTTTCAGAAAGCTCTAAGACGTAGCTTCATCGGCCTGTATGTAGGGGGAAGGAGAGAAGCAATGCCAACCACGACGCCTTACAGCACCAACTTCCCAAGACCTCCCCCATCAGGGGATGCCCACCGCTGAGAATCCCCAGTCCGAAGTAGTCCGTGACGCCCCGAGAGCTGTCGGATCGCGTGTTCGACCACAGCACAGCAGGAATCCCCAGCCGGGGCACACGGAACCAATCACGAACGCAAGACGGTCACTTCCCTTAAGAGAGGGACAGGACTTCGTCTTACCCAAATCCAAGGAGAAAACCATGCCAATGCCACCTATCGAAGAACGCCTCAAGGACCACGCCATACCATTCCTCGCCGCGCTCCTGAACTGCGAGGAGGATGCCGCCAAGGACAAGACCATCTCCTTCCGAACCTTCCCTGAGGCTAGTCCTATCGAGTGGAAGGAACGCACTGGCTCGGAACGAAAGTCGGAACGCGACTTGACCAGCATGAAACACTTGGCCCTGAGCCTTGCCGCAGAGGATCTGTTTGACCTCAATCTAGAAGGAGCTGGCGTCTTCGCGTCCGTCAACGAAACGGATCAAAAAGGTGCGAAAAAGAACCACATCAAGTGCATCCGGGCCTATTGGGCTGATCTTGACGACAAGCTTGCCACCAAGCCCCTGGCCATCGAGAGCCTCCCCCTCAAGCCGACCATCGTAGTCAAGACACCTGGCGGACATCACCTTTACTGGGTGCTCAACACACGCATTCGCCTGAACAAGGAGAAGGGGTTCAGGCACCATGAACTCCAACTGATGGGGATCCAAGAGGCTCTTGAACCCTATGGTGCAGATCCGAAGGTCTGCGAGATCGCCCGTGTCATGAGGGTTCCGGGTTTCGCCCACATGAAGCGGCTGCCGGGGCGGATGGTCAAGTTGCTAAGTTCAGATGGCCCTCGTTACACAAAGGAAGAGATTGCTGCGGCATTTCCCCCCGGAACAGAGCGGGCTCATGCTTCATGTGCGGCGGCAGGCATCACCAAGAGCGACGCAGGAGTCCCTCAGTCAGCCAAGATCAAGCGGGCCACCGCCTACCTTATGAAATGCGCCCCTGCCCTCAGTGACGGGTCCGGTCACGACAACCTGTTCTACGCCGCCATCCACATCGGACCTGGTTTCGACCTGGACCAGGAAACCACC